>JBEGOB010000084.1:0-10171 GCA_041182265.1 Verrucomicrobiota bacterium | reverse complement strand
CGAGAAATTGGCGGGCGGTGGATAAAATCGCTTCGGTTGGCATGGGCGGGGTGAAACTAGCGTGAAAATGCTAACTTCTGCAAAGGGAAATCCTGCTGGCAAGCCGGGTGCGCATCGCGCGCGCGGTCTGCGGCTACGAGGCGCGCAAGCTCGTCGAGAGGTGCCGGGCCATCCGTTGGAGTTGGGCAATTTGGATGTAGCTGCGGAAAATTTCGGTGAATTGGAGGTGGGTGGGGTGGCCAGACTGGCAGGGTGACGCCTTGACCCACGTTTTTCCAATTCATTTTGGCTGGGATTTTTCATGCAATAGCGTGCTGCGTGCGGGATTTGAGGTTGTCGTTGCCGGGAGAATTTCGCTTGTTGGGGCCATGAGAATTTCCGCGATTTCTGGAGCTGTCGTCTTGATGGGGCTTGTGATTCCGCTGCGTGGCGCGCCGCCGCGCAACAGCGAGATCGCGGCCAAGATGGATGGATACGTCAAGTCGGGTGAAATTTCCGGGGCCGTCACCTTGGTGGCGGATGCGGAAAAGGTGCTGCATCAGTCAGGCGATGGGTTTTCAAATTTGGAAAACTCCACGCCGATGGACGCCGACGCAGTTTTTTGGATTGCCTCCATGACCAAGCCGATCACTGCGGCGGCGGTGATGATGATGCAGGATGAGGGCCGACTTTCCGTGGACGATCCGGTGGGGAAATTTTTGCCGGAGTTTCGTGATTTGAAAGATCAGGCGGGAAATCCGGTGAGCATCAGCTTGGCGCAATGCCTAACACACAGCAGTGGATTGAGTGAGTTGACGGAGAGTGAGTTGCGCGCCTGCCAGACCTTGGAAGACATCGCCCCGCTCATTGCCGCCAAGCCCGTGAAATTTCAGCCTGGGGAAAAATGGGCCTATTGCCAGACGGGGATCAACATGGCGGCCCGCGTTGTGGAGGTGGTTTCAGGGAAGAAGTTTCCAGAATTTCTTGAAGAGCGTTTGTTCGGTCCCTTGGAGATGCGCGACACAAGTTTCTATCCGGGAGCGGCGCAGGTCGCGCGGCTGGCCACGCCATACCGGCGCAAGCCGGACGGTGGCTTGGAGGCCGCGGGTTTTTTCTTTTTGCATGGCAACTCGCCTTCACACAAGCAACGTGTTCCGATGGCGAATGGCGGGCTTTTTTCGACGGCTGGGGATTACGTGAAATTTGCTAGAATGATTTTGAACGGCGGTGAGTTGGACGGCAGGCGCTTCCTAAGTGTGCGCGCGGTCCAGCAGATGACGGGCGTCCAGAGCGGTGATCTCAGCACGGGATTCACTCCAGGAAATGCTTGGGGGCTCGGTTGGTGCGTCGTCCGTGAGCCGCAAGGCGTCAGTGCCGCGCTCTCCAGCGGGTCCTTCGGCCATGGCGGGCTTTTTGGCACGCAGGGGTGGATTGATCCGGTGAAAAAGCGCATCTATCTTCTCATGATCCAGCGCGCCGACATGGCGAACTCAGACGCCTCTGACATCCGCCGGGATTTCCAAAACACAGCTGCCAGCCAACTATGAAACTTCTTCTCATCGGCCACGGATACCTTGGTCAAGCGATTGCACGCGAGTATGCCGCTCATGCGTGGGATGTCACCGCGGTTTCACTCTCTGGTGGAGACGATTCCTTGGCTTGCGATGTGGGCGACCTCGAATCCGTGCGCAAGTTGCCGGCGGCGGACCTTGTCATTCATTGTGCTGCGTCCGGTCGAGGCGGGGCGGAGGCCTATCAGCACGTCTATGTGGATGGCTGCCGGAATCTGGCAGAAACCTATCCGGGCGTGCCGATGCTATTCACTTCAAGCACCTCGGTTTATGCGCAGACGGATGGCTCGCTCATCACGGAGGACAGTCCGGCGATTCCGGATCGCGAGACGGGCCAACTGCTATTGGATGCGGAAAACCTAACATTGGCTGCTGGCGGCATCGTTGCGCGTCTATCAGGGATCTATGGGCCAGGGCGCAGTGTGATTTTGAGGAAATTTTTGAGTGGAGAAGCGGTGATTGAAGAAGATGGGCGGAGATTTCTCAATCAAATCCACCGTGATGACGCAGCGCGTGCGATTTTCCAACTGACGGGTGCTGTGCCATTTCCGGCTGGGGAGATTTTTAATGTCAGCGACAGCACGCCGCTTAGCCAGCGTGACTGCTATCAGGAGCTAAGCAAAATTTTTGGCAAGCCCTTGCCACCGAGTGGCCCGCGTGATCTCAACCGCAAGCGTGGGTGGACGCACAAGCAAGTTTCTAGCGAAAAGCTGCGGAATTGTGGTTGGCAGCCGGAATTTCCGGCGTTCACTGATGCGGCGGAATCCTTGGTGGCCACGCTTTAAGCGGGTTTGCGAGAGATTCCGGGGCGGTCGGGTTTGGGAAAAAGTTCGCGGCAGAGCAGGCAGGATTTTCCATCGCAGCCGCGGGCGGAGCAATGTTCGCGGCCGTAGAAGATGATTTGCAGGTGGAGGCGGTTCCATGAATCGCGCGGGAAGAGTTTTTTCAAATCCCGTTCCGTCTGCACCACATTTTTGCCTGAAGTGAGTTTCCAGCGCGTGGCGAGGCGGTGAATGTGCGTGTCCACGGGGAAGGCGGGCACGCCGAATGCCTGCGCCATCACGACTGAAGCGGTCTTGTGACCTACGCCGGGCAGAGCTTCCAGAGACGCGAAATCCTGCGGGACTTCGCCGCCGTGCTTCTCTACCAAAATTTTTGAAAGTTCGGAAATGGCGGCGGATTTCGTGGGTGAGAGGCCGCATGGGCGGATGATTTCAAGAATCCGCGAGACGGGGACGCGCATCATGGCTGCGGGATTGTCTGCTAGGGCGAAGAGTGCGGGCGTGACGAGATTCACGCGCAGATCCGTGCACTGGGCGGAGAGTAAAACCGCGATGAGCAGCGTGTAGGGGTTCTTGTGGTCCAGCGGGATCGGAGTTTCCGGATAGAGTTCTTCGAGACGTCTCAGGAGGTGATTCGCGCGTTCTTGCTTGAGCATGGCGGGCGGAGTTTCTCCGTTGCGTGAGAGAATTGCAAGGCGGCGACCAAGCTTGTCGCAAGCGGCGGTCCGTGCATACGCTCATGCGATGCGGAAATTTTACGGGCTAGGTTTGGTGGCGCTGGTGCTGGTGGGTGCCGGTGCATGGTGGTGCCGCGTGCCCTTGGTTTCTTGGGTGGATCTTAAGTTCGGTGGGAAAATTTCTGGCATCAGCAAGAGGCCGGAGCCGGACCCGGTGACCTATGCCGTGCTTGGCAGCGAGCTGGAAACTTGGAGGAAAAACCTTGCGAGCCGCCACGCTGCGGCCACCACGGATGCTGCTAGAAAGTTGGCCGAGCAGGATGCGCGGGTGATTTTGGAGTTGGTGTTGCCGGCGATGATGCGTTGCTGGCTGGGCACGCCTTGGGACTTCAACGGCACGGCCGCCACGCCGGGGGGCGGCGCAATTGCCTGCGGATACTTCGTTTCAACGGTTCTGAAGGATGCGGGATTCCAGGTGAACCGCTACGATCTCGCCAAGCAAGCGTCGGAGAACATTTTACGCTCATTTTTGCCGAAAGAAGCCTGTTCTCTAACGATTTCAAAAAGCTACGCGAAATTTGCGGACGACATGAGCGCCGCCACGCCGGGAATCTATCTCGTCGGGCTGGACACTCATGTCGCCTTTGTGGTGGTGGATGCGTCGGGCTTTCGGATGATTCATTCCTCCGGCTCGCGGCCGTGGTGTGTGGTGGATGAAAATCGCGATGAGGCGCATGTTCTCCAAAACTCGAAATGGCGGATGTTAGGAAACCTAACCGAGAGTGCGAACTTGATGCGGGCTTGGCTGCATGCTGAGCCGATCAAGGTGCGTGGAAGTGTCCGTCCGTAGCCGTGCGCGGGATTCACTCGGGTTTTTCCGTCTCTGCGCAGGCGCAGCGCCACTCGGGATTGGCGCAGGGGGCGCAGGTTGAAGTGTCGAATTCAAGGCGTGCGGTGATGGGCTTGGCCTCGGAATTTGCCTGGAAGCGGAGGATCAGCCATTCCTTCTCGCCGGGCGCTTGGAAGGTGAATCCGGTGGCGTCGCGAGTGACTTCTAACTTAATTGGCTTTTGGCGAGTGCCAGCGGTGGCGGTGATGAGTTGTGCATCCACGGGCATGGGCTTCATGTCCTTGTCGAGCAGGGCGATGTGAAGTTTGGCGTCCTTTTGCGTGACCTCGGCGTGGAGCGTCTCGTCTGGACTGAGTTCAAGAATGCGGCCCTTGTTGGGGCCGAGTTCGATGCCTTCGTGAGCGAGGGCGAAGTTGGCGCTGAGGGCGAGGATGAGGGCGATGCGGGTTGTTTTCATTGGATGATGGATTATTAATTCTAGTTTCTAACGGGTTGCTGGTGCATCCAGCTTGAGAGATTTTTCAGCGGCTTTGCGACCGATGAGAAAGAACACGGCGGGCGTGACCACGAGGTCGAGCAGGGTCGAGGAGATCAATCCGCCGACGATGGCGACGGCGACGGGGTGAAGGATCTCCTTGCCGGGTTCACCGGGGGAAAGCACGAGGGGAATGAGGGCGATGCCTGCGGAAAGAGCGGTCATGAGCACGGGTACGAGGCGTTCTTGAGTGCCGCGGGTGATGAGGGCGATGCCGAAAACCTCGCCCTCATGGCGCATGAGGTGCAGATAGTGAGAGATCATCATGATGCCGTTGCGCGCCGCCACGCCACCGACGGCGATGAAGCCGACGAGGGTTGCGATGCTGATATTGTCAATTTTCCACCACGTGAATGCGAGCGCGCCGGCAAGGGCGAGCGGTAAATTGAGCATCACTTGCAAGGCGAGCGAGACACTGCGGAAATAGCTTGTTAGTAGAACGATGATCACTCCGGTCACTGCCGCGAAGAGGATGAGAATCCGCTGGGACGCCTGCTGGCGTGCGAGGTATTCGCCCTCAAAGCGGACCGTGTATCCCTCGGGCAGCGGGCCGAGGCGGGCGACGGCGGCTTGCCATTGTTCCACGAGCGACTCCAAGTCGCGTTCATCAGTATTCGCGCCGATGACGATGCGGCGTTGGCCGTTCTCGCGGTTGATTACGTTAGGGCCGGTGACCTCATGGATGGCTGCGACGTGGGAAAGCGGCAGTTGGCGGCCATCCGGCGTCGTGACGGATAGATCGCCAATTTTTTCAGGCCAAGTGCGCCATTTTTCGGATAGACGGAGGACGAGGTCGATGCTTGCCTCGCCTTCGCGGAGTTCGCCGAGTTCCGTGCCGCCGAGGAGTTTTGAGATTTGTGCATTGATGATGCCGGGTGGGATTCCCTCGGCGCGCGCCCGCTCGCGATCCACTTCGATGCGGATTTGCGGGATGGGCACTTGAGCTTCGAGATTGACGTCGGTTAGCCCTGGAATCGTGAGTCCGGCGTCCTTGACCTTGGTGCCGAGTGAGCGGAGTTCTGCGAGGTCGGGGCCATGGATTTTCACCGCGATTTTCGCGGAGACGCCACTGAGCATGTGGCTGAGGCGGTGGCCGATGGGTTGGCCTACATTGACGAAGGTGCCGGGGATGGATTGGAGTTGTTTGCGGATTTCAGCGAAGACGACAGCACGTTTTCGTCCGTTAGGGTGGAACTCCACGTCGAACTCATTGACGGAAACAGGCATGACGTGGTCGTCACGCTCGGCGCGACCTGCGCGGCGTCCGACGGATTTTACCTCAGGAATCCGCATGAGAAGTTCGACTGCTTTTTTCCCGACTTCGTTGGATTGGGCGAGTGAACTACCGGGGGCGCTGGCCAAGGAAATGGTGGCGCTGCCCTCGTTGAAAGTGGGGAGAAACTCTTTGCCCATGCTTGGATAGAGCATGGCGGCAGCGGTCACGAGCATGCAGGTGACGGCGATCACGGCGAGAGGTGCCTTGAATGCGGCGCGGAGGAATGTGTGCTTGACGATAGATTGGATCGTCCGCGTGACCCAGCTTTCACGCGTGGTTTCGGGCTTGGATCGACCGCCTAGCAGGAATGAGCAAAGCACGGGAATCACCGTGAGAGAGACGACGAATGAGCCACTCATGCTGACGATGGTGGCAAGCGCGATGGGCCCGAAGAGCCGACCTTCCAGTCCAGCAAGGCCGAGCAGCGGGATGAAGACGAGGATGATGAGCAATGTCGCGTAGAGAATGCTGGAGCGGACCTCGCTGGATGCGCTGGCGATGACGTCCAGCTTGGGAAGCGGGGTGGCAAGTCGCGCGTTTTCACGAAGACGGCGGAAGACGTTTTCCACATCCACAATGGCGTCATCCACCACCATGCCGATGGCCACGGCGATGCCGCCAAGGGTCATGCTGTTCACACTGATGCCAAAGTATTTGAATGTTAGAAGAGTGATGGCGAATGACAGCGGAATGGCGGTTAGGGTGATGAGAGTGGTGCGGAAATTCAGCAGAAAGATGAATAGGACGATGGTGACCATGATGGCGCCGTCGCGGATCGCCTCTTGAAGATTGCCGATGGCGCTCTCGATGAAGTCACCTTGGCGGAAGAGGATTTCCGCCTCGACGCCGGGAGGGAGGCTGGGGCGGATTTCTGCGAGAGATTTTTCGATGTCGGCCGAGAGTTTCAGCGTGTCGAAGCCAGGGGATTTATCGATGCTGAGAATGACGGCGGGAGATTCGTGGGTGTCGCCCTGATTTTTCAATGCGATGGCTGCGTCGCCGCGCATGCTGGCCACGCCGAAGCGGACGTTTGCTACGTCGCCGATGGTGATGATGCGGTCGTTTTTGCGCAGGATGACGGCGGCGGCAATGTCTGCGGGATCGGCGGACATGGCGAGATTGCGAACCATGATTTCGCGAGGTCCGGATTGGAGATAGCCGCTGGTCGCGTTGCCAGCAGCGAGCGAGACGGCGGCTTCTAACTCGGCAAGGCTGATGCCTTCAGCTTGAAGTTTGAGCGGGTCTGGCTCGACGTGGATTTGTTTGACGCCGCCGCCGATGGCGAGGACTTCGGCCACGCCTTTGATGCTTTGGAGTCGGCGTGCGAGCGTCCATTCCGCGAAAGTGCGGAGGTCCATGGGTGCGATTTTTCCGTCCTTCGAGCGGAGTCCGACGAGCAGGATTTCACCCATCAGCGATGAGACCGGAGTCATTCCGGGGCGAGCGTTGTCTGGGAGATTTGCGGAGTTCAGCCGTTCTTGGACGAGTTGGCGTGCATGATAGATGTCCGTGCCCCAGTCGAATTCCACGAAAACGAGCGAGAGTCCGACATCTGAGCTGGAGCGCAGACGGTCGAGTCCGCCCACACCTAACAAAGAGTTTTCCAGAGGGCGTGTGACGAGGGATTCCACCTCCTCGGGAGCGAGGCCGGGCGCTTCCGTGAGGATGGTGACGGTGGGCTTGGTCATGTCTGGCAAGACTTCCACGGGGAGTTCCGTGGCGGTGCGCAGACCGAGGAGAAGCACCAGCAGCGCGGCGGCGATGACGAGCGCGCGGTTTCTGAGAGAAAAGCGGATGAGGTGATTGAGCATTAGCGTTTGGCTTTCGCGATGGAGCTGAAGATGAAGGGCGACGCAAACAGCAGGAGCAGCAGCACGGCGCAGGTGATCGCGAGGAAGAGCGTGAGCGAGCTGTTGGATTCATGGTCGTGGCTGTGGCCGTGATCCGCGCCAGTGGCGGCGAGTTGCTCCGCGGACATTTCCGTGCCGTCCTCGTTGTGTGGGTGGCCGTGCGCGGCATCCAGCGCCTCCTTGAGAGAGGCGCTGCCCTTGCCGGCGAAGGACAGTGCGTATGAGCCGCGGGTCACGACTTCATCCCCTGGGAAGAGCCCGGCGGTGATCTCGACGCTCTCTCCGCTGATTTCTCCGACGCTGACTGGGGTGCGGACGTAGGCGTTTTCTAACTCATAGTCTTTGATAAAGACGAAGCGGTTCGAGCGGTCTCCTTGCAGGGCGTTGCGCGGGATGCTGAGGATGCCCGCGCGCTTTGCGGTGACGAGTGATAGCTCGGCACGCATGCCGGGGCGCAGTCGGAGATTGGGATTGGGCACTTGGAAAATCGCCTGAATAGTGCCACTTGCAGCGTCTGCAGCGACGTCGAGTCGGAGATAATTTCCAATGATTTTTCCGTCGCCGAGTGCGGGGATGTGAATCTCGGCGCTGAGCTTGGGCTTGAGAATCGGGGCTTGGTGCTGCGGGATTTTTGCGATCGCCCAGACGGTGGATAGATCTTGAATTTCGAGAAGCTCCTTGTCGGGTTCGACGGGTGCGCCGAGGTGGACGTCGGTGCGGGTGATGAGTCCGTTTGCTGGGGCTTTCAGTTCGATGATCGGCGGTGGATTGCCAGGTTGGCGGCTCTCGATGCGTGCGATGATTTCGCCGGATTTCACGAAATCACCCTCATGGCTGAAAACCTCGGTGACACGGCCAGGAATGCGTGTGGAAAGCACCGAGTGGCTTTCGCAAGTGTGGGTGATCTCGCCGAGAACGCGGATGCGGTGTTCGAAATCGCGCTCCTCGGCTTCGACGGTTTCGATGCCGATATTCGCGACGCTGGTTGCATCTAGGACGACAGTTTGATCGCCGCGCGATGCTTCTTCTGCGGTGAGAATCGTGGTGAATGCGGCAAAAATTAGAGGGTAAAGTGAGCGGTGCATGTGAGGTGGAAAGTTCAAGGTTGTGCGAGTGCGGACTCGTGGCGGATGCGTGCGAGGTGAAACTCGCGGAGGGCGTTGAGGCGTGCGGAAGCGAGTTCGAGACATTTTTCGCGGGAGCGGAGGAGGCCTTGGATCGTCTCTTCGGCATTTTGATAGGCGGCCTCGGTTAGTTCGGATTGTTCGTTCGCGAGAGGGAGTAAATTTCCGGTGATTTCATCGACGAGTGTGGCCCATTCTAGCATCTCGGCGTGAGCGGTTTGCGCTTCTAGGTGAATGCTGCGGGTGAGTGCGGCGGTCTCCATGCGGCGGCGTTGTTGCTTCGCCTCGGCGGCTTTGATGGCACCTTCGTTCTTGTTCCAGAATGGCAAGGCGACCTTGAAGCGGAGTCCGAGCATTGCTTCATGAGTTAGGCCTTCCGGCACGTCCTCGCTGCGCTCGGCGGCGGCGAAAATCCCGCCTTCCACGTCGTCGTAGCGGCGTGCGTATTCGAGTGAGAGCTCCTGGGTCGCGGTGCTGAAAGCGAGCTTTGCAGCTTGCAGATCAGGGCGTTGTGAGATGGGGTTGAGCGCCTTGGGGGGTGTGGGTTCTGGCAGTTTACCGATGATGTTGAGTGGCTCGGTGGCGCGGATGCCGAGGAGCAACTTCAGTTCGCCGGCGAGTTCCGCGCGCTTGGCGGTGAGGCTGCGCGACTCGATGGCGAGGCTCGCGGTGGCGAGTTTTGCTTGGCTGACGTCGAGTGCGGATGCCTCGCCCTGAGCGAGCGAGCGTGTCAGTGCGTCTGCCAATTGTTGGGCATTCGCCGTCTGCTCGGCTAGCAAATCAAGGTGCGCGCGGTTGGCCAGCCAATGCACGACGGCGGCGCGGGCTTGGCGGACTAACAATCGCTCGACTTCGCGGACTTCCGCTTCAGACGTTTTCAGCTCCGTGAGCGAAATTTCCTTCTCTAGGCGCAGTCTGTCCGTGATTGGAAAACGTTGGGAAAGCTCAAATTGCAGCCGTCCCTCGCGGAATTCCGAGTTTTGCTCGATGGAAGTTTCGAGCTCGGGATTGGCGAGGCGGCCAGCTTGATTCATGCGTCCGACGGCTTCTTGGATGCGGACGCGTGCGGCGGCGAGGTCAGGATTTTGTGAGCGGATGCGGTCCGCGACGTTGTTGAGAGAGATCACGAGGCCGGGTTCGGCGCGCAAGGGGAGGGACGTGCAGGCGAGTGCCAGCAAGACCCAAGATGAAAATTTGGACATGATGATTTGTTTGAGAGAGAGCAATCGCCAGGAAATGGCGGCTCGGTGGAAAAGCGAGGGATGGCGGCGCGCCATGTGGGCACGCCGGGGCGCAAAAGTGGCGCGCTTAGATCAAGGGTGGCTTTTCCGAACTCAAAAACGGTCCCTCAGGCGGGATTTTAGCCTCATTGCGAAAGCCGAGACGCGTCGATTGGGGGACGCCAAGACGGCATGGGTGCTGAGGCTCGATGCCGAGCGGCAGGGCATGCGCGCAACAGCAGTCGTGGTGGTGGTGATGGTGCGAGTCCTGCGGATCAGGCGCGCAGTCACCGGGCGCGTGCTCATG
>JBEGOB010000083.1:0-12474 GCA_041182265.1 Verrucomicrobiota bacterium | reverse complement strand
TTGATCGTGTAAATCCGGACCTTGGTCGGACCTCTTCCAATTTCCACGATTGCACTGCGGCGTTTGCGTTTCTTAGTCATCGACTCGGGTTTCCGAGTCAACTTGTGTGGAATTGTGTGTGAAAAACCTGTCGCGGTTTCCCTTGATGGCTCGCAATCGCTTGATTGATAAGGACTTGCGGAGATCGTGCTAGACGATGGCGGAGAGGGTGGGATTTGAACCCACGGTAGCTGTTACACTACGTCTGATTTCGAATCAGGTGCCATAGACCACTCGACCACCTCTCCTTGGAACGCGGCGAAAATTGGCGGACCTTGGGCGGCTTGTAAAGCCTGCAATTGCACTCAATCCGGAAAAACAATCGCACGGTTGCCATCGATGATGGTGCGGTCGTGGACGTGGAAGCGAATTCCCTTCGCTAGGGCGATGCGCTCGCAGTGGCGTCCTAGCCGCACGAGGTCGTTGGGCGTGTGGAAATGCTGAACGCGGTCCACTTCCTGCTCGATGATGGGGCCAGCGTCGAGGTCGCCAGTGACGTAGTGACAGGTGGCCCCAATCAATTTCACCCCGCGTGCGTAGGCTTGTTTGTAGGGATTCGCACCGATGAATGCGGGGAGGAAACTGTGGTGAATGTTGATAATTCGGCCGGCAAATTCTCGACAGAAATCATCCGGTAAAATTTGCATGAAGCGTGCGAGCACAATGAGTTCGACATCTTGCTCGAGGATTTGCTGGCGGATTTGTGCGAAGCCAGCTTCGCGCTTGTCGCCGTCCATATCGATTTCGTAAAACGGGAGGTTGGCGCGCTCGGCGATGGGGCGGCAGTTGGGGCGGTTTCCGATGATCGATGTGATTTCGATGGGCAGTTCGTCGAGTTCCGCGCGCCATAGAATTTCGTTCAGGCAGTGATCGGTCTTGGTGACGAGGACTGCGGTTTTCATGCGGTAGGGGAGGCGGCGGAAGTGCCAATCCGCTTGGAGCGAGCGTCCGAGAGTGCCGAATCCGTCGATGAAATCTTGGGCATCGACGTCGAGATCCATGGTTTCGATTTCCAGGCGGGCGAAGAATTTTCCGCCGAGTTGGTCCGAGAATTGGGCGAACTCGACGAGGTTGCCACGGTGGCTGGCGACGTAATTGGCGACTTTTGCGACGATGCCGGGTTGGTCGTGGCAGCTGAGTTTGAGGATTAATCCGGGACGGGACATGCGGGTTGGGAGTGTGATGGCGTGAGCCGTGTGGTCAATGATCGTGCGTCGTCCCGGCGTGGAAAGTAGGGTTTTGCGGGGATTGCGTCGGTTTGCGGGTCAAATCGGGCGTCTTTTTCAAGTGTTGAAGCACCCCGATGGCGATGGTGGCTGAGAGAAGCATGCCTGCGAGGGCGGCAATCCAGACGCCATGCCGTGGGTGGTGAGTCCGCGGCGGCGTGGAGTTGGCCTCGATTTCCGGAGGGGCGGCGCGCCGGGTTGCGATTTGAAAGGGGGGACGCGAGAGGGACGATTGATTGGGGCGAAGGGTAGGTGTGAGCGGTTGCGGAGCGTGCTGCCATCCGGCAAAGTCTGAGTCATCGATTGCGAGAGCGAGGTCTTGGGCTTGTCCGGTGAGCCTGGAGTGCGTTGGTGCGGCGAGGATGCGTGCGATTTCCGCCTCGTCCACGAATCCTTGCTGTTCGGCCAAGTGCGATGCCTTGCCGGTGCGGAGCGATGGGATGTGAGTCAGTGGAAGGGCGTCCATTTTTCAAGGACGATTGACGGTAAAATTTCAGGAAACGTCAATTTCCAACTTTTCCGTAAGAAATTCACTTGTTAGTTTCTTGTGTTCCTAGGTGTTGCAAAGCGGGGATATTTTGTGGAGAGTGTTTTTGAACTTCATGCCAAATTCAACTTCTCAAGACGCTCAAGACACGCAAGACGCTTTGTTGTTGGTTCGCTGCCCGTCCTGTCGGCAGCGGTTCAAGGTGAGCGAGGATTTGCGAGGTCGGATGGTGGAGTGCGGTGCGTGTGAGCACCGATTTCAGATTGACGGTGGTGTTGTGATGCGTGGGCGGAAGGTGTATCCGGGAGAGCGCGCGAGTCCATTGTTGGATCGGTTTCAACGGGTTCCGCACAGTGGTGCGGGTTTTGGTCTAACAGGTGGGGCAGGTGGGACAGTTTCGTATGGCCCGCCTCCTGATCCCGTTGAGTTGGAGACGGTTGCGCCGCAGCGGGTGATTGCGGGTGCGGCGGGCGTCTTGGTGATGATTTTCATCGCCCTGTTGTTGATGTTCGGGGCCAGTCGGGGTGGTGCCTTGGATGGGATGCCCATGGTGAACCGATTTGCGCTTGCGGGTTTTACCAGTTTGATGGGGATGATTGCCTTGATTTATGCGAACCCGAAAGCCCGGGTGAAAGCGTTTTTTGTTTCGCTGGTGTTGGGTGCTAGCGTGACGGCGGTGCCAATTTTCTTTCAGGAGGGATCTGTTGCCTTGGGCAGCGATATCGTTCAAGTCGAGGCCGTTGAGCCACGGCCATGGTTGTTGAAGGATGCGGATGAAAGCGAGTTGGCCGTCTTGAGGGGGCGCATCGGGACGGGCCCGTTGGAGTCAGAAATTGCGCGATTGGCTGCAGTCGAGGGGCAAAAGACCCGTGCGATTGGGCTTTGGCTGCGCGGACTCAGCAACAATCACAAGTATTTGGTGCGTGATTACATCTTGCGAGTGACTGACGCGGATCCGACTTCTCATGCCTATCCGCGGGATGGTGGGGATTACTTGTTTGTGGTGACAGGCATTACCAAGACTCTGGATGAGATGGCGGCCTTGGTGGCTCCATTTGGTGAAGTTGAGAAAAATTACCCGGATCTTGGCGTGATCGAAGTGCGGGTGAATAACGAGAATTTCATCGAAGGGCCGATTGAGAAGCTTCAATTGAAAGATGATCCGGATTATTACACTCTCAACAAGAGAGAGTTAGAGAGTATCGACTTCGAGCGTGTGAAGCGTGCGGTGCAGCGCTTGGCCAAGGCGGAGCCGAAGATCTACAGGAATGATATCACGCGGATGTTGATGGCTCTCTTGAGTGAGGCGGATGTGGATTTCAAAGGAAATGTGTGTGAGGCCTTGATGGTTTGGGCGGACAAGCCAGGTGCGGCCAGCGCGGCAGCCCTCAAGGAAGTGAAGATTTTGATGGAGCGAAATGCGGAGATTCCACCGGAGATGGTTGCCTTGCTGGTGAAGGAAAAGCATCCGGAATCAGCGGCCGTGCTGGATCAGCTATGGTTTGGTGCGCCTGCGACGTGGGAGTCTTTGCTTGGAGATTTAGGATCTCCTGCGGAAAAACTGATTTTGAATCGACTTCCTGAAACTTCCGGGAGCATGAGGCACTCCGCCGTCCGGATTCTAGGGCGCGTGGGTGGCCAGGAAAGTTTGAATTTGCTGGAAGAAATCGTTGTGGGCTCGGATTCTGAGCTTCGTGTGCTCATCGAGAACTCCGAAAAAGCGATTGCTGCCCGTCTTGGCAATTGAGCGGGTGAGCTGGATGGTGGCGAATTCGCGCGCCGCATGAGCCTGTGTGGAAATCCAGTGGTCGAGTGCCGACGGATTGAGCCGCGCTTGTGTGGCGTGGTTTGAGGATCGTGATTGCGGGAGAGATGGTGAAACCGCAGGAGCCGCGAATGAGGAGGGAATTGGAATTTTCGAATCCGCGATTCCCTTGGCGGTTCACTCTGCTTGGGGTGGCGGCGGAGTCTGGGTTGCTAGGACCTTGTCCACGCGCGTGCTGTCCATGTCGATGACCTCAAACGTCCAGTTTCCGGCGGTGATTTTATCCGTTTCCACAGGAACGCGGCCGAGTTCGCTCATCAACCAACCGGAAACCGTCTGAAAATCATCACCACCGCCCTCGGGCATGATGAATCCTTCGAGGCGCTCGGGGAGTTTTTCAATTTCGAAAAGTCCGTCGATGAGCCAAGTGCCGTCTTCGCGTTGTTTGACGGGCATGGTGAGTTGCTCCTCCTTGGATGGGACATCGCCGACGATGGTTTCCATCAAATCGATGAGAGTGACCATGCCCATCACACTTCCAAATTCGTCGAGGACGAATGCCGCTCGCTGGCCGGAGCTGCGGAAGGTTTCAAGCAGTGTGCTGGCTTTTTGAGTTTCCGGGACAAGCAGCGGGGGATGCATGATCGATTGGAAAGAAACGGGCTCGTGCGCTGCGAGTTTGCCATAGATGTCTTTGATTGAAACGGCTCCAATTAGATTTTCCCGGCGTCCTTGATAGACCGGGAAGACTCCGTGGGTGCTGCGCATGATCAGTGGCCAGACGTCCTCGTGTTTCGCGTCCTGCTCGATCCAAACGATTTTGGAGCGGGGGATCATGATGTCGTAGGCGACGAGTTTTTCGAAACCGATGACGCCTTGCATCATGCGCGATTCCATGGGGTTGATCGATCCGGTCGTCATGCCTTGGCGGACGAGCACGGTGAGTTCCTCGCGTGACATGCCACTTTCCTCGGTTTCGCGGACGCCAAAAAGTTTGAGCAAGCCGCCGGTGGACCATGAGAGCAGACTGACGACGGGGGAGGCGAAGGACGAGAGACCGGCCATGGGGCCGGACATGGCACTGGCGATGGCTTCCGGAAATTTCATGGCGAGTCTCTTCGGGACCAACTCACCGACGACCAATGATAGGTAGGTGAGCATTCCGATGACGATCGCAAGGGAAACTGGTTTCGCGTATTCACCGATGATTGGGACGATCACCAAGACTTCCGCCAGGCGGGTTGCGACGGTGCCGCTGCCTAGGGCACCGGCGACGATGCCGACCAGCGTGATGCCGATTTGCACCGTGGAGAGGAAGCGATTCGGGTTTTCTGAGAGGATGAGCGCCCTAGCCGCGCCTTTGTTGCCCTTGTCCGCCATCGATTGGAGCAGTCCCTTGCGAGAGGACACAATGGCGATTTCCGTCATGGCGAAAACGCCGTTTGCAACAAGAAGGATGAGGACGAGGGAAACTTCGAAAATCGCGGAATTCATTTGGGACGTGTAACTGCAGCTTTGTGAAGACATTGTCAGGAGCATGGGCGCTTGTCCAATGATGAATTCATCAGTCTGGGGCGCGTTTTTGCTGCCTGTTACCTGCTGTGCTTGCGGACGGTGAAGTCGGGGTGGGTTTCAATGACTTCTGAAACGGGGAACTGCGTTTCAAATTCCGGCAAATAGGTATCGCCAGCGTAACTTTGCTGGAGGTGGCTGACCCACAGATCTGTGAGATGAGGTAAGAATGCGGCGTAGATTTCCGAGCCGCCGATGATGAAGACTTGCGTTGCGAGATCGGGGAGTGCGGCGAGTGAGTCGGGCGAGTGAATGACCTCGACGCCCTCAGCAGACCAATTTCGGTCACGGGTGAGAACGATGTTGCGCCGCTTGGGGAGGGGGCGTCCGATGGATTCGTAGGTTTTACGGCCCATGACGATGGGGTGGCCGGTGGTGGATTTTTTGAAAAATGCCAAGTCCGCGGGCAAGTGCCATGGCAGTGTGCCATCTCGTCCGATGACGCGCTCGGGCGTCATTGCAACGATGGCGGTGAGGTGGAGTGGCGCTGGCATGCTGTTAAACGGAGACTGAGCCTTTGATGTGCGGGTGCGCCGCGTAATCTTCGAGGCGAATATCGTCGAAGGTGAAGGAGTCGATATTTTTGACCGCGGGATTCAGCCAAAGCTTGGGAAGTGGCAGCGGGCTGCGGGTGAGTTGGAGTTTCGCCTGTTCCAAGTGGTTGGTGTACAAGTGAAGATCGCCAAACGTATGGACGAAATCGCGGGGTTCGTAGCCGCAGACGTGGGCGATCATCTGGGTGAGCAGGGCGTAGGAGGCGATGTTGAAAGGGACGCCGAGGAATAAATCCGCGCTGCGTTGGTAGAGCTGGCATGACAGGCCGGGGCGGCCGTCGGGTCCGGCTTGATGGACGTAAAATTGGAAAAGCAGGTGGCAGGGTGGCAGCGCCATTTGGTGGATTTGACCGACATTCCACGCGGAAACGATGTGGCGGCGTGAATGTGGGTTGCCAAGAAGCCCGTCGATTAAAAGATGGATTTGGTCGATGAAGCGGCCGTCGGGAGTTTCCCAAGCGCGCCACTGCTTGCCGTAAACTGGGCCAAGCTCGCCCTCGGCATCGGCCCAAGCGTCCCAGATGGTGACGCCATTTTCCTTGAGGTAGGCGATGTTCGTCTCGCCACGGAGAAACCAGAGGAGCTCGTGGATGATCGAGCGGAGGTGCAATTTCTTGGTGGTGATGCAGGGAAAACCCTCACGCAGATCGTAGCGCGCCTGCCGACCGAAGACCGACAGCGTGCCAGTCCCGGTGCGGTCGCTGCGCTCCTCGCCGTGCTCCAGCACGTCGCGCATCAAATCGAGGTAAGTTTTCATGCCTGATCAATGGCGATGCTCGGGCGGAGGGCAAGCCATAATCCATGCCCGCGCAGCCCTAGACAATCATGCCTGCTGCGACCGTCTCATTGGTTCCTGGATCGATCAGAATGAACGAGCCGGTGATGCGGTTGCGGCGGTAGGAGTCATGGATGAGAGGAACGGCGGTGCGGAGCGTGATGCGTCCGATGTCGTTCATGGAGAAGCCGTCCACGCCCTCGATTTTGTGGAGCGTGTTGATATCGACGTGGTATTTCACGTCTTGAATGATGGCTTTGGTTTCCTGAGTGGTGTGGCGGATGACCAATTTCGCCTTGGGCGGCATGGGCTTGGCGGAGAACCAGCAGATCATGGCTTCGATGTCCTGCTCGACGCGCGGAGGGTTGTTCGATTTGACCAGAGTGTCGCCGCGCGAAATGTCGATTTCCTCGGTGAGTGTGATGCACACGGATTGGGGGGCGAAGGCTTCTGCCAGCTCGCCGTCCGGGCTGTGAATCGCTTTGACGCGAGTTTTGAAGCCGGATGGCAGGATGGTCACTTCATCGCCAGGCTTGAAAACACCGCCTGCGACGCGGCCAGCGTAGCCGCGGAAATCGTGCCATTCGTCGCTCATCGGGCGGATCACCCACTGGACAGGGAAGCGTGCGTCCACGTGGTTTTCCTCGCCGCCGACATAGACGTTTTCAAGGTGGTAAAGGAAAGTTGGGCCTTGGTACCAAGGCATGTGCTCCGACTTGTCCACGACGTTGTCGCCATTGAGTGCGGAAATCGGGATGTCGGTGATTTCGACGATGTTGTCCAAGCGCGAGGCGAAATCGCGGAAATCCTTGATAATTTTCGAGTAAACTTCCTCGGAGTAATCCACGAGGTCCATTTTATTCACCGCGACGACGAGGTGTTGGATGCGCAGGAGGTTGGCGATGAAGCTGTGACGCTTGGTTTGCTCGATCACGCCCTTGCGAGCGTCGATGAGGATGATCGCCAAGTTCGCGGTGGACGCGCCGGTGACCATGTTGCGCGTGTATTGGATGTGGCCGGGCGTGTCCGCGATGATGAATTTCCGCTTGGGGGTTGCGAAATAACGGTAAGCGACGTCGATGGTGATGCCTTGTTCGCGCTCGGCCTTGAGACCGTCCGTGAGGAGGGCGAGATTGACGTTTTCATCGCCACGGCGGCGGGAAGATTCCTCCATGGCTTCGAGTTGGTCCTCGAAGATGGATTTAGAATCATAAAGAAGGCGGCCGATGAGAGTGGATTTGCCGTCGTCAACAGAGCCGGCGGTGGAGAAGCGAAGTAGGTCCATAGGAGAGAAAGTTAAAAAGTGATGGGTGATCCGTGAGTCGGGAAAATGCGGGAATTTGGTGATCAGCGAGCGCTCAGATTTTGGTTGATCCTCGCCCGCTGAGCCGTCGGCACTTGGTTAGAAGTAGCCCTCCTTCTTCCGGTCTTCCATGGCGGTTTCCGAGCGTTTGTCGTCTGAGCGGGTGCCGCGTTCGGTTTGGCGAGCGGCGGCGACCTCCGCGATGACTTCATCGAGATTGGCTGCGGTGGATTCCACAGCACCGGTGCAGGTTGCGTCGCCAATGGTGCGGAAGCGGACCACGCGGCGGGTGACGGGTTCATGAGCTTGGGGTTTGAGAAACTCCGTGACTGCGAGGAGCGAGCCGTTGCGCTCGAAGACGTCGCGCTCGTGCGAGAAATAGATGGGGGGGAGAGGGATATTTTCGCGTTGGATGTACATCCAGATGTCCATTTCCGTGAAATTGGAGAGCGGGAAAACGCGGAAGTGTTCGCCGGGGTTCTTGCGTCCGTTGAAGAGGTTCCAGAGCTCGGGGCGTTGGTTTTTCGGGTCCCATTGGCCGAAGTCGTCGCGGTGTGAGAAGAAGCGTTCCTTGGCGCGTGCCTTTTCCTCATCGCGGCGGCCGCCGCCGAGGCAGGCGTCGTATTGGCCTTTTTCGATGGTGTCGAGAAGCGTGACTGTTTGCAGTTTATTGCGCGAGGCGTTCGGGCCTTTTTCTTCGACGACGCGTCCGGTGTCGATGGATTCTTGGACGGAGCCGACGACCAGCGAGGCGCGGATCAGATCCACGAATTCGTCGCGGTAGGTCATCGTTTCCACAAAATTGTGACCGGTGTCGATGTGGACGAGCGGGAAGGGCATGCGTGCGGGCCAGAAGGCTTTGCGGGCGAGCCAAGCCATGACGATCGAGTCCTTGCCGCCTGAAAAGAGCAGTGCGGGATTTTCAAATTGCGCGGCCGTTTCCCGAAGGATGAAAATGGCCTCAGCTTCGAGTTGGTCAAGGTGGCTGAGATGGTAGTTTGGCATGGAGGTGGAAAAAAATGGAGAGTGGCTTGGCGGTCGCGGAGTTGTGCGACGCCGCAGCGGTAGGCAGTCAAAACGCTGGGGTCAAGATTTAATTATTAACTTGGGTTGTTTGCTAATGATTTGTGGTTTCACCAATTTTTGCGGCAAATTTGGTAAAAAACTTAATCTAATCGTCCAATACCGCGTTAGACATTGGTAGGGGCATTGCGTATCGCTTGCTTATGATCCGTTGGTTCGCGCGAAATGACATCGCGGCAAATTTCCTGCTTTTCGGCATTTTGCTGCTGGGCGCTTGGTCCTTGAAGGAGAAGGTGCCGCTTGAAGTGCAACCCGCCTTTATTTTTGAGCAGGTGGACATCAGCGTGAACTATCGCGGCGGGAGTCCTGAGGATGTCGAGCGAGCGGTGATTTTACCGATTGAGGGTGCGCTGGAAGGTCTTCAGGGCGTGAAATTCATCGAATCCCGCGCGCGCACTGGCAACGGGCGGGTGACGGTCCGCGCGCAGGAGGGCGAGGATATGCGGGAAATGCTTGAGGAAATCAAAACCCGGGTTTCCCGTTTGAATAATTTACCGAGTGAGACTGAGCCGCCGCAAATGGTGATTCCTGACAGTGCGGCGTGGTTTGATGTGATCAAGATCGCGATTGTCGGTGAGATGGATGAGACTGATCTTTTGCGCGCTGCGCGGCGGGTGCGTGATGATTTGGTGGAAATTCGCGGAATTTCCCAGGCGGTTGTGTTGGGGGCGAATCCGCCGGAAATCGCGATTGAGGCGGATCCCATGCGCTTGCGAGATTACGGGCTGACTTTCACGGATCTGACGGCGGCGATTCAGCGCTCGTCGCTCGATTTGCCCGCGGGGAATATCCAGACGGATGAGGGAAATTTGATGATCCGCTCGAAGGGGCAGGCCTACACGCGGGCGGAGTTTGAGAGCATCGTCATTAGCAACCGTGATGGCTCGGAAGTGCGGCTTGGGAATGTGGCGGCGGTGACTGACGGCTTCGAGGAGGGGCGGCAAGTGCACCGATTCAATGGCAGACCCACGCTGATGGTCGAGGTGCTGCGCTTGAATGACGAAAATGCGTTGGAAATCGCCGAAGCGGTCAAAAAATATGCAAAAACGGCGAGTGAGCGATTTCCCGCGGGTGTGAGTTTGCACATTTGGGATGACTCGTCGATTGAGCTGGAAGGGCGCTTGGGCACCTTGGTGACCAGTCTGATGCAGGGCGGGGTGCTGGTGCTCATTGTGTTGGGTTTATTTCTGCGACCGATGATTGCGTTTTGGGTGGTGCTGGGCATTCCAGTGGCCTTTGCAGGAGGCTTCATCATGATGCCATTCTTCGGCATGACCGCCAACGTGATGAGCATTTTCGGGTTCATCATCGTGGTGGGGATTGTGGTGGATGACGCCATTGTCACGGCGGAGAATATTTACACCAAGCTCAAGGACGGCGTGCCGCCCTTGGATGCGGTGACGGACGGTGCCAAGGAGGTCGCGGTGCCGGTGACCTTCGGTGTTCTAACGACGATTGTTGCGTTTGTCCCATTGATGTTTTTCGAGGGATTCTACGGCACATTCAGCAAGCAGATTCCGCCGGTGGTGGGTGCCGTGCTGATCTTCTCGCTGATTGAGTCGAAGTTAGCGCTGCCTTGCCACTTGAAGCATGTGAAAGTGCATCGCACGCGTCTCAATCGCTTTGAGAGATTTCAGAAGGCCATTGCGGACAGTTTAGAAACCTTTGTGGATCGGTTCTATGATCCGGCGCTCCGGTTTACCACGCGCCACCGCTACACGACGCTAGCGGTGTTTCTTGCGGTGGCGATGGGGTCCGTGGGGGTACTGAGCAGCGGGCGTCTGGGCTTCGTCAACATGCCGGCCATTGATGAGAACCGGATCAACGCACGTGTCCAAATGCCGAGTGATACGCCGGTTCACATCACGGATGAGCGCGTCATGCAGGTGGCGGCGGTGGTGGACAAGTTGCGTGAGGAATTCGTCGATCCTGCGACGGGCAAGTCCTTGATTCTCGATACGGTGACCTCCAGTGGTGGGCGGATTGGCAGGCCGGGTTTTGATCCGCGGTTTGGCTCGGTGATTATCAATGTTTTGGATCCGGGATTCCGGTCGGAGCCCGGGCCGAAGAACAGCGAGATTGCAAATCGTTGGTTGCAACTGGTGGGAAAACTTCCGGACGTGGAGAATTTGAGCATTTCAGGAGATCGCGGGGGCGGCGGTTGGGGCGAGGAAGGCTTGGACTCGATCAATGTCGAGATCCGTGGGCCGGCCTCGGACACGAAAACGGAGGTGACCGAGGAGATTGAGGAGCTCTTAGAGTCCTATCAAGGGATTGCGAGTGCGTGGAACAATGCTGGGGGAAATCGCGATGAGTTGTTAATCACGATTCGGCCGGAAGGTGAGTCGCTCGGGTTGACGCAGCGAGACTTGGCCAACCAGGTGCGGGCGGCATTTTTCGGGCAGCAGGCGCAGCGCGTGCAGCGTGACCGGGATGACGTGCGGGTGATGGTGCGCTTGCCGCTCGCCAGTCGGCAATCGTTGAGCACGCTCGATCAACTCCGGATCCGGACGCCTGCGGGTGGGGAAGCTCCATTTCGGACGGTGGCGACGGCGGAATTCGCCCGAGGCCGATCCGACATCACGCGGATGGATGGCGCGCAGGTCGTCTCTGTCGCCGCACAACCGGTGGATGAAAATGTCGATGTGGTGGCAATTTCACGCAATTTGGCACCGAAGTTGGATGCAATTCTCAACACACACCCTGAGTTATCGTGGCGCTACACCGGCTATGTGGCCGAACATGAAGAGACGAAAAAGCGCACCGTCATCGGAGGAATTGCTTTGTTCTGTGCGCTTTACGCCTTGTTGGCGATTCCGTTTCGCTCCTTGTATCAGCCATTTTTCGTGATGTTGGCGATTCCCTTTGGGGCGATTGGAGCCCTGTTTGGTCACCTGATCATGGACATCACGCCGTCCTACCTCTCTATTTTTGGGATTCTTGCCTTAGCGGGAGTCGTGGTGAACGACTCCTTGGTGATGGTGGATTTCATCAACCAGAAGAAGCGTGCGGGAGAAGATATTTTCGAAGCGGTCATTCAATCAGGGACGCGTCGTTTCCGGCCTATTTTGCTGACCTCGCTGACGACGTTTGTGGGTTTGGTGCCCTTGATGTTTGATCCCTCATTGCAAGCGCAGTTGTTGATTCCGATGGCCACATCGCTGGCGTTCGGGATTTTGTTTGCGACGGGAATCACGCTATTCCTGATTCCCGCATCGTATTTGGCGGCGGAAGATCTGGTGGGGCAACTCGGGCGTGCGTGGGCTTGGTATAAGCGGCCGTTTCGCTCGGCCGATGGCGACTTGCCACCGTCTTCTGCGGTGGGTGAAGCGGTCCAAGAATCGAATTCCTAAAACTTTACGACGCATGATAAAAATGAAATTCACTTGGATAGGGCGTGAGGTTTTGTGGACTTGCGCGTTGTTGGCGGTTTCTTGTGAATCCCTGCGCTTTGGGCGATCGGCGGATGCTTTGGTGATTCGGACGCCTGGTTCGTGGGCGGCGGTTTCAAGCGGCAGTGATGGGAAAATCAGCGGTGCTTGGTTGGCTGCCTTGGGGGATTCCACCTTGAATCGAGCGGTGGAAGAGGCGCTGGAGAACAACCGGGATTTGAAAGTCGCAGCGGCGCGTTTTCGTGAGGCGCGGCAGGCATCGATCATCACGCGATCGC
>JBEGOB010000082.1:0-11867 GCA_041182265.1 Verrucomicrobiota bacterium | reverse complement strand
GGTGAGAAAAGCTGCGAGTAGTTCGAGGTTTTCTCTTCATTCTGGTGCAAGTCGTAGTGGACGATTTCCTCAAGTGATTTGATGCATGCAGCGCTGCGAATGAAAAAAGTTGGGACTTGGGGTTCGGCGATTTCCACCAAGTGTGCGGTGTTTGAGCTATTATAACCGCCGACGACGAGCAGCAGGTCCATCGGGTTGCGCAGCATATCAAACAGCGCATCTTGGCGTTCCTGAGTGGCTCCGCAAATGGTGTCGAACATTTGGAAGGCGGCTTCCGAACCGTCGCGCTCGACGATGGCGTGTCGAATCCGGCGTTGGATTTCCTCGGTCTCGCTTTTGAGCATCGTCGTTTGGTTGGCGACGCCGACTTGGCGGAGGTGGAGTTGGGGATCGAAGCCAGGAGAGTGGCCGTCTTGGAAGCGGAGAAGAAATTCGGCAGAATCGCCGCCATTGAGGATGAAATTGCAGACATAATCCACGTCGGCGAGCGTGAGGACGACGAGATAATGGCCCAACCCAGATTCCCCGAGAGCGCGTGATGCGGTGGCGCGTGTTTCCTCGTGATTGGATTTTCCGTGGATGATCGAGGTGAAGCCGTCTTTGGCGTAGCCGCGGACACGGCGCCAAACTTTCATGACATCACCGCAAGTGGTATCGACCACATAGCATCCGCGTTCCTCGACTTTTTGCATGAATTCGGTGGGCGCGCCGAACGCGGGGACGATGAGGACGTCGTCGGGTGTGAGTTCGTCGTAAGAGGCGTCGAGTTCCTTCCAAGGGAGAGAGCGGATGTCCATTTCCCGGAGATGTCGGTTCACGTCTGGATTGTGGATAATTTCACCGATGATGAAGATCCGATTTTCAGGGAAGACGCGGCGTGAAGCGTATGCGAGATCGATGGCGCGCTCGACGCCGTAGCAGAAACCGAATTGTTCGGCGAGGAGGACGGTGGTGTTGCCGACGGAGATTTTTCCGCCACGGTCGCGTAATTTTTCGACGATTGTTGAGTGGAAATGAACGGCGACTTCTGCGGTGACGCGTTCCATCACATCGGGGCGGCGGACATTGACGCGTGGTTTTTTGGGAGTGGTGGAGACGTCGCTCATTGAAGAACGGTATAGACGTGGAAATGAGAGTGACCAACCTCATTTTCGGTGGGATTGTGAATTTTGTGCAAGCGTGGAAGGGTGGATTTGTGGTAAACCGCAGGGCATCCATTGACATTTGATGGATAAGGAATTCCTTGGGCGGCGGGGTCGTCGTGCAGGGGGGAATCCATTTCAGCTATGAAACCCATTTTGATGCGCGTATTTTTCGTGGCCTTGCTGCTGATCCATGGGGTGAAGGGCGAGGTGATTTTGCAGTATTTTGGGACGACGTGGAGTGAGATTGAGCGTCGCATTCCGGAGTTGGCAGAGCGTGGTTATGATTCCTTGTGGCTGCCGCCGCCATTCAAGGCGGGCGCGGGGACGTATTCGGTGGGTTTTGATACCTTGGATCGTTTTGATTTGGGGGATCGTGATCAAAGTGGAACCGTGCGGACCAAGTATGGGACCAAGGCGGATTTGGTCCGGATGATCCGCGCGGCGCACCGATTTGGGATTCGCGTGTATTTCGACAATGTGATGGCGCACAACGCCGGGCCCTTGGACTCCGCGACGCAGCCGGGTGAGTTGTTTCCGGGTGCGCCAGGATTTGTGCCCGAGGATTTTCACCTCGTGCGGGATGGGACGACATGGAGGAAACCTGCGGACTATCCGGATTACAGCAATGAGTGGGAGGTGCTGAATCGGAATCCGTTTGCATGGGACATTGCGCAGGAGGTGCCGAACAATGTGAGTTTCAACCCGACGGGAATTGCTGAGGGGCAGACGTTTCCGAAGTGGACGGGATTGCGGCATCCCGGCAGGTCCGAGTGGTATCTCGATACGGATCTAACCGTTGCGACCAACGGCGCGGGGCTGCCAGTCCATCCATTCGCAGACAAAGAGCCGTATGTGGACGGTGGTTATGTGAGTGGTGGTGTTAGGATTGGTGCGGGGAACGGGCGTTTCGACTATGCGGATCTCAATGCGAATGGGCAGCACGACGTGGGTGAGGTCTCCGAGGATTTCACGGATACGGGCGTGGATCCGACGGTGCAGTCCCGGCAGACGGCGGCTTGGGGGTATGGTGATGGAATTTACAACATGGGGAATCCCGTGGCGGAGGACGTCAATCAGATGTTATTTCGGGCGGTGCGCTGGTTCATCAACGAGACCAAGCCGGATGGATTCCGCTTGGATGCGGTGAAGCATGTGCCGTCCTATTTTTTCGGTAAGCAGTCGGGGACTGACAAAGACTTCGTCAACTGGGGATACAATGGCCAGATTCAGGAGCAATTCAATGTGAGTCGCGGTTTCAGTGATTGGGCGAATCACCGGGATTCCTTATACAGTTCCGCCTATCAGGCACGGGATGATGCGATGTTATTCGGTGAGCATCTCGGTTCGCCGCCAGCCGAGTCCGGCTATCTTGAGGCGGGGATGCGCATCGCCAACGACAATTTGCTGAACACCGTGAAGAACGGGATTGGATCGAGTTTGGCGGGATATGATCAGCCGAATTACGGTGGTTATGGGACGGCATCGCAGAGCGTTTCCTATGTGATGAGCCATGACAATGCCTTCTTGTTTGGTGGGGATCGGCCCTTGGCGCATGCCTATATCATGACGCGTGAGGGATTGCCGATTGTTTACACGGATGGCTACAATCAGGCGGGTGCACCAGACTATTTTCCGAAGCCGTCGGGCGTTAACTTTTTGGGTCAATTTGGAGATAACAGCGTGATATCAGCGCTTGCCGTGCACCGGGACTTTGCGCGGGGCTATCAGGTTGCACGGTGGAGTGATCAGAACTTCGCGGCCTATGAGCGTGTGGATTTGCGGGAAAACAAGGATGGCGGTTCGTGGAACGGAAGCACGCTCTTGTATATGATGGCTCGGAACTATCAGCCAAACGGGCAGGCGAGGCCAGTGCAGACGGGGTTTCCAGTGGGAGCGACCTTGGTCAATCAATCGCCGTATGGTGGAAAGTTCCGCGCTTATGTGAATGGGGCGGGGCAGTTGGTGGATGGTGGTGGGAACCCGCCGATTGTTCCTGCGGGCGCTTGGTTTGCTTTCACATGGCACAATCCCGTGATGCCCGTGGTTTGGCAGGCGGCTGAGCATCGTGAGGAAATTGCGCCGATTCAGATCTACCAGAATGGTGAATTGGCGGGATTCATGGATCACTGGCGGGTGGATGGCGTGAATGGAGATGTGGCGTTCAATCCGTATGGTGTGGCGCCGGAAGATACTATGACGCGCGGTTACAAGGTGCGGATTCCGCGCGTGACGGACGGGGGGGATCTGCGTTTTGTGGCAAGGGCGGACGGTAGCGCGGAGAATATCCGGATGAAGCTGGATGGCGGGATAGATCTCAATTCTCAGATGGTCGGTTTGGGTCCACAGCTTGGGGATTTGAGGGATTTTCCACCAGGGATCAACACCGACCAAGTCAATGCCGCGGATGCGTCCGACCGAGTTTTGCAATCCTCCACAGAGATTTACGAGGGGTATGAGCAGATGAAATATGTGCGGCGGACTGCGGAGAAATTTGCTGCTAGAGCGCGTGCGAGGAATGTGATAGGCTCGCCGGGCGCAGAGACCTATCAGGCGGTGGTGGGAGTTGCGGGTTTTACAGTTTTGGATGGGACTGGGGCGAACCGGAGTGATTTTGCGGTGCCGAGTTGGGTCGAGCACAATCCGGCGGCGTCGAATGATGCGGAGGTGTTGCAAGTCAACCCGCCGCCGGAAGCGGCGTCAGGTGTGGCGATGGATATTTGGGTGAAGGTGGGTTATCAATTTCAAGCGGATCAAGGTTGGTTGTATTACACGACGGATGGTCTTGAGTATCCTGAAGGCAGTGCCGGTGTCGGCAAAGGAAGCACGCGCGTTGTGCCTCTCAACTGGTCATTCAATGCTATCAATGATGGCACTGCGGTTCCTGATTGGTGGAAAGCGACTTTACCAGCATTGCCACAGGGGACCGTATTGCGCTACAAGATTGGGTTCCGGCGGACGCATGACGCGCCCTCGGTTTTTCCCTATTCAGCCAATGACATCAACTTGGCGGAGCGGATGGAAACGGTGTTTGAGATTGATCAATTCGATGCCACTTCTGTGAGCTACCGAGTGCATAACGACTACGGAGAAATGGCGACTGGATTGGATGAGGGATTTCACGTCTTGAGGAGCCGTGCCTTTGTGGGGCGCAATGATGGTGCTTCCATTTTCCGGACACAAACGCAGGTGTTTTATTATGATACCGAGGCACCTCGGGGCGAGGTCGCCTTTCCGCGAGAAAATGACCAGCTCGGAGGCTCGAGTTATGGAGCCGTCGTCGTCACGGACCCATCCGTGACGGAAGTTTGGTATTACATTGACGATTTGGATGCTGGAAATGACAGCGTTGAAAATGGCAATGGATTGCAGCAATGGAAGCAGGCCGGTGGTGTGCTTGTTCCCACCAACTTGGGTGCAAGCGGATACGCCAAAGAGTGGCGTTTCACTTACGTGAATATTCCTTCAAGTGGAATTGCAAATCTTGTGGTGCGGTTGAAAGAAGCCTCGTCCGCGGCGGATATGAGCTTGAGCGATGCGGATGGTCACTACACCACCCTTTCACGTCGGGTGAATACGGGGAGTTCAATCAATTTCAACATTGGGTTTCCGTCGATCTCCGGTGAAACGGTGGATAGCAACTATGTGATGAAGGTCTATTTCAAAAAAGAGCTGATTCCCGCCGGGATGACGAACGAGGCGTTTTTGAATGAGTTTTCGATTTTTGTGAGCAGTCAGGTGAGCGGTCAACCGGACGGGCCGGTTCTGCAGGCGCGCACGGCGTATCGCTTGGTGCGGAATGTGAATGCCACGGAGCACTCAGTCGAATTTACCTTTCGGAATCTCTACAATGGAAACCCGAATTTCCTGCACACCGTGCGCGCGGAGCATCGGCGTGGTTCGTTGACTTTGGGCGACAGCGAATGGGTGAAGATGCGAGTGGACAACACCATGGATTCTGATGGCGATGGGCTGCCGAATTGGTGGGAATTGGCCTACGGCTTGGATGCGGACAATCCAGCGGGTCGGCATGGCGCGGTGGGCGACTTCGAAGGTGACGGTGTGAAGAATATGGACGAATTCTTGTTTGGGCTGAATCCATTGGAGGCGGACAGCTCAGCGATGCCGCGTGTGAGTTTTGCGCCGCATGTGACGCTGGCACAGGCGTGGACATTGAGTTTTCCGACCCTTCCGAATCGGGTGTATCAATGGCAGGCGAGTGGGACGCTTGGAGCGGGGGATTGGCAGAACCTTGGCTTGGGCGTGAGTACGGTGGGCGCGGTGGGGCCGGGAGTGACGGTGCGGCATGATTTAGAGGGCTTGCCGAAGCGTTTTTACCGGATCCAAGTTTCTCCTGCGCCGTGAGAGCGTGATTTTGAGAGAAAAATGCGAAGGAAATGTCAGCTCAGCGTCCGCATCGCGCCTCCGGGCTTGCCCAGCGGCTTTTCCCGGACATGCTTCGCGGCGTTGTGAGTTCCATTCCGGTTGAGCCATCTTTGGAAGTCTTCGCTGAGCTGGCGAAGCGGGGCAATGTCGTGCCCGTTTACACCCAGCTTGCCGCTGACTTCGAGACCCCATTGTCCGCCTATTTAAAGGTGCGGGATCATCGTCATTCGTTCCTCTTGGAGAGCGCGGAGAGCACGGAGAAAGGCGGGCGTTGGTCGATTGTCGGCAGCGGGCCTCGGTGTGTTTTCGAGGCGCGTGGCAAGGAGATCACGATTCGTGAGGGCTCGAAATCGCGGAGTTTTGTGGTGGATGACGATGTTTTGGCGGCTTTGGAGAGAGAGATGTTGCCGTTTAAACCCGTGACCCACGGTGCCTTGCCACAGTTTTCCGGCGGGATGGTGGGCTATCTTTCTTACGATGCCGTGCGGCAGTTTGAGCCGACCTTGGGGCCGCCGCCGCCGGATGTGATCGGGATTCCAGATGCCATGTTCATGCTTGCGGACACCTTGCTGGTGTTTGATCACCGTTTGCGGCGTTTGCAGATCATTGCCAATGCTTTTCTGGATGAATTCGCCACGCCAGAGGAGGCCTATGTGGCGGCGCGCGGGAAAATTGCGGCGTTGGTCGAAATTCTCAATCGGCCACTGCATGTTCCGGCGCTCAATGGACTGGTTCAGGTGGAAGCGGTGGAGGCGGCAAGCAACACCAGCCAGGAAGAGTTCGAAGCGATGGTGCGTGAGGGCAAAGAGTTCATTGCGGCGGGCGACATTTTCCAATTTGTTCCGAGTCAGCGGTTTGAGACGGATTTTGAGCGTCCACCGGTGGATCTTTACCGGGCGCTGCGTTTGGTGAATCCCTCGCCTTACATGTTTATTCTTGAGTTGGATGATTTCGCCTTGGTGGGAAGTTCTCCGGAAGTGCATGTGCGGTCGATTCAAGGGCGCATCGATATCCGTCCGATTGCGGGAACGCGGTGGAGGGGGAAAACCGTTGAAGAGGACGATGCGCTGGCGGCGGACTTGTTGGCGGATCCGAAAGAGCGCGCGGAGCATCTAATGTTAGTCGATTTGGCGCGGAACGACGTAGGACGCATTGCCAAGCATGGAAAAGTCAAAGTGGACGACTTCATGATCGTCGAGCGCTACAGCCACGTGATGCATATTGTGTCGAATGTTTCCGGCGAGTTGGACCCGGCGCACAGTGCGTATGATGTGCTGCGCGCGACGTTTCCAGCGGGCACCGTGAGTGGAGCGCCGAAGATCCGGGCGATGCAAATCATCAACTCACTGGAAAAGAACAAGCGCTGTGCGTATGCCGGAGCGGTGGGATACTTCGGGTTCGATGGGTCTCACGACTCATGCATCACCCTGCGGACTTGCCTCCTCAAGGGCGGCAAGGCCTATGTCCAAGCGGGGGCCGGTGTGGTCGCCGACTCGAATCCGACCTACGAATACGAGGAAACCGTGAACAAAGCGAAGGGCATGCTGCGTGCCATCGCCCTAGCGCGCACCATCACCGACTGATGCTAGAACCTGAAATTCGAAATTTCGCCTCCACAGCCCATGCTTCTCATTCTCGATAACTACGATTCCTTCACTTACAATCTCGTCCAATACTTCGGCGAGCTTGGCGCGGAGATGAAAATTTTCCGCAACGACGTCCTGACCGTCGAGGACGTCAAAGCGCTCAAACCCGAGCGCATTTGTATTTCGCCCGGGCCGTGTACGCCGACAGAAGCGGGGATTTCCTGTCAGCTGATCGCCGAGTTGGGAGCGAGCACGCCGATTCTCGGAGTGTGCCTCGGGCACCAGTCGATCGGTCAGGTTTACGGGGGAGATGTCGTGCGCGCGGACCGCTTGATGCACGGCAAGACCTCGCCAATTTTGCACGCGGGCGAGAGTGTTTTCGCTGGCATGCCAAGTCCGTTCGAGGCGACGCGCTATCACTCGTTGATTGTGAAGCGTGAGACGCTCCCTGATTGTTTGAAGATTACCGCGTGGACGGAAGAGGGGGAAATCATGGGATTGCAGCACAAAGAGCACCCGGTGCATGGTGTGCAATTTCACCCTGAGTCGATCCTCACGCAGGATGGCAAGCGGCTGTTGGAGAATTTCTTGAAATTGTGAGTCATGCCCATGCGGATCGACATCGTCACGCTGTTTCCAGAGGTGGCCTTGGCTCCATTGAGTGACTCGCTCATCCAGCGGGCGCGAGATGCCGGTTTGGTCGAGGTTTTTGGGCATCAACTTCGCGATTGGTCGGAGGACAAGCATCGTCGCGTGGATGACTCGCCCTGTGGGGGTGGGCAGGGGATGTTGTTGAAGCCTGAGCCACTGTTTGCGGCGGTCGAGGCGCTGCGCCGTCCTGAGACGCGGGTGATTTTGATGACTCCGCAAGGGCGTTCCTTCCGGCAGGCGGATGCGCGCGAGTTGGCGGCCGCAGAGCATTTGCTCATTCTTTGCGGGCACTATGAAGGGGTGGATCAACGGGTGATTGAGGCTTTGGTGGACGACGAGATTTCCATCGGAGACTACATTTTAACCAACGGAGCGCTGGCGGCGGCGGTGCTTTGTGATGCGGTGATCCGGCTTCTGCCAGGTGCCTTGGGCGATGAGCGATCGCCGATTGACGAATCATTTTCCGATCCAAACTTGCTGGAAGCGCCAGCCTACACGCGGCCAATCGACTTCCGAGGCATGCGCGTGCCCGAAGTCTTGATTTCCGGAAATCACGCGAAAATTGCGGCGTGGAAGTCCGAGCAGGCGCTTGCGAGGACGCGTGAGAATCGCCCGGATCTTCTTAGTCCTTAGTCGATTGTGATGAAAAGTGGTGAGTTTTGGAAAATTCGTGCCTGCGATTTGAAATTGTGCAAGAGTCTCGCCCGTGAACGACAACAGCGCTGCGAAAACGCCAACGATGCGGGATGACCATCCCCGCGTGGAGCCAGCGACGATTGAGGATTTGCCGGCACTTACTGAGCTGGTGATGAGCCTTTTCTCGCTTTCCGGAGATTTTACGCCGGATCGTGCCGTGCAGGAGCGTGGCTTGGAGTTGATTCTTGAGCAGCCGAGTCGCGGGCGGATTTTCGTGGTGCGGAATGATGATCGGATTTTCGGCATGGTGAATTTACTGTTCACCATTTCGACGGCGCGTGGGGGATTTGTGATCTTGATGGAAGACGTGGTGATTCACCCGGACCACCGTGGCCAAGGTTACGGTGGGATGTTGCTGGATTACGTGGCGGATTTTGCGAAGCAGAAGCATTTCAAGCGCATCACCTTGCTCACCGACCGGATCAGCGCGGAATCTCAGGAGTTTTTCAAAAAGCGCGGCTTCGAGTATTCGAACATGATTCCAATGCGGCGAATCATCGATTGAAGCCGGCTGCGGCTGCAAATTTTTCGTGGCATGGGCGCTTGGGAATGAGGGATTCGCGCGAAGTGTTTCAGATTGCCGAAAATTCGCGCTTGCGGGGGGGCATGCCCCTCTATTGACTCCCCCATGGCGGAGATTTCTTTAGGACTTTCATTTGACGACGTGCTTCTGGTGCCGGCTTTGAGCTCGGTTCTTCCCGGTGAGGCAGACCTTTCCACGCATGTCACGGCGGGTATTCCACTTTTTCTGCCGGTTGTATCGGCAGCGATGGACACCGTTTCTGAGCACGATTTAGCAATTGCGTTGGCGCGCGAAGGCGGGATGGGCGTGATTCACCGCGCGTGCCCGATTGATGAGCAGGCTGCGATGGTTTCCAGAGTTAAACGCTCGGAAAATGCGGTGATTCAGAAGCCGCACACCGTGCGCAAGGAGGACTCCGTCGATCATGTCCGCGCGATCATGGCGAAAAACGGCTTTTCGGGTTTCCCCGTGATTGATGCGGAAGGGCGGCTCGAGGGCATGGTCACCGGTCGTGATGTCCGTTACTTGGACCGATTGGATGCGCGCGTGGCGGATGTCATGACACCGCGCGAGAAGTTGATTACCGCCCCTGCCAACACGAGCCTCGAGGAGGCAAGGCGCATTCTCTATCAAAACCGAATTGAAAAATTGCCCTTGGTGGACGCAAGCGGACGCCTTGTCGGGCTGATTACTGGCTCGGACATCGAAAAGCGCATCACATTCACGAATGCGGCGAAGGACGGGAATGGCCAGCTCCGTTGCGGGGCGGCGGTCGGCGTTGGACCGGATTGCTTGGACCGTGGGCGGGTGTTGATTGATGCGGGCGCGGATGCCTTATTTATTGATGCCGCTACGGGGCACACCCGGCATGTGATGGACGTCATTTCCAAGCTACGCGGTCTATCCGATGTGCCGGTGGTGGCGGGCAATGTGGTGACTGAGCAAGGAGCGCGTGACTTGGTTGCCGCAGGGGCCAGCGCCGTAAAAGTCGGAGTGGGTCCTGGATCGATTTGCACCACACGCGTGATTTCCGGGGTTGGAATGCCTCAATTTACAGCCATTCGAAATGTTGCCAATGTCTGCCGTGAGGCGGGTGTCAAGGTGATCGCCGATGGCGGCATCCGTTACTCGGGTGATATTGTGAAGGCATTGGCCGCTGGTGCGGATCTTGTTATGTTAGGCTCCTTGCTGGCTGGGACTCGTGAGAGTCCGGGGCAGACGGTGCAGAGCCAAGGCCGCCGTTTCAAAACTTACCGCGGCATGGGCTCCATCGGCGCGATGCAGAAAGGAGCGGGCGATCGCTATGGCCAGAACAGTTCGGGAAAGCTCGTTGCGGAGGGAGTCGAGGGGCGTGTGCCGTATAAGGGACCGCTGTCCGATGTGATTTTCCAACTCATGGGTGGCCTCAAGTCTGGCATGGGATACGTGGGCGCTTCCACACTTGGTGAGCTTCGTGAGCGAGCGAACTTCGTGCGTGTGACCGCCGGCGGTCTGCGCGAGAGCCATGTCCATGACATCGTCATGACTGAAGAGCCCACCAACTATCAGCCACTTAGCTAAGCATTCCTTCACTTCAACCCTCTGGATTTAGAAATTTACCTTCCATGCACGATTCCCATCACGTCGCCGTCATCGACTTCGGCTCCCAGTACACCCAACTCATTGTCCGGCGCGTTCGCGAGCTTGGCTACTTCGCTAAACTTTATGCGATTGAGGATTTTCCAAACATTGGTGAACCCGGGGCGATCATTCTATCAGGCGGCCCGAAAAGCACGAGTGAGCCAGATGCGCCGGATCTTGATTTTGAGGCCTTGCTTGCCTTCAATGTGCCGGTGTTGGGTGTCTGTTATGGCATGCAGCTGTTGAATATCAAATTCGGTGGGAGCGTTGAGTCGAGTACGCGGCGTGAATATGGTCCGGCCAGTTTGTTTCCGACAGAATGCATTGGCCTCTATCAAGGAGTCTCCGCGTCATCGCAGGTGTGGATGAGTCACTCAGACACGGTGAAGATTATTCCGGATGGTGCGCAGGTGATTGCCTCGAACCAGCATGGCACGCCGGTTTCCTTGCAGTGGAACGAGCGATTTTTTGGAATTCAGTATCATCCCGAGGTGACGCACAGTCATGAGGGGTTGCAGATTTTGAAGAATTTCCTCGAGCATTCCAGCAATCTTTTGCCGTTCCATATTGAGGATTTCAAGCGCGAGATTATTGAAAGCATCCGTGGTATCGTCGGGGACAAGCAGGTTGTTTGTGGGGTTTCAGGCGGTGTCGATAGCACGGTGCTGGCGGTGCTGCTGCATGAGGCTGGGGCGAACGTGCGGGCGATCTTTGTGGATCACGGATTGATGCGGAAAGACGAGGGCATCGAAGTGAGACGGAATTTCGAGCGGATGGGAGTGCCGATCGAGACGGTGGATTGTGCGGAGCGTTTCCTAACCGCGCTGGAAGGTGTGGATGATCCCGAGAAAAAGCGGGTGATTATTGGAAATCTGTTCATCGATGTTTTCTGGGATTCCGTGGGAGATGCGGAGATGTTGGCGCAGGGGACACTCTATCCAGATGTGATTGAGAGCGCCTCGAACGCCAAGTCCAAGGCGTCGAAAATTAAGACGCATCACAACCGGGTGGATCGTATTCTTGAGTTGCAGGCTCAGGGAAAGGTGTTGGAGCCACTTGCGGAATTGTTCAAAGATGAGGTCCGAGAGTTGGGAACCTCGTTGGGGATTCCAGAAGATATTTTACAGCGTCATCCATTTCCGGGCCCAGGTTTGGCCGTGCGTTGCCCTGGGATTGTGACGGAAGATCGGCTGCGTATCATCCGCGAGTGCGATGCGATTTTCATCGGCAAGCTCAAGGAGCACGGCTGGTATGACAAAGTTT
>JBEGOB010000081.1:0-3017 GCA_041182265.1 Verrucomicrobiota bacterium | reverse complement strand
CCGTTTCCGCAGGACTGATTTCGAAAATCGAACAAGTGGGTGATCTTGGTAGCGAAGGCAGGAAAATCGTAGCGGCGGAGTATTTTATGGACATCGATCCCGGAGAGGGAGCTGGACATCCTGTGACGCTGGATTCTGAGGCAAACGGGCATCAGCGGGAGTTCTCGCCCATGGCGGTGGACATCACTTCCGCCAGATCAGGCAATCATCGGATCGGCATGAGATTCAAGAATGCAGCAGGCCGTTGGGGCAGCACGATCTACCGCGGATACAGTTCCTTCCTCCTTTTCGGAACACCTGATTCCACGCCTCCTGTGATCACCCTCTCCGGCACGGCCAACCCGAATCAGCCCTTCGGTCAGCCCTACGTTGAGGCGGGTTTCGTTGCAAACGATGACGTTGATGGGAATCTCACTGCTAACGTTGTGGTGACCGGATCTGTGAATCCCTTCATTTCGGGAACACAAATTATCAACTATTCGGTCTCGGATCGTTCCGGTAATTTGGCCACGATTTCGCGAAGTGTGCATGTCGTGGACGCCACGGATCCACTGTTTACAGGCTCCAACCTGCTGGCTTTCACGTCCCCTCCCGCCACCACGGATATCTATCGCGGCCTCGGCGCTCAGGATGCTGAGCTTGGGTCACTTTCTCACCGGATTCGTCTTGTTTCCGGGAGTGTGGATTGGGGGAAGGCTGGCAGCTATGCTCTGATGTTCGAGGTTTCAGACATCGCGGGCAACACCAGCCACCTCAGTCGAACGATCACCCTTAGCGCAAATGCCACCCAATATCCAAGCTTCGAGTCATGGATCTCAGGAAGGGCATCAGGGCTGGCCTTTTCCCAAGCAGAACTGGCATCAGACTCCGATCCTGACGAGGATGGGCTCCCCAACCGCATGGAGTGGCTCGCGGACACCGATCCATTCGATGCGTTTTCCAAACTTGAAATGGATTTTACCCGTGATGTGAGCGGACTGACGTTCCAATGGTCATGCAATCAACGGATCAACTACTGGATCGACTCCACTCATGATTTGGAAAGTTGGTCGAAATATTCGGAGGAGGTGAATACGGATTCTGGTGAATATTTCGCGCTGGATGTTGCCATTCCCGCCCAGTCTCCAAACACTTTCTTCCGCCTTTCTTGCTCTCCTCGGTTGGCCATGCCTGACGGCCAATAGTATCTCCTTTGTCCAAGCTATTCGATTCAGCTAGCGGTTCTTTCAATTGCCCTTCCCTCAACCACATCTTCAAGTCTTCCGTCACGCACATGGTAGCCGACAGGATATCGGTGCTCCGGGTGGCGAAGATGAAGAGGTTTGGACCGCCAAGGTGCCAAGGACGCCAAGGAAGAATGGGAGAATGGGAGAATGGGAATTGTCCTGCGGAGCGCGTGCATGCTGCGCGCTGGGTGGGGCGGACATTCTGTCCGCAGTCTGCTCTTTGGAATTCGGGCGACAGGATGTCGCACGCACGGTAGCCGCTAGAATATCGGCGCTCCGGTGGGGGCCCAACTTTTAGGACTGCGGATCTGGAAATATCGTGCTTCTCAAGCTGGAGCGGGCGGATTTTCGAGGTTCTAGTATGGCAGGAAAATCGTTAAAGAACGGCGTTTCGCAAAGGGGGATCAATATTGCGTTGCGTTTGTTGCGTTTGGTGGCTTTGTTGTGGGTGTCTGAGACACCATGACTGACCAACGCCAAATCCGTCTTTCGTCCCGTTTCGATCCAGCGGCCTTCAGTTCCGAGGAGATGGAATCAGTGACCGGGCTGATGGAGCTCTTTCGTCGCGAAGCGCGGCCGCCTGCTCTGGTGGATGAAACCGGCCGACGCACTGAGTTGCCACGTCCGATTTACGAAATGCTGGTCCGTGTGGCTTCCGCGTTGCAGGAGGGCAAGGTCATCACGCTGGTTCCAGAGACTCAGGAACTCACGACTCAGGCCGCTGCCAATCTGCTCGGGGTTTCCCGACCGCATTTGATCAAGCTCTTGGAATCCGACGAGCTGCCCTTCCACAAAGTTGGAGCGCATCGACGCATCCTGATGAAGGACTTGATGGATTTCCAGCTGACCCGCGATGCGGAGCGTCGTGCCGCGCTCGACGAACTTGCGCGCCGGGCCGAAGAAGCTGGGCTCTATTGATTCAAAGTCCGTCCTTCGCCGATGACCGCTGACTTTCCAGTTCTATTCGATGCCTGCGTGCTCGCCAACCAGCGGGTGACTGACTTGCTCCTTCGTCTGGCCGAGACACCCCGGCTCTTTCTTCCCTACTGGAGTGAACGGATTCTCGATGAAACCGACCGTGCGCTCGGAAAATTCGGCTGGCCTGAGGATCTCATCGTCCACAGGAGACGGCAGCTTATTCGACACTTCCCTGAAGCCCGCATTGAAGGATTCGAGCCGATCGAAGCCTGTGTCGCAAATGACGCCAAAGATCGCCATGTCCTCGCCGCCGCTATCCGTGGGAAGTGCGAAATCATCGTGACTTTCAATCTCAAAGACTTTTCCGTCGCAGCACTGGCTCCATGGAACATTGAGGCGCATCATCCCTCAAAATTTCTGAGTAGCCTATACTCCTTGAATCAGGCGCTCGTCGTTCAGCGACTCCATGAAATCGCCGCGAACCTGAGGATTCCGGTGCGACAAGTCATTACGCGTCTCGCCGATCCCGTGCCAGTCTTTGCCCTGCAGGTGGCTGATGACATTGGAATCGCGCTTGGATAAGCGTTGATGGTTAGGGGATTGAAGGTGGAAGAGGTTTGGGTCGACGGAGCGCGTGCATTCTGCGCGCTGTCGGCAGGCGGATATTCTGTCCGCGGTCTGCTCTTTGGAATTCGGGCGACAGAATGTCGCGCGCACGGTAGCCGATAGAATATTGGCGCTCCGGTGGAGAAGGTGGAAGAGGTTTGGACCGCCAAGGCGCCAAGGTCGCCAAGGAAGAGTGGGGGAATGGGGATTTTGTCGACGGAGCGTGTGCACGCTGCGCGCTGTCGGCAGGCGGATATTCTGTCCGCC
>JBEGOB010000080.1:0-15518 GCA_041182265.1 Verrucomicrobiota bacterium | reverse complement strand
CGCTTCAACCCGAAGGCGCTGCACGTGGATTTCTACGACCTCTCGCCGGCCGAGCGCGACATTCTCCCTTACGAGTTCCGTGCCGAGCCGCTTGTCAGTTGGAAGAACCGCAGCATCGAAGTCAGCGCCAAGGGCCAAGCCTACTACGGTGGCGGCATGAGCGCCGAGTTTGGCTCCAACTTCGTGACGACCCACTCCATTCCGCGCGAGCCGATCGTCTCGCTCGCAGCCTTCCAGCACTCATTTGCCAACGGTTTTGAAATGACGCGGCCAAAGTATGGCTACGGCACACTCAATGCACGTGAGCCGATGTTGCCGCAAATTGCCCACGCGATTGGAAATTCCATGGCTCCACCGATGATGTCTGCCGACCGCACCGAGGGCAGCATTTCCGGCGGCCGCGCCATGGCAGACCATTCTTACCTCGCAAATCGCGAGCTTTGGGACGCCTGGTTCCTCTCCGGCATCGCTCCGCAAAGCAGCAACAGCCACCCCGCCACGGTGAACCAGAAAAACATCGCCACCGGCTTTTTCGAAGGGACCCGCAGTTTGCCCGTGGTCCGCTATCAAAGAGACCTCGACGGGAAAAAGCCCGGCGATGTCGTGAACTCGCTCTTCACCGGCTCGACCTCCAGCGCCGCCGGCATCCGGGACGTCGCCAGCCACCTCCGCGTGGACGGACTTTTCAACGTCAACTCAACCTCCGTCGAGGCATGGAAGGCCATGCTCGGCTCGCTCAAAGGCCGCCAAATCGTCGTCCGCAATGCCGCCGGCGCAGAATCCATCGTGACCAATGGCGAGACCCCAGTGGCAAATTTAGCCGCTCCGGAAAACATCATCGCCAAGGGAACTGGCAGCGTGGATGTGAAGGAAGCGGACCAATGGGTGGGCCGCCGCAGCCTCTCGGATGATGAGATCGACTCGCTGGCACGCGCCGTCGTCAAGGAAGTCCGCAAGCGCGGCCCCTTCCTCAGCCTCGCGGATTTTGTGAATCGCCGCGTCGGGACAGACCGGGAGCTCGCACGCGCCGGAGCCATTCAAAACGCGCTGGACTCGGACGAGGTGGCCATCAACTCCGCTTACAATAGCGGCCGCTCCGTCAGCACCAGCACCGCGAACCGCTTCGCCTTCAAGGAGGCAGAGGAAGGGCCACTCGCCTACGGCAGCCCCGGCGTGGTCAAACAAGCCGACATTCTCACGCCCATCGCGCCAGTCCTCTCCGCGCGCTCGGACAGCTTCATCATCCGCGCCTACGGTGAGTCCGTGGACGCCAACGGCAAGGTCACCGCACGCGCATGGTGCGAGGCTGTCGTCGAGCGGAATCGGAATTTCGTCGATCTCTCAGACAAGGCGGAAACGGCAATCAACAACCTGACACGCGAGGCCAACCGCGTACTTGGCCGATCTTACCAACTTGTTTCCTTTCGCTGGCTAAATTCCGCGGAAGTCTAATCATCACCCCCATGCACCTCCGCCTTCTTTTCCTTCTCGCTTGGATCGTCCCAGCCGGTCTCCACGCGCAATCCGCCGGCTCGTCCGAGCTGCAAGTCCGCTTTCTCGCCGAGCGCGCGCCGGGTGATCTGGGCGACGTCGTCTTGGCGGTGGAGGAAACTCGCAGCCCGCCGTTTAAGTTGCCCATCAATCACTTATCCATCCCACAAACTCCGCCGGCACGCGCCTTCGATGTCTGGTCGGTGGATAAAAAAGTCTCTCTCGCCAAGGTCGGCCTGCCGGAAAACGGGAAATCCTTCATTGTCCTGCTCGTCCCCTCGCCCACCGGAGGCTTCAAGCCAGTGATCATTTCCGCAGAGGATCCTTCCTTCAAAGCAGGCGATGTTTACTTCTACAATCACGCGGACAAGGCGGTCCTTGGCTACGTTGGAAGCGCCAAGTTTGTCCTCAATGCCTCCAAGGGCACCGTCCTCCGCCCGGCGGGTGCCAAGGAAAATCTCTACTACGACGTCGGCTTCGGCGTCCGCGAAAAGGAAGGGGATCGCGTGCTTTCCACCACTCGCTGGCCGATCGACAAAAACATGCGCTCCTACGTGTTCTTCTTCCTGAACCCGACCACCAAACGCCTCGATTTCCGCGCCGTGGACGAGTTCATGCCTCCCGCCAGAGCTGCGAACTAAGCTCGCCAACTCCGGGCAAGGACCGCGCAAACCTCGCCCAGCCGTGCAATGAAACGCCCGGCGCAAAATTTTCTCAAAATTCTCTCCACGCGCCGCAAACTTGGCCCGCCGCCTGCTACACTTCTTTTGTCGCAAGACACAGGCGGTTCGACTGAGATGCCATCGGGTTAATGGGTTTTTCCTGAAGGATGATCAGTCGGACCGCTTTTTTTGGCGAATTTTCCCGCAAAATCCACGCCGCGACCGCGCCGGCATAAGCGAATCACTTTGAATCCCACACGCGATCCTTGCATCCGGCGGGCCTAAGGCTTAGTCAGTGGGCAGGATGGCCGGGGGTAATTTGAAAGTTCAGCGCAACGCATCGTGGTCGCGCACGCTGGTGCGGATCGCCCTGATCTGCATCGGCTCCGTGGCCATTTTGCTGCCGGCATGGCTGCCAAACCAACCGTCCATCCCGATCGAGCGGGGCACTGTCGAGCTGCTGCAAGCCTTCCTCCTTGCGGCGGCGGCGGCGGTGATTCTCGGCGCATCCTCGCATGCCGGGGCAAACCGCCCTGTGTGCCGGGTCCTCGCCATCGCTTTGATTGCAGCGTTTGTGGGCGAAATTGAGGATTTCGTGTCCGAGATCCTTGGCCAGAATTTCCCGGAAGGCCCGGTCATCGTCGGGATTTTAATCATCGCACTGATCACCATTTTTAGGCATCGGCGGGTGATGTTGCACTTCATCTCCACGGTGGGGAATCACGCCGGCTCGGGGATGATTGGTGCGGCGCTGCTGATCATTTACGTTTTCAACCGCGTCGTTGGCAGTCGCAAATTTTGGCAAGCCTCGTTGGGAGATGCGTTTTCGCCAGAGATTCCGCGGATTTGTAAGAGTTATTTAGAATTGCTCGCCTGCTATCTGATTTTCATCGGCGTCCTAGGACTTTCGATCACCCTGGCGCGGCGCCAAGACGCCCGGTAAATTTGCCAAATCCGCATGTTCAACATCGTCCTTTTCGAGCCAGAAATTCCACACAATGCCGGAGCCGCGGGTCGCTTGGCCTTGGCGACGGGGTCCACCCTGCACTTGGTCGAGCCGCTGGGGTTTTCTCTTGAGGACAAGCATGTCCGGCGCACCGGGCTGGATTATTGGCAGGATGTGAAGCTGCGCGTTTGGAAATCCTTTGATGCGCTCCACCACGAGGCCGGGGCGGAAGCGCGGTTTTGGTACCTGAGCACCAAGGCGAGCGAATCGCCATGGCAGGCGGATTTCAAGGCGGGCGACTACCTCGTCTTCGGCCCGGAAACGCGTGGATTGCCCGAGGAAATCGTCCACAGCGCGGGCAGCCAAGGACTGCGCATCCCGATGGAGCCGGGCGGCACACGCAGCCTGAATCTCTCCACGGCCGTCGCAATCGTCCTCTACGAAGCGGTGCGCCAACAAAATCCAAGCTGGTGAATTTTTTTCCGAGCCCGGAGAGTTTTTGAGGATTGCCGGATATTCTCGATTTGCTTAGCTTTTCCCGAAGAGGTTGTAGGAAGAATGATTTTCCACCGCCTTCCAAGGTTCATCCATTCCGCAGCTCGTGCCGAAATCTTTGAAAATCCTCATCGCCTGTGGTGGCACGGGCGGCCATTTGTTCCCAGGAATCGCCGTGGCCGAGGCCCTGCGCGCGCGCGGTCATGAGGTGATGCTGCTCATTTCCGAAAAAAAAGTGGATGCGGAGGCATCGGCGAAATACGCGCATCTGCGGTTTGAAACGGTGCCTGCTGTGGCCAAGCCAGCCATGCTCTCACCCCGGATGCTGCCATTTTTATGGAAACTTTGCGGCTCCATCTCACGCTGCAAAAAAATCATCCGCGCCTTCCAAGCGGATGCCGTGCTTGGCATGGGCGGCTTCACCTCGCTGCCGCCAGTTTACGCCGGGCACCGCCTCGGGCTGAAGACGTTCATCCATGATTCCAACGCGCGGCCTGGCCGTGCCAACGTGATGACCAGCCGGTTTTGCACGCGGGTTTTCCTCGGCTTAGCAGCGGCGCGCCCCTTCTTCCCCGCACGCGAAACCGTCGTCACCGGCACCCCAGTCCGCCCGGAAATCGCCGATCTTCCCTCGCGTGAAGAAGGCGCTGCCGCGCTTGGGCTGGACCCCACGCTGCTCACCCTTTTGGTCACCGGCGGCAGCCAAGGCGCCCGCCGCCTGAACGAACTCTGCGCGGAGGCCGCCGCCGCATGGCCCCCAAACACGCAGGTGCTCCACATCGCAGGAGCCCTTGATTTCCAACGTGTCTCAGAGATTTCAAAAGATCGCCCAGCATACAAAGTTCTTGGGTTTTGCGATCAAATGCCTGCCGCATACGCCGTGGCGGACCTCGTCATCGCCCGCTCCGGTGCTTCCAGCCTTACAGAAATCGCGAGTGCCGGCCACCCGTCCATCCTCGTCCCCTACCCTCACGCTGCGGACGACCACCAAACGCGCAATGCCGAGGTTTTCTCCGAGGCTGGAGCCGCCGTGCTCATCCAAGAATCCTCGCTGGATGCGGAAAAACTCGCCGACCTCGCAATTTCCATCCTGCAAGACTTGCCAACTTACAAGCGCATGGCAAAAGCCGCACGCGCACTCGCCGTTCCAGACGCCGCGGACCAAATTTGCGCAGCCATCGAAGCCACCATTTCCCAATCATGACCGATCTCAGCCAGCGCCTCACCGACCGGAGCCAACCGCTCCACATCCACCTCATCGGCGTGGCCGGCTCCGGCATGAGTGGCCTTGCCCTCCTGCTCATGGGCATGGGGCACAAAGTCAGCGGCTCAGACAAGGTGACCACGGCGGAAACTGAGCGCATGCAAGGCATCGGCCTAACATTCTCATCACCGCCCAGTGCCGCCGGCGTCAAAGGCGCAGACATTGTCGTCTATTCATCCGCCATCAAACCGGCGAACCCAGCCTACGCCGCCGCGAAAAAGGCGAAAATTCCGCTTTTCCGGCGGGCCGAGTGCCTTGCCGCCATCCTCCACACGCGCAAGGGCATCATCATTTCCGGAACCCACGGGAAAACGACGACCTCCTCCATGACCGCACACGTCCTGCGCGAGGCCGGCCAAAAACCCAGCCACTACGTCGGCGCGGAAATCCCCATCCTCGGCGCAAACGCAAAATGGTCCGAAGACGGCGAGCACATGGTCGCTGAGGGCGATGAAAGCGACGGCACTCTTGCCCTCTACCGCCCGGAACACGCCGTCATCCTCAACATCGAGGCCGAGCATCTCGACTTCTACCGCGACCTCGACCACATCCGCGAGGTCTTCACTCAACTCGCCGACCAAACGAGCGGAAAAATCGTCTATTGCGCAGAAGATCCCGTCGCCACGGAAATTTGCGCCAGCCGGGAAAACGCCGTTTCCTACGGCTGGGAAGAGGCAGACTACACCGCCACCGAGGTCCGCGACCTCAAAGGCTCGTCCGCCTTCACCGTCAAGCGCAAGGGCGTCGTCCTTGGCGACATCGAGCTTGGCATCCCTGGCAACCACAACATCCTCAACGCCTTAGCCGCCATCGCCCTGGCAGATTGCTGCGGCGCGGACTTCACACTCATCGCCCGCGCCCTCGCCACCTTTGCCGGAGCCAAGCGCCGCTTCGAAACCAAATACCTCTCGGCCAGCTACCGCATTGTGGATGACTACGGCCACCACCCCACCGAGCTTGCCGCCACCCTCCAGACCGCACGCTCACTCAAGCCCAAGCGCCTCATCGTCCTCTTCCAGCCCCACCGCTACACACGCACCAAGGCGCTCGCCGACGACTTCGGAAAAGTCCTCCAAGCCGCAGACCTCGTCTTCATCACCGACGTCTATGCCGCCTCAGAAAAGCCACTCAAAGGCATTTCCGGCGAGACTTTAGTGGAGGCGATGAAGCTCCACGGCGACGTCCCCGCCACCTCCGTCCCAGATTTAGCGACCGCCCACCACGCCGTCGGCCATGCCATGCAACCCGGCGACTTGCTCATCACCCTCGGCGCGGGAAATGTCCATGAAGCAGGCACACGCATCGCCGCAGACCTCAAAATTCTTGAGGAAATGCGCGGACTGATGCCTGCCGGCGAAATTGACGGAAAACTCTACGAGCCGATGAACCGGCACACCACGCTGCTCGTCGGCGGCCCCGCGCAATACTGGATCGAGCCCCACGGTTTCTACGGCTTCGCCTTCCTCGTGGACTACTGCCGCGAGCGCGGCATCCCGGTCCGAGTCGTCGGCCGTGGATCAAATATCCTCGTCCGCGATGGCGGCATCCGCGGCGCAGTGATCCACCCGACTGGCGGCGTTTTCTCCGAAGTCAGCGTCGGCACCCGTGGCGAAATCACCGCCGGAGCCGGAGTCCGCCTGAAAAAACTCGCAAGCATCGCAGGTGCCAGCGGCATCGGCGGATTTGAGTGGATGGAAGGCATCCCCGGCAATGTTGGCGGCGCACTCCGCATGAATGCCGGCGCCATGGGCATCGAGACCTTCGACCAAGTCGTCCGCGTCACCTTCCTCGACGAGGACGGCGTCATCCGCACTCGCGAGCGGGATGAAATCGTCGCACAATACCGAAACGTCGCCGAACTTCGGCGGAATTTCGCGCTCCAAGCCGTCTTCAAAGGCAAAGCTGACAGCGCCACAAACATCAAAGAACGCTGGGACGCCTCACGGGAAAAGCGCAAAACCACCCAACCCGTCGCCGCCTCCGCAGGCTGCACCTTCCGCAATCCAGAATACATCGCCGCTGGCCGCCTGATCGACTCGATGGGCCTCAAAGGCACCACTTGCGGCCATGCTGCAGTCTCCGAAGTGCACGGAAATTTCGTCGTCAACCAAGGCGGTGCCTCCGCTTTGGAAATCCTCACCCTCATCGAGTTCATCCAAGAAAAAGCACGCGACGAGCGCCGCGTCGAGCTGGAGACAGAAATCAAAATTCTCGGCGATGACGAAGCATCGTTTTAACCCCTGAACGCCACACGACCATGCTGACTGGAAAAAAAATCGCCGTTTTAATAGGCGGCCCCGGCTCGGAGCGCGCCGTCTCACTCGCCTCCGGCAACGCGGTGCTCCATGCCTTGCGCAGCCTCGGCTTGGATGCCTTCGCCGTCGATGTGACTGGCCATGACCTCAGCCTCCCCCCGGCCACCGATCTCGCCTTCAACGTGATCCACGGCACCTTCGGCGAGGACGGCCAATTGCAGGAAATTCTCGAAAATCTCGGCATCCCCTACACCGGCGCAGGCGTCGCCAGCAGCCGCATCGCCTTCGACAAAAACCTCGCAAAAGCCGCTTTCCTCAAGCACTCGGTCCCCACGCCCAACGCGGAAATCATCGACCTCTCCGCCGGCCCGCGCCTCCCGTCCTTCCCCGCGCCCTTCGTCGTCAAACCCCCACGCGAGGGCTCCAGCGTCGGCGTCCACATCGTCCGCGACCCCGCCACCGCCGAGGCCGCGCTCAACGACGCCGCCCGCTACGGAAATGACGTTTTAGTCGAGGAATTCATCGAAGGCATGGAACTCACCGTCGCGATTTTAGACGACGTCGCCCTGCCGATCGTCCACATCGCGCCGCCCGGCGGCGTCTATGACATGGCCAGCAAATACCCGTGGCTCAGCGGCGCGCAGGGCAGCGAGTATTTTTGCCCCGCCGCCCTAGATCCGGAAATCACGCAGCGCGTCCAAGCCGCCGCACTCGCCGCACACCGCGCGCTCGGTGTGGAAATTTACTCGCGCGTGGACGTCTTGCTGGACTCGCAAAACCGCCCCTACGTCCTCGAAGCCAACACCATTCCCGGCATGACGGAGACCAGCCTGCTGCCCAAGGCCGCCGCCGCCGTCGGCATTTCCTTCCCCGCACTGTGCGAAAAAATCGCCAGCCTCTCACTCCAACTCCGCTCCTAAAATGTTCAAACAGAAGCGCCAAACCACCAAACCCCGCCGCAACCAAACACGGTCGCGGGTTCTCGAAGTGCGCGTCCTCTCGCCACGCATCGCATGGTTCAGCTTCTTGAAAATTCTCGGAAAACTCACCAAACTCGCCTGCATCCTCGCCGTCATCACCGGCATCGGATGGAGCGTCTGGCAAGGCATCCAACGCGCGTTCTACGAGAACCCAGACTTCCGCCTCCAACTCATCGATCTCAACACGAACCCAGTCATCGACGAAGTCGGCGTGGTCGAGGCCGCCGGCATCGACCTCACCGCCAGCCTCTTTGAAATCGACGTCACCGCCGTTGCAGAAAAATTGAAGGCACTCCCCGCCATTGCGGACGCCCGGGCTGAGCGCCACTTGCCTGGAAAATTGCTCGTCCGCGTCACCCCGCGTCTGCCGCAAGCATGGATTTCCACCCCGGAATCCGGCCTCCCCAGCGGCCGCCAAGCCGGCGCCATGCTGGTGGACACAAGCGGCATCGCCTACCCCTGCCCAGAAATGCAAGTCGAGTCCGCCGCCGGGCTGCCCATCATTCACCTGCCCCTCTCCGCAGCCCAGCCCATCATCCCAGGCGCTCCCGTGAAGCACCCACAACTCACTCACTGCCTGAGACTTCTAAACTCAGCGAGCACCGCGGACTCGCATTCGATCGCATGGATCGAGTCCATCGAGCAGGTGAATTCATGGTCCCTCCGCATCATCACTCGCGACGGCACCTCCGCAACCTTCGGCCTCGGTGACCACGTCCGCCAAATCCAAAGCCTCCGCGCCGCCATGGACCACTCAAGCCAAAAAGGCTACTCGATCCAAACGATCAATTTGATCCCCAAGCAAAACATTCCCATCACTCTGCGTGACGAATCCCAGCCGCCACCGCGCGCCGTTCCAGTCTCCGAGCCGGCCTCAACGACCGCTCCGCTGGCTCCTCAATCCCGCAACGGGAACACGCCCACCCCTCACAACTGACACGCTCCCGCAACTCTCTCACCCCATGGCACGTCGCACGAAAATTCACGTAGGACTCGAAATCGGAACCAGCAAAACCTGCATGGTCGTCGGGGAGGTGAAGGCAGACAGCGCCGTCAAAATCCTCGGCATCGGCGTCACAAAAACCGCCGGCGTCCGACGCGGCGAAATTTACGACTTCTCGCAAGTCCGCACCTCCATCAAGGACGCCCTCGCCAAAGCGGAAGATTCCAGCGACGTGGAAATCGGCAGCGTCCTCCTCTCCGTCACCGGCGCGCACATCCAAGGCGTCAACAGCACCGGAACCTACCGCCTGCCAGATGGCGAGCCCACAGTCACCCCAGATCACGTCGAGGAAGCCTGCAAAATCGCGCGCGAAGTCCACATCCCACTCGAGCACCTTTACATCCACCCCATCATCCGCGGCTTCCGCCTCGACGGCCTCGAGCACTCGACACGCCCCGTCGGACTTTTTGGAAAAACCGTGGAGGCCGACTTCCACATCATCCACGGCATCGGCTCACGCCTCCAAAATAGCATCAAAATGGTCCGGGAAATCCCCCTGGAAGTGGAAAGCATCGTCTTTGCACCCATCGCCACCGCACAAATGGCGCTCGATCGCGAACAACGCCAACGCGGCGCACTCATCATCGACATGGGCGGCGGCACCACCGACTACGCCTTGTATCTGGATGGCTCCATCGCCGCATCCGGCTGCATCCCCGTCGGCGGCGACCACATCACCAACGACATCCACCTCGTCACCGGACTGCCATTTTCCAAAGCAGACCTCATGAAAATCAAGGAAGGAAACGCTTCCGCGAATCCTGTCCACTCCGTCGGCACAGCCAAGCTCACGGACGACCGCGGATTCGCCGAGGTGGAGGTGAACCGCAGCGTTCTCAACGAGGTCATCCGCCAACGCTTGGAAGAAACGCTCCGCCTCGTCCACCAGCGGCTCCCCGCTGGCTCGGTCGAAGCCATCGGCACCGGCGTTTTCCTCACTGGCGGCAGCAGCCTCATGCGCGGCTTCGGCGAGCTCGCATACGACGTTTTCAAACGAGACATCTACCGCCCCGAAGCCCCGGAAATCAGCGGCTCACAGGCCAGTTTCAAAGATCCTCACTACGCCACCGCCATCGGCCTCATCCGCTACGCACAAATCCTCGAAACCGAAAACACACGCCCACCCGGCATTTTCGGAAGAATCGGGCGCATGTTCTGGCCTTCGAGCAAATGACTTCACTCCATTTTTACCCCGCACTTCACTCATTATGATTCCCTATTCCAGCGATCTCCAACAGCAAACCACTCCCATCTCCGCCGTAAAAATCATCGGTCTTGGCGGTGCCGGCACCAACATGTTGGAGCGCATCGCCCTGGACGGCATGGAAGACACGCAACTGCTGGCTCTCAACACCGACGTCCGCACGCTCAATTCCTGCCTCGCCCAGACGAAAATCCAGCTCGGTGCCAATCTCACCAAAGGCCTCGGCTCCGGCGGTGATCCCGAGCTTGGCCGCCAATCCGTCATGGAAGCGGAAGATGAAATTCGCGCCGCCATGAAGGACCAGCGCATCGTATTCCTATGCGCCGGTCTCGGTGGCGGCACCGGCTCAGGCGCGGCGCCACTCATCACACGCATCGCCCGGGAAGAAGGTGCCTTCGTCGTCGTTTTCGCCTCCATGCCCTTCGCCTTCGAGGGCCGCCGCCGCCGCGAACAAGCGGAAACCGCGCTCAACGAACTTGCCGTCCTCTCAAACGCACTCGTTACCTTCGACAACAACCGGATGGGCGAGCTCGTCCTCGCCAAACAAGGGATTCACGAGGCATTCACCGCCGCAGACCGCATGATTTGCGAGTCCATCAAGGCGGTGATCCGCCTCGTCGTCCGCCCCGGCCTGATCAACGTCGGCCTGGACGATCTCATGAGCGCCCTCCGCACCAACCGCTCGCGCTGCCTCTTCGGGTCCGGCATCGCCAGTGGCAAGGACCGCGCCAGCGCCGCTCTCGAAAATGCCCTCGCCAGCCCGCTGCTCGACCAAGGCGCGCTCCTCAAAGACGCACAAACCGTGCTCGTCCACCTGTCCGGCGGCGAAAATCTCACGCTTTTCGAAATCGAACTGCTCATGCAGCGCCTGCAAAAATTTGTCCCGGAAAATTCGCACGTCCTCTTCGGCGCCGCGATCGACCCGGCGATGGGCGACTCGCTCTCCGTCACACTCATCAGCGCCCTCCCAGAAGACGCTCTCGCACTTTCCCCACAAAACGCCCTCAAAAAGGCCAATCAAGAGGCGCTCGCCATCGAGCCCACGCAAGGTTTCACCGCACCCATCGAGCCGGTAAGCCCCCCAGTCCCAGCGCCCGCTCCCGTGCCAGAATTTGAACCCGAGCCGGAACCAGAAATCGAGCCAAGTCCCGAGCCCGAGCCCGAGCCAAGTCCGGAACCCGAACCGGAGCCAGAACCCGCGCCGGAATTCTTCGCGGACCCCGCCACCAGCGACGAGCCAGAACCCAGCTCCGAGCCAGTCCCAACCTCGAAATTCGCCCAAACGCCCGCTGCTGCCACGCCCTCGTTGTTTGGCGACGACCTAAGCCCCTTCGCCGAGCCGGAGCCCGAGAAATCCAGCGCCACGCCAGACTTGGACGCCTTCATTTTCAGCGAGCCCGCCGCAGAACCCGCTATCGCCCCCGCCGCCGAAGTCACACCCGCCGCCGAGCCAGAAATGCCACGCCTGAAACTCGGCATCAAATCAGCCGGCCCCCAAAGCGAACTCTCGCTGGACTCGACACCGCGCGGCCGCTTCGAAGGCGAGACACCCAACGTTTTCGAGGGTGAGGATCTCGACCTCCCACCCTTTCTTCGGAAGAAAAAATAAGCCATCCCGGCCTCGCGCCGCGCCTTGATTTCCCACGCTCTTCACGCCGCTTGCCCTCAGGCAACGTCGGCGGAGCATCGCATTTTACCTTCAGCGCACCCACTCACCCAAGCCCGCCCATGCCCTATCGAAATTTCAACATCCCCGGACAACTCGCCATCATTCCGGGTCACGGCGAGCTCCCGAAAATACGGGTCGAAACCCCATGGAGCTCTGCGGAAATCTACCTGCACGGCGCACACGTCACCCACTTCCAAAAAAAGGATGAGGCTCCGCTCCTCTTCCTTAGCGCCGCCAGCGACTACTCCAACGGCAAACCCATCCGCGGCGGCGTGCCGATCATTTTCCCCTGGTTCGGCGGCCGTGAAGGCCTGCCCGCGCACGGCTTCGCTCGCACCGTAACCTGGGAACTCGTCGAGACTGCCGCCCTCGCCAATGGCGCAATCCGCATCCGCCTCTCACTTCCCACCATCGCTTTCTTCGAAGCGGAATTCATCATCACCGTCGGCGAATCTCTCGAAATGGAATTCCTCGTGCGAAACTCCGGCAAGCAAGAAACCTCATTTGAAACCTGCCTCCACACGTATTTTCAAATCAGCCGCATCGAGGAAATTTCCATCAGCGGCCTCCACGGTTCATCCTGCACGGATAAGCTGCTAGACCGCCATTTCACGGAAGGCCCCGCTCCCCTGCAAGTCTCCGGCGAGGTCGAGCGCGTTTACAACAACTCGACCGCCACCGTGGAGATCGCCGATCCCGGCTTCCAGCGCATCATCCGCGTCGCAAAATCCGGCTCGGCATCCACCGTCGTTTGGAATCCATGGATCGCAAAATCCCTGCGCATGCCCGATATCGGAAACGAGGAATACCTGCACATGCTCTGCGTGGAATCCGGCAACATCGGCACCGACTCGATTCTCCTCCCGCCCGGTGGCCTCGCCGCCATGAAAGTCACACTCAGCAGCCACCCCATCCCCACCCATCCATAATGTCCGCCAAGGCCACGTGGAAAGTCAGCGCCGCCGTCATGGCCAGCCGGGTCCTCGGACTTGGCCGTGAAATGATGTTCGCCGGCCTTTTTGGCGGCAGCAAGTGGATGGACTGCTTCTACCTCGCCTTCAAGGTGCCCAATCTCCTCCGCGACTTGTTCGCGGAAGGCGCACTTTCCCAAGCTTTCGTCACGACGTTCTCAAAGCGCCTCAAAGCAGATGGCGAAGCTTCCGCATGGGCCCTCGCGAATAAAATGATGACTCTCGCCGCCGTTTTCATGAGCGGCGTGGTCTTGCTCGGACTGCTCGCCGCACCATGGATCGTGGAAATCCTAACTTCGCTCTCACGTGGCGGCAACAGCCCGCGCACCTACAATCCTCAGGAAATCGCTCTCACGGTCACGATGGTCCGCGTGATGTATCCTTTCATTCTGCTAGTCTCTCTAGCAGCCTTGGTCATGGGCATGCTCAATGCCCGCAATGTCTTCGGCATGCCAGCGCTTTCCTCATGCTTTTTCAATCTGGGCTCGATGATCGGCGGCGCGGCTCTCGGTTACTGGATGGATCCCTCCTGGGGACCGCAAAGTTTAATCGGATTTTCCATCGGCGTCGTCATCGGCGGCTTGGCGCAACTGGTCTGCCAATTTCCCGCGCTCAAGGAAGTCGGATACCGCTTCGTCGCAGATTTCAATTGGCACGATTCCGGAGTGCGCCAAATTTTGAAATTGATGGGCCCCGCGGTGATTGCCGCATCCGTCGTCCAGATCAATGTCGTGGTGAACGCGATGTTTGCCTACGGCGTCGGTGAAGGTGCCGTCAGTTGGCTGAGCTATGCATTCCGCCTCATGCAACTTCCCATCGGCGTGTTCGGCGTGGCGGTGGCGACGGTGACTCTACCCGCACTGTCGCGCGCAGCACTCGGCGGCATCGGCGAAGAGTTCCGCCCAACTCTCGCCAAAGGACTGCGCTTGGTCGCATTCCTCGTGCTGCCATCCACACTTGGCTTGGTCATGCTCGCAGAACCGATCGTAAGCCTGCTTTACGAGCGGGGTGCCTTTGATGCAACGGATCGCCTGCAAACCGCCGCTGCCCTGCGCGCTTATGGTTATGGGCTGTTAGCCTATGCTTGGCTGAAGGTCCTACAACCCGCCTTCTACGCCATCGACAAGCGCTGGTTCCCCATGATGGTCAGCATCTTCGCCCTCGGACTCAACCTTGGCTTTAACTACTTTTTTGTGTTCGTTCTCAAGTGGGGCCACGAATCACTCGCCCTAACGACGAGCATCACCGCTGGGGTGAATTTCCTCCTCCTATTCGGCGCAATGCGAAAATTCGCCGGTGATTTCGGGACACTTGAACTCCTCGTCATGCTCGGAAAAATCAGCCTAGCCGCCTGCACGATGGCCGCCGTCTGCTGGGCCGCAAATCAGTATTTTTTCTCACAATTGGCATCCTGCGCCTTCGTCCTGAAACTTCTTCTGCTAGGTGGCACGATTGCAACCGCCGCCACCGTCTATTTCCTATCCGCCAAGCTCTTGAAAGTCGCCGAAGCCGAAGACGCGCTTGCCATGATCACCCGCAGACTCCGCCGCTAACCAAGGCGTTACGGCGCGGCAGGATCCACACTTGCCTCCTGCACCCTCGTGTCCGTGGACTGGGCGATGGCTTGGCGCGCAAGCCGCAAACGGCCAATCAACCAAGCACAAACGAGCACGGATACCACCAGCCAAAAGTAAAACGCCCGTGGCACCGCACGATCCAATGCGACTGGAAGCTCGCTGATCGTTAGTAAACTCGCACTGGCGTATGCGGGCAAGCTGACAGGAGAAATCCCGAAAATCCATGCGGCTAGCGGCAGCAAGCGGTCGTCCGTGATGCTCGTCACCACGCCGACCATCACCGGCACCACACCCACCAAAAGAATGGCCATTCCAATGGCCCGCCCGCCCTTCGCCTCTAGCAGCGCATGGAAACTAAGACCACCCGCAAGCATCACTAGGGAAAAAATCGCAAGCACGTGCAAGCGGACTTCATGCCCGGGGAACCAGCGGGATTCCACGACGGCGCGTGTGAAAACATACCAACCCACCGCTCCCGCAAGCGCCATGATGCAGACCCAAACGAAGGCGGTCGCCGCATCCGAGAGCTGCGGCAAGCCACTGGCACCCTGCTTGCGCGTCCACCGCCAACCCCGAATCTGAATTTCCGCAGATGGCGTGATCATCCGAGTCACCGCGAACAAAAAAAGCAAGGTCGCCAAACCATAAATCCCGGACATTCCCACCGCCTCCATCGGCTGCGGTTCCCAGGCCAAGCCATCCCGCATGAAACGCGAAACTTCTCGCGAGGGGAAAAGATTCCCCGGCTCAATCAAGGGCAAAGCATTACCTAACAATAATATCTGCACCCAAACGAAAAAACCAGTCGCCCAAATTTTCCCCAACAACAACGACTCCGCACGCCGCCATTTACGACAGAGCATGACAAAAAATGTGAGAATCAGCCCACCCTGACAAAACACGGTGAAAACCGCTTCAGGGAATCCCAAATTGAAAAACTTCACATCAGGCGCAAGCCGCTGCCCCGTCTCAACAATCGCCCCCGCCGTCCGCGGAAGCAG
>JBEGOB010000079.1:0-2684 GCA_041182265.1 Verrucomicrobiota bacterium | reverse complement strand
CCCGACTCCCGGCACCGGCAACATCGTCGTGACCTTCCCCGCGACCACCGGGTCGCGCGTCGGGGCACTGAGCTTGGCAGGCGCGGCGCGTGGTGTCGCAAGAACCTCGGGCTCCTCCGGCGTTTCCGGCAGCCTGGCACTCCCGGTCGATGGGAGCTTCGTGACAGGCGTTTACACCTCCAACGACACAGCCACGGTCTTACCCACGATCACCGGCCCCTTCGACAGCATCCTGTATAGCGGCGATTCGGGTTCGTCCGCCGGCAACGCGGGCTACCAGACTGTGCCAACGGCGGGCCCCGCCAATTACACTTGGACGGTCAGTGCCCCTTCGGGCGACAGAAACGCACTCGCAGCCTTCGTTCCGGCAGTTGCCTCCCCAGCGATCACCACGACCAGCCCGGCGGACGATGCGACCGGTGTGGCCGTCACTGCCAACCTCGTCGCAAACTTCAGCGAACCGGTCGTAAAGGGAACCGGCACGATCACGCTCAAGAGAACCTCCAACAACAGCACGGTCGAGAGCTTCAACGTGGCTTCCTCGCCAAACCTCGTCTTCAGCGGACAGACCCTGACCATCAATCCGACCAACGACCTCGGTCCGGGAGTGGCTTACCATCTCCTGATCGACTCCACCGCGATCGTCGACACCTCCGGCGGCAATGCTTTCACAGGCATTTCAAGCGACAGCGCATGGAACTTCACCACCGCCGGCACCCCCGTCCCCACCTTCGACAGTTGGATTTCCAGCCCCACCTTCGGACTCGCTCTTGGAGACCGGGATCTCATTGACGATCCCGATGGCGACGGCATCGACAACGGTGTAGAAAATTTCTTCGGCACCCACCCCGGCACCTTCACGCGGGGACTCGCCGCCGGCATCAGAAGCGGCAACACCTTCACCTTCACCCACCCGCAGAACGCCACCCCGGCCAGCGACCTCACTGCAACCTATCGCTGGTCCACCAATCTCACCACCTTTCACCTCGGCGGCGCGACAATCGGCGGGACCACCGTGACCTTCACCACCCAGGCGAACACGCCCTCACCTGGTTTCACCCGGGTCACGGCCACGGCCACCGGGACGCTTCCCGACCGTCTGTTCGTCGATGTAAGAGTGACGGGACCGTGAGCGTCCACTCCCAGCCATCTAATCGAAAAACTCCGTAATTCTGAGTGATTTCACAACCACCATTCAAGGTCGATCCCGGTTGGATCACTGTCCGGAACTTCACTCTATCAGACCCGGCGCCGCCTCCCGGCAAGGCGTTTTACCGGATTGATCCCTCCCGTTAATCCGGCCTCAACCCAACATCACGTCATGCATCTCAAACAACTCATCCTCTCCCTGATCCTTGTTGCCACCGCCGCAGGCGGCCAGCGGCCTAACATCCTATTCATCGCCATCGACGACCTGCGGCCCGAACTCGGTTGTTATGGGGCCGCGCAGGTCAAAACACCGAACATCGACAAATTTGCCGCCGGCGGCATGCTCTTCAAGCGTGCGTATTGCCAAGTGCCGATCTGCATGGGTTCGCGCGCGTCGCTGATGACCGGGATGCTGCCCACCTCCAAACGCTTCGTCGGTGATTGTCGCGTGGACGTGGATGCCCCCGCTGCCATGACCTTGCCGGAGGCTTTTCGGAAGGCGGGCTACACCACCTTGTCTAACGGCAAAATCTATCACAACATCGACGACGCGGCGGAGAGAAGCTGGAGCGAGGCCCCGTGGCAACCGCGCAACCACATGCGCAGCTTCGACCCGGAGACCACGCGCCGTCTCTCCAAAACCAAACAGCGCGGCCGCATCTACGAATCGCCCGATGTGGCGGACGACGCCTATCCCGATGGCGAGACCGCGCAAAAAACCATCAAGGATCTCCAACGCCTCAAGCAGGAAGGAAAACCATTTTTCCTCGCCTGCGGATTTTTCAAGCCTCACATGCCGTTCTACGCGCCGAAAAAATACTGGGACCTCTACCCGAGCGATTCGATCCAACTGGCCACCAACCGCCAGCGCCCGGACAACGCGCCAGCGCAGCTCAAAGGCAGCAGCGAGTTCCACAGCTACCACCTCGCGGACATGAATCCAAACTCGGACGAGTTCCACCGCATCATGCGCCACGGCTACCTCGCCTGCACCAGCTATGCCGACAAGCTCACCGGCGATGTCCTCGCCGAACTCGATCGCCTAGGACTGGCGAAAAACACCATCGTCGTGCTCTGGGGCGACCACGGTTGGCATCTCGGCGAGCACCATTTCTGGGGCAAGCACAACACCATGCACCTCGCCACCCGCGTGCCGCTCATCGTGAAAGTCCCGGGCAAAAAACCGGGAGCCTCATCCTCACTGGTGGAAACCACCGACCTCTTCCCGAGCTTGTGTGCACTCGCCGGCATCGCCACACCGGCCAGCGTGCAGGGCCGGGAATTCGCCGCACTGTTAGACGACCCGCATAAACCCTTCCACGAGGCGGCCTACAGCCGTTTCCTTTCCGCCGACGCCGTCATCAACAATCGCTTCAGTTACACCAGCTACGAGGGCGGAAAAGCGGAGATGCTCTACGACCTGTCGAAGGATCCGCACGAAAACCGCAACATCGCGGGCGACCCCAAGCATGCCGGAACGATCGCCACGATGAAAAAACTGCTCAAAGCACGGCAGGCCGAGGCAGCGAAATAGC
>JBEGOB010000078.1:0-15294 GCA_041182265.1 Verrucomicrobiota bacterium | reverse complement strand
AGGTAGAGCTCGGTGCGAGTGACGCCCGTGTTATCGGTGGCGCTGACGGAAATATCGAGGATTCCGGAAACGATGGCTCCGTTCGAGGGCGAATTGATGCTTGAGACCGGTGCGGTGGTGTCAGCCAGCACGCTGCCGAGAGCTGCGGTGACGGCGCGACTTGCGTTCACGCGACCATGGCCGAAATAGACATCGTAACCCACGGTTCCGATGTCATCGCTGTTTTTCAGGAGGAGATCGACGAGTGAGGCGTTGGATAGCGCGGGGTTTGCGGCGGCCATGAGGGCGACGACGCCTGAGGTGATGGGCGAGGAAAACGAAGTGCCGTTCCAGTAGGCGTATGTGCTTGTCCCTTGGAGAGTTAGGATGTTGGCGCCGGGTGCGGACACGTCCACATAAGAGCCGTAGTTCGACCAGCTTGGGCGAGTGTCGGTGGAGGTGGTGGCGGAAACGGCGACTACATTCTTGCATGCTGCAGGATAGAAGGCCGTGCTGTTGCCGTTATTTCCGGCGGCGGCGATGATCACGCTTTTTTGATTCCAAGCGTAATTGACGGCGTCTTGGAGCGTGCGGGATGATGAAGTGCCGCCGAGGCTGAGATTGATGACGCGAGCGCCGCGATCTGCGGCCCAAGTGATGCCGTTGGCGATGCCCGAGTAGCTTCCGCTGCCGTCCGCACCCAAGACTTTCACGGGTAGGATGGGGTTTGCCCAAGCGACGGATGCCATGCCGAGGCCGTTGTTGGAAGCGGCCGAGATGAGGCCGGCGGCGGCTGTACCGTGTCCGTTGTCATCGGTGGCGTTGTTGTCATTGTTGACGAAATCGTAGCCTTCGAGGACTTTGCCTGCGAGGTCGGGGTGGGAGGCGAGGACGCCGGTGTCGATGATGGCGACGATGCCATCGGATGCGCCTGTCGAAGAGTCCCATGCTTGTGGGGCTTGGATTTTCGAGAGATACCACTGACTTCCGCCGGTGAAATACGGGTCATTGGCGGTGCCGATGGCCGTTGCGATGAAGTCCGGTTCGGCATATTCCACGTCGTGGTTGCGTTGGAGGGCGAGGAGGAGTTTTTCGGCCGCGTGTTCGGGGACGCGGATGATGCGGACGTCGAGGGCCGGGATGCGGTCGTGTTGGCGAGCACCTTGGGAGGAAAGAAGAGCGTCGAGTGCGGCTTCGGGGGCCGAGGGTTTGGGTTTGACGAGAATTTGCACTTCGCGTTTTGCGGCAGCTTGGGCGTGCAGTCCAGTCGTCCAAGTGGCAAGGCAGGCTGCGATGACGACGCTGGTTTGTATGAAGGTGGAGGAGGGTTTCATGAGTTTTACGAGATTTTGAGGTTTTTACCGGGAGAGTTCAGCAGAACTGACTGATGAGAAAGACGAAAGGCACTGGGAGTGCGTCACAAATTTTTTGTTTGGGTGAGAGATTTTGCGGATGCGATTTCCGTGTGAAATACGGTTGCGGGGTTGCGGGGGGAGACCTTTACTCACGGGAGGATGGATCTAAAAATCAAACAGGCGTGGGAGGGCTCGGGGAAGACTCTGATTCTGCTTGGAGTGTTGGTTCTGGTGGTGGCGGGTTTGAAGGCGGGCGAGGCGTTTTTTTTGCCGGTTCTCTTGGCATTTTTCGTGGCGACGGTGAGTTTGCCGATCACGCATGGACTGACCAAGCGCGGGGTCCCGCGGAGCTTGGCGGTGGTGGCAACGGTGATGTTTGATTTCTCGTTTATTGCGGCAATCGCAGTGTTGGGCGTGACCTTGGTGGGGGATTTGCAGCAAAAGTGGGACGCGCGTTATGCGGGGCAGGTGTCGCAGCAGGTGCGTGAGAGTTCCGAGTCCTTGGCGCTGCAACTTGAGAAATGGGGCGTTGAGGATGCCAAGGAGAAAATCCAGTTGGCGATGGAGAACAATTTGTCGAATTTGCAGAATATCCGGTTTGAGAAAATTTGGGATTTCAGCACGGGCTTGTTAGGCCATGTTGTGGGTTTTTTCGGCACGGCTTTGGTGATTTTGATTTTGACTGTTTTTATGCTGTCGGAGGCGCGGATGTTTGGACGGCGCTTGGAAGCGATCAGTCAGGCAAAGGGGCCGAATATTGAGCGGATTCTGAGTGCGACGCGGGATATTCAGCGTTATTTGGCGATCAAGACTGGGGTGAGTTTATTGACAGGCTTCTTGGCTGGGGTCCTTTGCTGGGCGGCGGGATTGGATTTTTACGTGTTGTGGGGCATTCTTGCCTTTGCGTTGAATTACATTCCAGTGGTCGGCTCATTGGTTGCAGGTGCGCCGCCGGTCGTTCTTGCTCTGTTGGTTGCGGGGATTCCCAATGCTTTGTTGGTGGCGGGCGGTTATTTGCTGATTAACAATTTTCTCGGGAATTTCATTGAGCCCATGTTGGTGGGGCGGCGCTTTGGGATTTCCACCTTGGTGGTCGTTATTTCAGTGATGTTTTGGGGCTGGGTGTGGGGGCCCTTGGGGATGTTGATTGCGGTTCCGTTGACGATGATGCTCAAGGTGGTCTTGGACGGCAGTGAGGAATTCCGGTGGATAGGAGTTGCGATTTCGGCTGACCAGGCGGGTGGCGGTGACGACGGGATTGGGATCAAGCCTGTCAGGGAAGATCATGCGGTGATACAAGCATCTAAGTTACTTCGTGCAAAAGAGTTGGATTCCTGAATTGCTTGGGGGCGTGCGCATCCCCCGCCCAACGAAAATGCCGGAGAAAGGAAAATCTCTCTCCGGCATTTTGGGAATCTAAAGTGAAGCGCAGAGGCTTACTTGTGGAGGATCTTTGCGACTTTCGGGGCGCGCAGACGGTGCGGTTCCGGCAAGTCGGAGCCGAGGAGTGGGCGGCAGTAGTTCCTGAATTCCTCGGTGACGCCGTTGCCAGCGGCGTTGATGAAATTGTCGGGCATGTGGCGTGTTTTTCCGGCGACTTTCTCGATCGCAACCAGATCGTAATCCACGCTGTAGTTGAGGACGGGGCGGCGGATGACCACCGAGCCATCGACATTGTCCCACATGGCGAATTGGACGGCTTTTTCTCCGACTTCACGCGCCTCGCGGGCGTCGCGGTCAGATTGAATGCCCATGAACGAGCGTTGCAGGTAGCCGAAGGTGTCGGAGCGGACGCGTTTGATGCCGAGTCCCTTGCGAATTTCATTTGAGAGGAGATCGCCGAGTGCGCCGGTGCCCGAGAGTTGGATATTGCCGTGGGAATCTCGCTCCTCGGTGCCGAGTAGCTTGGTGATCATGGCGGTGCCGTCTGGATCGGAGATGCCTTCAGAAACGGCGATGGTGCAGAGGCCGTGCTTTTGGTAAACGCGGTCCACATCCGCGAGGAAATTTTCCATGATGAAATGGCGCTCAGGCACATAGACGAGGTGCGGGCCGTCATCGATGTATTTTTGGGCGAGCGAGGAAGATGCGGTGAGGAAGCCGGCGTGGCGTCCCATCACGACTCCGATGTAAACGCCTTGGAGGGCGCGGTTGTCGAGATTCACCCCTGAGAATGCCTGCGCAACGAAGCGAGCGGCGGAGCCGAAGCCGGGGCAGTGGTCATTTTCCTCAAGGTCGTTGTCGATGGTTTTGGGGATGTGGATGGCGCGCAGTTCGTAGTTTGCGGCCTGTGCTTGCTCGTTGACGATGCGGACGGTGTCCGATGAGTCATTTCCGCCGACGTAGAAAAAGTAGCGGATGTCATGGGCTTGCATGACTTTGAACATGCGTGCGCAGTAGTCTTCATCCGGCTTATCGCGGGTGGAGAGTAGGCCGGATGATGGCGTGCCGGCGACTTGTTCGAGGTTGTGTGTGGTTTCCCGGGTCAGATCGACGAAATTTTCGTCAATGATTCCGCGGACGCCGTGGACGGCTCCATAGATGGAGGTGACCTGGCTGAATTTACGGGCTTCGAGGGCAACGCCGACGATGCTTTGGTTGATGACGGGGGTTGGACCACCGCCCTGCGCGACAAGAACTTTTCCTTCTAAACGACTCATGGGGCGCGGATAATCAGGGGCAGGCGGCGGAGAAGCAAGCCCTGAAAGTGAGTGAAATGGTGTGAAAATGGCTTGCATGGCTCTGAGCTTGGGCCGGGAATGGAGATGTGAATGGGACTGACACACGGGCTGCTGCGAGGCGTTTGATCGCGGGGTATCATCGGAAGGCCTTGCGCTCGGTGGCCAAGGTGTTGGTGTGCGGGGCGGTGGCCTTGGCCGTGGTGTTGGTGCCGGAAAGCTGGGGATGGTATGAGGATTTATCTGCAGCGGGGCAGGTGAGTTTGGGGATTTTGGTGTTTGCGACCTTGTTGTGGGTTTCTGAGGCGATGGCGGCATTTTCCGTCGCCTTGATGGTGGTGGGCTTGGAAATCGCATTGTTGGGGAAGCCAGGCGGGGTGCACGCTGCGGCGGGGGATCTCGATGCGTGGCGTCGATTTGTGGACCCGTGGGCATCGCCTTTGATTTGGCTGTTTTTAGGAGGCTTTGTCTTGGCGCGCGGGTGTGCCAAGACGGGTTTGGATCGGCAAATGGCGATGGCGCTGTTGGCGCGTGTGGGGCCACGTCCGGCGCGCTTGTTAGCTTGGGTGATGGGCGGGACCTTCCTGTTAAGCATGTTCATGTCTAACACCGCAACTGCTGCCATGATGATGGCTGTGTTGGGCCCGCTTGCGGCAGGGGCGACGCCGGATGACCGGAAACCGCGTGGTATTTTCTTGGGGATCGCCGTTGCTGCGAATCTTGGTGGCATGGGAACCATCATTGGATCGCCACCCAATGCGATCGCCGTGGGGCAGTTGTTAGCCGGGCAAAGACCGGATTTCTTGGAGTGGATGATCTTGGGTTTGCCGCCGGCGGTGATTTTGGCCGGGGTGGCGTTTTTATGGATTCGGACGAAGTATTTCAGGGGCGCTGGCATGGGTGGTGTTCCAGTTTTGCCTGCGAATGAGATCCGTGAGGCGAGTTCTCGTGAGCGGGTTCACCGTTGGGTGGTGATGGTGGTTTTTGGTGCGACGGTGCTCATGTGGATGACAGAGTCCGTGCATGGGATTCCGTCGCCGGTGATTTCATTCATTCCGATTATTCTGTTAGCTGTCACTGGGGTTTTGGAAACGGAGGATATTCGTTCGTTGCCTTGGGATGTCTTATTGCTGCTGTTTGGCGGGATGTCGTTAGGCATTGCCGTGAGAGACACTGGCCTAGCCGATTGGATGGCGGGCTTGATGCCAGGGAATTGGGGGGCGGTGGCCTTGGTTTTCGCCTGTGCGCTGATGGCGGTTTTACTGTCGAATTTAATGAGCAATACGGCGACTGCGAGTATTTTGGTCCCGGTTTCGATCGGGTTGGTGCCGGTGGCGTCGACTGGGGCGATGGCGGTTGCATTGGCGCTTTGTTGTTCATTGGCGATGTGTTTGCCGATTTCCACTCCGCCGAATGCCGTGGCATTTGCGAGTGGACGCGTCCAGACTTCCGACCTTTTGGGTGTTGGGCTGTTATTGGCATTATTGGGGCCCTTGGTGGTGATTCCGTGGGTGTTGTGGATCTGTAAATGAGGGATAATCCATGATTCAGAATGCAGCATGTCCATGGCTTCCGCATGTGGAAAATCCGCTAGGTCCGGAGGTGACGCGGCGGCATGGGAAAGATCGAGGCGAGGCGTTCTATCAGGATGCTTTGCGCTATTCTCAGTCCATGTGGATTCAGGGCAAGCCGGCTCAGGCTTTGTTGCAGTTGAATAAAGCGTGGATGTCCGATTTGACGGACGATAAAGTGTTAGATAAATTTCCGCCGCCGTATCAGGCGATGTGTTGGTTGATGCATGCGGCGGCCGGTGGAAGTGCAGGGTATTTGGGGAATCCGGTGCGGCATTTTCAGCATTTGGCGAGTCGGATGTCGGGCCCGCGTGCGGAGCTGCGTTCTTGGCGTGCGTGGTTATGCTTTCATCTGGCAGGTCGAGTTTTGCCGGAAGTGGGATTTCCGCGCGATTGGGAGCAAATGGCGCGTGAAGGTTTGTGGATTCCTTCGCTGGCGCAGGTGCTTGATCGACTTGGCAGAACGGGGTGGCCGGGTGAGGCGAGGATCGCGGCGCGAGTGTTGGAGCGAGTGTTGGAGCGAGTTGGGGCGGATGGGAGACCGTGAAAATTTGCGTTTGATTTAGACACCTGCGTGGCATACTGCGTTCATGTGCACGATTGAGGATTTACTGAATTCCGCGGAAACAGGTGCGCCATTTTCCCACTGTGTGAAGTGTCGTTTGCCCTTGCTTGAAATTGACCAGCCATGGTGGGTGAGTCAGGAAATTCAGCAGGACGAATGTGTGTTTGAGTATGCGATTTGCCAGCCATGCCGTGATGCGGTCGCGAGACAGCTATCCGATGAGTCCAAGGAGGCGGTGCGTCAGTTTCTAGCACGTGAGATCGACTGGGATGCACGTATTTCCGAGTTTATGCTCAGTTACGACATGCGAGAGCGCTTCGCGGCATGCATTGCGTGTCGGACGCCGCGCGAGGCGGTGCGCGCTTATGTAAGATCCGCGTTGTTTGATTCTGGGGGAGTTTTGGTGAGTGGTCCCTTGCCATGGATGATTTGCCATGCATGCGTCACGCGCATGAACGAGTGTCTTTCGAGCGAAAGTCGTGAAATCTGGCGGAAATTTCTGGACGAGAATTTCCCCGGGCCACCGGGAGAAAGCACGTTCCCAGGATTTTTCTAATCGAAAGATCTTGGGAGTTTACGCTTGAGCGAGTGCATCCTCGAAAACATGGATCAATGTTTCGATAGATTCCGTGCCGCAGGAGACCCGCAGTAAGTTAGGAGAAACGCCACAGGCCTCTGCCCATTCCAATTCTTGATAGTGAGCTAACAAAGTGTATGGGCAGGCGAGCGTGAACCAAGTGCCGAAGCTTGGGCCCTTGTTGACGCGCAGTGCGTCGTAAACCTTGGGAGTTTTTTTCTGTGACTTCAGCACAAATGATAGAAGTCCACCGTAGCCGCCGCCTTTGCGCATGATGGACTCATAGTTTTCCCTGCACGTGAGAGAAGGGTGCCAGACCTCGGCCACGGCGGGGTGCTCCTTGAGCCAGGCTGCGAGCGCTAAGCCGTTTGAATTCACCATTTCCATCCGTTGTGGATAGCCTTTGATGTTGGAGAGTAAAATTTCCGCGTCGGCGATGTAAAGAGGGGCGCAGTCGCTTGAATCTGCGCCTAGGGACTCGCGCATTGCGTTCGCAACGGGCGAATCTGCGCGCACGGCGGCCATTCCGGCCATGACATCCCCAGCGCCGGAAATCCACTTGGTGAGGCTACCGGTGACGACGTCTGCAAAACGAAGGGCATGGACGTTGATGGGGCCCGCTGCGGAATCATCCACGATCAAAGGCGTGCGACTTTCCGCGCAGGCTTCCGCGACGCGTTTGAGATCGACAGTGCGCAAGAGAGGATTGCTGGGCACCTCGGTGAACACTCCAGCGAACTCGGACTGGCGGATGCGGCGGAGGGCTTCGTCGAAGGACTCGCCGACGGCTTGGTTCAAATAGACCACGCCGGGGCCGAAGAGTTCTTGGACCTTGAGGCTATCCACATAGGGAAACTCAAGTTGGAGCGTTTTTTTGCCTTCGAGCAACCCAGGGAGCGCGCGCAAGACGGCGGTGACGGCGGACATGCCGCTTGTGAAAATGAAGGTATCTTCGGGAGCAGAGCCGGTGAATTTCGATAATGCGCGAGAAACCAAGTGGGACTTCGAGCCATCCCGCAGATTTCCGTCGAGAAAATCTTGAGCTTGGCGGCTGCTGACGACTTCTCCGGCGAAGCGCCAGTAGGCGTCTGCTTCGGGTTTTGCCTTGGTGGGGACCACGAGGACTTGGAGGCCGTGGAAGCTGGTGATGCGGACGGCAGTTTCTGCGCGGCGCTCGACCCAGCGATGGGCGCGCTGGACGGCGGCGCGTGTTGGGAGGACGATAACATCCTCATTTTCAGAGGCCACTTCCGCCTTTGCGGCGGCGAAAAGGCGCTCCACGACTGGATGCTTGAAAAACCGGGGGTAACCGGTTCGCATCCGTCTGAGGACTTTTTCCCGACCCTCCTCGTAGTCGAGAATCGACTGCCATGTGGGTAAACAAACCGAGCACGCATGGGGCGAGTCTGGAAGCGGCAGCCCCAGATCGTCCTCCTGCCAGGCCGGATTGGCTGCTAGATCACGCATCACGGGCACTCAATGACTCGCCGGGCGGCTAAGGGCAAGCCGGATCATCCATCGCGAGGGAACAAATGCGGAAACTCTGCGGAATTTGCGGAAGCGTGAGGGGATTTCTCAGTTCCGGATATCGACCATGGCGCGTTTTCGCTTGGATTCGATCCAGCGGTCGTATTGAGCGGAGGTTTTTTTCCGGCGGATGCGTTCCTCGAGCATTTCGCGGATTTTTGCGTCGAGCGCGGGTGCGGGGCCGAGCTCGATTTTAATGGGTTTGACGAGCGTGAAGCCTTGCGGGTCCATCAATGGGCCGACGACTTTGCCGATGGGCGCATCGAAAAGGATCGAAGCGAATTCTGGTGAGAGATCCAGGCGGGGCACATTTTCCTGGAGGCCACCGTCATCGGCGAAAGCGTCCTTGGAGTGGGATTTTGCGAGTTCGGCGAAGTCTTTGCCATCGGCGAGTTGTTTGGCAAGGTCCTCAGCGAGAGAGAGTTGAGTTTCCGAGCTGGCCACAGGATTTTGTGGGTCGGCGGCGGGGATAAAGATTTTCTGGAAAGTGATGACATCCTTCTCCACTGCGCGGAGTTTGGATTTAGTCTCGTTGTATTCCTTTTGGACCTCGTCAGGGAGCGGTGGTGGCGCGTCGGAAAACTGCTGTGAGCGCATGGATTGGACCGCGATTTTCTCGCGTGTCATTTCGCGGTAGCCCTCCATGGTCAGGCGGCTGCGTTTCAATTCCTCGCGGAATTTGACCTCGTCGCCGTTGTAGAGTTCGCGCATTTGCCGTTTGATTTCCTCGTCGATGATGTTCGGTTTGATCGTGGCACCGAGCTGTTTGAATTCATCGAGGATGATTTGGCGATCGATCAATTCTTGGACGATTCCATCTCTGGCCTCCTTGAATTTGGCATCGAATTGTGAGCCTCTGCGTGGAAATTCTGTGGCAAGCTTCGCGTAAATGGGCGCCAGCATGAACGAAACTTCATTCTTGGTGATAACACGTCCGTTCACCTTGGCGGCGATTCCATTCACCTCGACGGGGCCGCTTGGGCGTTTGGGTGAGGAGAATTGGGCGGAAACGGTGCCTGTGGAGGCGATGGTTCCTGCAAGCAGCAGCGCGCGGGAGAAATTCGAGATCGTTGAATTCATGGAGGAATTAAAAGTTTTGAAGCATCGTTGCCGCCTCGGAGAGCTTCCCCTGTGGGCTGGCGGATTGCAAGCGGGGAAACCTGCGACCTTCGAGGAGAATGTAGTCTCCATTGCGGTGAAGCATCAGGCGTTGGCCTTGGATTTCCACCGATGAAATCCCCTCGGAGGCGGCAAGCGCTTTGATGCGCGTGACTTCGATGAGCCGTGCAGCAGGCGGGGGGATGCGGCCGAAGCGATCGCGCCATGACTTTTCCAGTGCATCGAGCGCCTTGCCGGTGGCCGCCTCGGAAAGTTCGCGGTATGCGGTGATGCGGACTTTGGTTTCCTCAAGCCATGAGGCGGGTAAAAATGCGGGCAGCACGAGTTTCGGGTCCTCCCGGGAGTAGGCGGTTTCGCTGAAAGCGACGAAGTCCGCCTTGAAGCTAGTTTCGCCGCGGGGTGCGTCTTTGCGTCCCTTCAGGCGGTCCACGGACTGCCGGAGAAGTTGGCAGTAGAGCTCAAATCCGATTTGTGAGATGTGGCCTGATTGTTTGGTGCCAAGTAAATTGCCAGCGCCGCGGATTTCCAAATCTTTCATGGCGATCTTGAAGCCGGAGCCGAGTGCGGTGTATTCCTTGATGGCGTTGATGCGCTTCCGCGCGTCTCCGACGGTCATCATGTCGCGAGGCAGCAGCAGGATGGCGTAGGCTTTTTCCCCAGCCCGGCCAACCCGTCCGCGAAGTTGATAGAGGTCTGCTAGGCCGAAGCGGTCCGCGCGGTCTATCAGGATGGTGTTCGCGTTGGGAATATCAATTCCGGTTTCAATAATCGTAGTGGCTAACAAAACATCCGCCTCGCCTTTGACGAAGGCGTGCATGACCACTTCCAAGTCATCCTTATCCATTTGTCCGTGACCGATGAGCACCTTGGCCTCGGGGACAAGTTCGCGTATTTTCGATGCCATCATATCGATGGTTTTCACGCGGTTGTGGAGGAAGAAAACTTGGCCGCCGCGCTTCATTTCGCGGCGGATCGCATCGCGGATGACACGCTCGTCATAGGCGCAAACTGTTGTCGAAACCGGGACGCGATTGGGCGGCGGGGTGTCGATGGTGGACATGTCGCGCGCGCCCATGAGTGCCATGTAGAGCGTGCGTGGGATGGGCGTTGCGGACAATGTTAGGACATCGACTTGGCGGAAAAGTTGCTTGAATTTTTCTTTGTGAGCCACGCCGAAGCGCTGTTCCTCATCCACCACGACCAAGCCGAGATCCTTGAATTTCACATCTCCGGAAACGAGGCGGTGAGTGCCGATCACCAAGTCCACGGAGCCGTCCTCCAAGCCTTCCAGAGTGCTGCGGATTTCCGCTGCGGAGCGGAAGCGGTTGAGCAGTTCGATGCGGACTGGGTAGTCCGACATGCGTTCACGGAAGGTGCGCCAATGTTGTTCTGCTAGAACGGTGGTGGGCACGAGAATGGCGACTTGTTTGCCGCTGGTGATGGCCTTGAATGCGCCGCGGATGGCGACCTCGGTTTTGCCGAATCCGACATCGCCGCAGATCAGTCGGTCCATCGGTCGCGTTGACTCCAAGTCGAGCTTTGTTTCGTCGATTGCGCGGCGTTGGTCGGTGGTTTCGGTGAAATGGAAGGATCGTTCGAATTCCCACATCCAGCGTGAGTCCGGCGGGTGGGCGAAGCCGACTTCGCCCTGGCGTTCGGCTTGGACGCGGAGAAGTTGTGCGGCGTAGTCGAGGATGGATTTTTCTGCGGCTTTGCGAGCATTTTTCCAAGCGGTGCCGCCGAGTTTGTTCAATTCAGGAGTTTTCCCGCCGAGGCCGACGTATTTTCCGACGAGGTGAGCTTGTTCGAGCGGGACGCCGAGCAGCGCGCCGTCGCGATATTCAAGAACCAGTTCGTCGCCGTCGTCGCCTTGTTGGATGCCTTTGAAGCGGCCGATTCCGTATTCATAATGGACGACAAGATCGCCTTCCTCCATTTCATCGATGGTGGTGCGGGCACGTGCGGCGCGCGCCTTTTCCATGAGCGAGCGGCGCGGTCCACCGGGCGTGCGGTAGCGGCCGAAGAGCTCGGAGGATGAGAGCACTGCGAGTTTGGAGATGGGCAGAGTGAAGCCTGCTAACAGCTCGCCGCGAATTGGCGTGAGACCTAGGTCGCGTTGGAGATCTTTTCCGGCGAGTTCGGCGAAGCGTTCCTCCTCGCCCTTGTTGCCGAAGACCATCGCGATGTCCCATCCGTCGCGCTGCCACGTGTTGAGTTGGCGGAAAAATGACTCGCGGCGATTTTCTTCTAGGATGAAATCGCCAGCCTCGAAGGTGCCGAGCGGGCTGCCGAAGCAAGCGAGGGTAAAATCCTCCTCGCTGTTGTATTCCGCTGCGCCTTCGAGGATGCGGACGTCTGGACGCGTGATTTCCGCGTTGAAAGAGATGATTAAATCACCGTTGCGTCTGTAGTCCGCCACCGTGGCCGCGGAGGATGGCTCGGCGAGGAGCAAGTCTGCTTCTAGCAACTTGTGGGTGGATGCCTGTGAATCTAGGTCAAACTCGCGGATGGATTCGAGGTCGGTGTCGAAAAATTCGAGTCGTAGAGGTTTGGCGGCCTGCCATGCGAACAAGTCGAGGATGCCGCCACGGACGGCGAATTGTCCGCGTGCGGCGACGGTGGGGACGCGTTCGTAGCCATGAGTGCTGAGAGATTGCGCCAGTTCTGCGGGATCGAGCGGGGTGCCGGGTTTCAGTGGAGTGCGGCAAGCGCGGAGAGCGGCGGGTGAGGGCGCTTTTCCGGCAAAGGCGTCGCTGCCGCAAAGTGTGACGCAGGATTCCGCGCAGGCGAGAATTTCTAGGACGGAAAACCACTCCGCGGCCGACTCGGGATCGGCGATCGAGCCATCGCCCGTTTCCACGGGGCCGTCTGGGAGGACGAGGCCAGTGACGCCCCAGAGTTCCAATTCCGAGGCGATGCGCTCGCGGTGACGCGGCATGTCCGAGATCAGCCAAACGCGAGATTTTCCGAGATCCTTGGCGGCTTGGATGACGGCTGCGGCGAGGAACGCGTGAGCCGATTCCGCCGAGTGGTCGAGCACGACCTCGCGGTCACCGGTGGCCAATGGGGCCAGGCGCGCTGCGAAATCCGGTTGAGTGACGACTTGGCGGAGCCAGCCGTGCGTCAGATCCTCCATGCGTGACACGCGGGAGAGATAGCGGGAAATCCGAGTGGCGCAAGTGGCATCCGGGGCGTTGGGGTGGCCAGTGAGAGTTTTCTCGTTGAGATCCGGATTGCGTGGTGCCGGGAACGTGTTTACAAGCAGCGCGAACGACCATGCCAAACTACGATTACGAATGTCAGAAATGCGGGAAGCGCTTTGAGGTGTTTCAGAGCATGAATGATGCGAAACTCACCGATTGTCCGGAAAGTGCGTGTGATGGGGCGGTCAAGCGCTTGCTGGGCACGGGCGGGGGGATTATTTTCAAAGGCAGCGGATTTTACCAAACCGACTATCGATCCTCGTCGTATCAAGCGGCGGCCAAGGCGGACAGCACGGCCTCGGCTCCCCCCGCGGCGGCGAGTGCGCCGGCGGCGAAATCCGGTGAGTGAGAGTTCGTGAAGCGGGGCTTTGCAAGTGGCGGGTGGCGTGGTATGCAAGCGGCACATGTCCGACCCTAACCCGCACCCTTCAGGGGGTGGATGCTTGTCAAAGCTGAGTTCCCTGCTGCTTTTCGTCGTTATTTGCGGCTTTGGGGCCGCCTTGTATTTTCTCAGCCAAGCGCAGGATTTGAGTGATTTAAAGCGCGTGGATCCGGCGGCACCCGTGGGGCGAAATCTCAAGGTGGTTTTGAGAAATGCGATTGACCGGGGATATCCGGTGACCTTGTCCGAGGCGGAGTTGAATGCTTGGTTGGCGCGGACGCTGGTGGCGCGGCAGGGTGGAATTTTTCAGGAAAAAGTCACCCTTGAGCGTGTTTGGGTGCGACTCGAAAAGGAAGTGGCGGAGGTGGTGATGGAGCGGCGCATGTGGGGAATGCCGTTCACGGTCTCGATGTATTTAGAGGTGGAGCGGATGGAAGGCACGGATGGGGTGGGCACCGAGATCCGGATGCATGGTCGACCGTTTCATGAGGATTTCCCGAATCCGCCGCGCGGCGGGCGTTTTGGCCAGTTGGTCGTGCCGCAGGGGTTTTTGCTTTTGGTGACGCCAGCCTACAAAAAGCTAGCGGCAGTTTTCTCGGAGGAAATTGATTTGGCGTTCCGTGAGATGGCGCGCATCCGGATCGAGGATGGCAGCTTGGTGCTGGATCCGCGTGAACCCTTGGGCGACGAGGGCATGCCTTTGACCTTTTGATGAATGCCAACCCGTTGATTATCAGCTTGATCTTGGGCGCGGCTTGCTTCGCCCAAGAGGCTGCGCCGCCCCAAGTCGTCACCCCGCCGGAGGCTTTGGCGGTGGGCGGTGGCGAGGCGGCGGTCAGTCGGACGAAGCAATTCCGGATTGCGGGTGGCGAGGTGGCGGACCGTGGTGTGGCGGCGGCTTTGGCGGAGGAGGCGAAGGATGAATTGCTGCGCCTGACGGAAGAACCGGATGCGTGGAAAATCCCGGTTCAAATCGTGCTGCACGGAAAATTTGGCGATCCCTTGCCACCGAGGACGGTGGCGATGCAATTGTTTTTCAATGAGTTGGGTTATCAATTGCGCTTGGATATCCATTTGGCCCGTGGGCTTGAACCGAGGCTGTTGAAACCTGCGGTGACCGCGGCGTTGATTTATGATCGTGCGCTGGGCGGGCTTCCCGCGCGTGAGTCAGAAACACCGTTTTTGGTGCCACCTTGGTTGGTGGATGGTTTGCGAGAGGCGACTGCGTGGCGTTTGGGACAGAGCGACCGGCGGCTTTACGGGGCTTTGTTCAAGACAGGTGGATTGTTCAAGTTGGACGAGCTGTTTTCGATGGATGAACGGGAGTTTGAGGGCTTGGACGGCGCGACGCGTGCGGCATTCGGGGTGTCGTCCGGGGCCTTGGTGATGGCGCTGTTGCAGCAACCGCAGGGGAAGGAGGGATTTCGTGCGTTTTTGTCGGAAGTCGCTGCTTTTGAAGGAGAAATGCCGGTGCTCTTGCGCAAGCATTTCCCGGAGTTGAATCTTTCTGAGACAAGTTTGTCGAAGTGGTGGGCGCTGCAACTGGCGAATATTGGTGCGCAGAATTTGTTGTCGGACGTGCTGTCGATTCCGCAGACGGAGGTGGCATTGGCCGAGGCGCTGCGCATGGATTTCCGGACGGCGGAGGGGATCATCGAGAAGAAGGAATTCAGTGCTTGGCCGGAATTTGTGCTGTTGCCGCCTGCGGAGCGGCTCGTTCAGGTGCGGGCCTCACGCGAGGCTTTGGTGCGCCTCAGTTATCGTTGTTTTCCGTCGTATCGGCCGATTTTGGAGGAGTATCAAATTTTACTCAATGCCATGGCGGGTGAGTTGCCAAAGGATTTGGCGGAGCGGATTGCAGCGCTTGATGCGCGGCGGGCGACGATGAGTGCGAAGGCGGTGCAGGCGCGGGACTACCTGGACTGGTTTGAAATCACTCGGGCGCGTGAAACGAGCGGTGAATTTGATGATTACATCCGTTTGAAAGAGCGACTGAAGGAGAATCCGCATCCGCGGACGGATCGCATGTCCAAGTATCTGGACCGGATGGATGAAATTTTCACGCGGGGCGGAGATGTGAATTCCGCGAGTCCCTCGCTGCCGCCGGGAGCGGGTTTCGCGGAGTGAGCTGCGGGAGCGAGAAACTTGGTGAGGATTTCGCAGGCTTGCGGTGAAGGTGAGGCGGGCTAGGATCCACTCATGAGCCGCCGATCAAGACGAGGAAATCCGGGGAAGAGCCGTTGGGCCGCGCGGTGGATTGGGGGCGGGATTGTGCTGGTTTTGCTGGGATGCATCGTGGCGTATGGATTGTTGCGGCGGTATTTGCACAGCGATACGT
>JBEGOB010000077.1:0-3256 GCA_041182265.1 Verrucomicrobiota bacterium | reverse complement strand
CGTTTCTTTCCATCCATTCCACCCGCGACCCGGGTGTTTGTCGCAATGAGGTGGCGATGGCGCTCCAGTATTTCGGCAAGGTCTATCCGGTTCTGGTCGAGAAGGTTCCGCAGGAGAGCATCCCGGTCACCATCACCCACCTTCAGTGGCCGGATCTAAGCCGTTGGCGGGAGTTCCGCGACCAGGAGGATCTCGACTTCGAGCGCTATTACGAGGAGAAATTGTTGGAGATCGTCAGCCGGGTCGAAGGCGATGCCACGCGCTTTGCCTCTGAGGCGGCAATCCTGCGACGGGTGCTCAAACCGTCCTCGTTTGAGGGCAAGTTCGCCCAACATTTGGAGGGGTTCATGGGCCGGGAGTGGATATTTGATGCGTTCGAGGACTGGCTTAACCAGCAACCCGATTCACGGGTGTTCTGGCTCAAGGCCGGGCCGGGGTTTGGCAAGACGGCGCTCGCCGTGAATCTTGCCAGCCGTTACCGCGCCGCCGTGGTGGGCACTTGGTTCTGCGACGAACAAAGCATCGAACTGCGAGACCCCCTGCGTGCTGTCTGCACCTTGGCATTCCAACTCGCGTTGCGCTGGGACGATTACCGGGCACGCCTGCTGCCGCGGCTGGAACTGTTCGCCGATTCGCCCGAAGCGCAGATCGCCGAGGCGCTGGAATCTCTATCGAAGAAGAATCTGGCGGATCTTTTCAATCTCCTCATCTCCGAGCCTCTCGCCGGCCTGATCTGGCGGGAACACAAGCTGGTGATCCTCATCGACGCGCTCGACGAGGCCACGGAAGCCACAGGTCAGAACGCTCTGAGCGCGCTGATCAGCGGCAAGTTCATGGAGCTTCCCAAGTGGATCAGCTTTGTGGTCACCAGCCGCCCGGATGCCTCGGTGGTGGGCCACCTGCAACGCTTCAAGCCATTTGAAATTGCCGCGGCCGATGCCCGCAACACGGACGATCTTACGCGCTACTGCGCCGCGCGTATCGGCGGCTTGCCAGCATTGGCGGGGCTGGACGTAGCGCAGCGTGACCGAATATGCTCAGGCTTGGTGGAGAAGAGCGAGGGCATGATTCTCTATCTGCGGATGGTCGAGGAAGGGCTCAGGGAAGGCACACTACGTTTGGCCGATTTGGAGAAAATGCAATCCGGCATCGGCGGACTTTACAGCCGGTATTACCAAACCTTCGAGCATCGCTTTGGATGCGACTTCGTCACCAACGTTCAGCCGTTGCTGCGCCTGATCATGGCCGCGCCTGGCCCGCTGCCGCTTGAGATGGCCGCAGGGATTCTCACGGTCTCCAAAGAAGAGGCTAAACGCCGGCGGTCCAGACTGGGAGGTTATCTGATGGATAGTGCCATGGGTCTGAGCCTGTTCCACAAGACCTTGGGCGAATGGCTCAACAGCGATACAAGCGGGCAATTCGTGACCTGCCCCAGCTCCGCAAGGAAGCATCTGTGCGACTTTCTATGGGATTGTTTCTTGCGGCGTCGGAAAGATTCACATGGGATCACCCTGCCTCTCGACAGGGAGGAACAGGTTCTCGAGTGGCTGCCGAACATGCTGCCGGAAATGACACAGTGGAATCAGGGCGATCCCCTTGTTGAAGTGGCGGAGTGGCTACGTGAGCACCAGCAGTGGACAGCAACACTCGTTATTTTAAAGCGGGCCTTGTATCAACATGTGAAAATTCTGGGGGAATTTCATGCTGACACGCTCATGACCCGCAATCGCCTAGGCGATCTGCTTCGAGACTTCGGCGATTTCCGCGCAGCCGAAGTGGAATACCAGCGTGCACTGGAAGGCTGCAGGAAAAGCCTTGGACAGAAACATCCGATCACTCTCGAATGCGTAAAGGACGTTGGCCAGATCTTGGCGGATCTTGGTCGCTATTCTGATTCGGAGAAGATTTTACGCCTTGCGTGGGAAGGACAAACGCATGTTCACGGTGAAGAAGACATTAGAACCCTTGAAGTGGTATACGCCCTTGGTTCGTCGCTTCGAAGATTGGGGAGACTCGATGAAGCCGAGAAAATGTATGTACGTGCGCTCAATGGAAGGACGAATTTGTTAGGGGACCTCCATCCAGAAACATTGGAAAGTTTGCATGGACTTGCTTTGCTGCATGATGATAAAGACGATAGCCACAAAGCAAGAGAATTGTATCTCCGAGCCTTGGAAGGAAGAGAGCGAACGCTCGGACCAGACCATCCAGCTACTCTAAGGACTGTCAATAATATTGGCAATTTGCTCAAATCCGAAGAAGATATAGCGGGTGCGGAGTCCTTATACCGCCGTGCCCTGAACGCAAAGGAGCGCGTGCTAGGAACAGAGCATCCAAGCACACTCGTTAGCGCCTTTAATCTCGGAAGATTGCTTATGGAGAAGCGGGACATCGCCGGGGCAGAGTCTCTCTGTCGTCGTGTATTGACTGCTCAGGAGCGTGTATTAGGTGCCGAGCACCCCCACACACTGATTTCTATGTATACGCTGGCGGATATTCTCAAGGAAAAGGGAGAGTTCGAGAAAGCTGAGACATTGTTGCGCGAAACACTTTCAAGATGTGAGGTGGCCCTTGGGCGGGAGCACCCCGAAACGCTCAAGTCTGTATATGGACTTGCTGAATTTCTCAAGGCCAAAGGAGAACTCAGGGATGCAGAGGCACTGTTGCGCGAAGCACTTTCAAGATGTGAGATAGCCCTTGGAAAGGACATTCCGGACACATTGAGGTCGGTGTACAGACTGGCTGAATTTCTCAAGGAAAAGGGAGAGTTCGAGGAAGCTGAGATATTATTCCGCCGGTAACTGGAGGGCTGCGAGAAAAACCTTGGGCGGGAGCATCCCGAGACGCTCAAGTCTGTTTATGGCCTGGCTGAATTTCTCAAGGAAAAGGGAGAGTTCGAGGAAGCTGAGATATTGTTCCGCCGTGAACTGGACGGCTGCGAGAAAGCCCACGGGCCGAAGCATCGAGAGACGCTGCAAAGTGTTTTCAATTTGGGATCTGTCGTCAGGCGAACTGATGGGCCTGAATGTGCGGCAGCATTGCTCGCAAAATACACGTCTCTCTCGGATGCCGCGATGACGTTCCTTCGCTACAACCTCGCTTGTTACGAATGCCTCAGCGGCAATGAGAAACGCGCCCGGCAATTGGTCATGGATGAACTCTCCACAAGCGACGACCCAGCAGCGAGAAAAGCCCAGATGCTGGAGGATGCAGATTTACAGTCCATCCACGACTTCATCCGCCAAATTACAATCTC
>JBEGOB010000076.1:0-2835 GCA_041182265.1 Verrucomicrobiota bacterium | reverse complement strand
ATCCCATCTATAACCTGCGCAGCGAGCCGGCCGGGACGGTGAACGAATCGGCGGTGGTGCCGCCGGGCACGGTGATCAACACGCCGGATCTCACCCAAACCACCTTCGGCTACTGGACGCTCGACGGTGTGCCACAGCGGGATGCCTGGGGTGTGGCACTGCGTCAGATTTCCTTCACGATGGACATCGAGAACCGCGAGGCGGTGGCATGGTTTTTCACTGGCGATGCGGATGACGATGGCCTGCCGGATGCTTGGGAGTGGTATTATCTTGGAACGACCGCGCACAATGGCTCCACCGTGCTGAATGGCGATGGAATCACGCTGCTGCAAAACTATCAGGCGGGTCGCGCGCCGACCTTTGCCTATTCTTTCCAAGCCGGAGGCGTCTCATGGGCGGATTCGGCCATGGTGGTCGTCAATTTCGCGGGTTTCTCGCGCTACACCCTCAACAGCGCGTCCTCGGGAACCGTGAACCAATCCGCGATCGTGCCTGACGGCACGGTGATCACCACACCGGAGATGTCGCAGGTAGGTTTCGGCTACTGGGAACTCGACGGCGTGCCCCAACGAGACGCCTGGGGCGTGGCTTTGCGGCGGATTTCCTTCACCGTGGACGGGGCTGATCGCAATGCGGTGGCGCATTTCCTTGTGGGCGACAGCGATGGTGATGGTGTGAATGATGCCTTTGAGATGTATCACTTAGGCACATTGGATTACGGAGCCGATTCAGATGTGAGCGGCGATGGGAATACGCTGCTGACCGCGTTCCAACAGAATCTTAATCCGGTCTTGGGCCACTCGCACCAAGCGGGCGGCGTGTCATGGACGGACTCCGCGCTGGTGGTGGTCAATCACCAGATTTTCCCGGTGGACAGCGCGGCGGGCGGCGGGTTTTTCACCAATCCCTACACTGGGCAGGCGGGCAGCTTCGCCATGGCGGGTGGCTCCAGCGCGCCGGCCTTGGGCGACATCGATGGCGATGGCGATCTGGATTTGATCGTGGGCGGAGTGGCTGGGCGTGTGCGGTTCATGCGCAACGAGGGATCGCCCTTTGCGCCGGATTGGGTGGAAGTGAGCTCCGTGCTCAGCGGGCTCTCGAATTGGCCAGTAGGGAAAATTTACCCATCGCTGGGAGATTGGACGGGGGATGGCCGGGCAGACTTGGTGGTCGGCTCCGATGACGGCTTGCTGCGATTTTACCGAGCGACTGGCGGCGCGAATCCCTTCGAGTGGGTGGGAAATTTGGCCATCGGCAGCGGCGCGGTGCGTCCGGCGTTCTGGCCGAAATCCGGTGGCTTGGATTTGTTGGTGCTGCATGGGACGGCGGTGCTGCATTTTGCCAAGGTGGCCGGCGTGCTGCCATACGGCTTGCCCTCCAGCAACGCGAATTTGCTGGGCACTCCCATCGCCGATGGCACGGCGCTGGCGGTGGCGGATAGCAACAACGACGGGCGCATGGACATTCTGGCGTCCGACGCCCAAGGGCGCATCTGGCGCTTCCTCGGCCAGGCGGATGGCTCGTTTTTCCTCGAAAGCAAAGTCTGGGGCGGCACCTTCAATGGCTTCCGGGCAGGCTTGACCTCCACCGCGGTCGATCTGGATGGCGATGGCGATCCGGACATCATCGGCGGCGGCACGGATGGCGCGCTGGTTTTCCTGAGAAATCCCGAGAAGCACCTGCGGATCAGTCCTGCGGTGGCGACCGTGGGCACCGGGGAGAGTCTGGATTTCACCAGCATCGACAACAATGGCACGCTGACGTGGGCCATGGGGAGCGCACAAAGCGGCGGCAGCATCCATGCAAGCACGGGTCGTTACATGGCTGGCAACACGCCGGGGATCGATCAAGTCGTCGCCCGCAACGCCGCGGGGCGGACGGGCGTGGCCTGGGTGAATGTGGTCCAGCGCAGCGGGCCAAGCGGCTTGAAATGGCGGGCGCTGCTGGTGGATGGTCGGCGTGGTTTGAATGACCCCGTGTGGCCTGCCGCGCACGCCTTGAACTCACGTGCCCGCGAGGTGCTGGTCTATCGCGGACTGGGCAGCGAGGAAATTCTTTGGCTGGGCCATGGTGCCGAGGCGGATGCCGCACCCACGCGGGCCAGGCTCGCCGCCGCACTCAGCGACGGTGGCGCGGTGGCGGCGGATACGGAAGTGCTGATGGTTTACTTGGTGGACCACGGCCGCGTCGCACCCAATGGCGACGGGCTTTTCCTGCTTTCTGAAAATGAAAGTGTCAGCGGCACGGAGTTGGATGCGTGGCTTGACGCCCTGCAAGCCACCCGCCCGGGCTTGTCGGTGGTGGTGGTGGTGGAGAGTTGTTTTGGACGCCGAGTTGCCGGTCCGATGATGATGGCGGATGCCTTTAGCTCGCGGCGTCTGGTGCTCGCTTCCAGTGCGGCCGACCAACTGGCGCACTTGGCGGCCAATGGCTTGGTCAGTTATTCATCGATGTGGTGGAGCGGCGTGGCGGCGGGTAAATCGCTCGGTCAGGCGCATCTGGATGCCGTGGGGGCGATGGCAGGTTTACAAACTCCGCAATCGGGCAATGGCGGTGCCACACTCGCGGCGGGCAGGCTCGGGCTCGACCAAGTGGCGGCCTCGGGGCGGCCGGTGGTGACGGCCATCGGCGGCGACCTTTCGCTGCAAGGCACGCAAGAAGCAAGGCTCAGGGCTGCGGTGGAATCCGCCTTCGCGCTGGACAAGGTGTGGGGTGTGATCGTGCCGCCGGGCTATCAACCGAGTGGCGACGAGCCGGTGGTGGATCTGCCGGAGGTGCAACTGGCGCGAGATGCATCCACGGGTGAGTGGGCGGCGGATGTGGGTGGTTTTAGCG
>JBEGOB010000075.1:0-15618 GCA_041182265.1 Verrucomicrobiota bacterium | reverse complement strand
CCCATTCATTGCAATCCTTGCGGAGCTCGTAAAGTTCCTCGCCGCCGTCGGCGTAGCGAATGTAGCGCCAGTCGCGGTTGATGATGGCGTATTCTTTCGGCTTCATGCCAGGAAGCAGAATGTCGCGGTCGCGCGCCATGGCGGGATTCTTGAGCATGGGTGCCAGCGAAACTCCGTCGCGCGGCTGCTCGTCTTTGGCGCTAGCAAGATCTGTGATGGTGGGAAACATGTCGATGAGGCTAACGGTCGCTTCGATCTTGGCACCCTTGGTGACACCGGGGCCGGCGATGAAAAGCGGGACATGGGAGGTCCGCTCCCAGAGCGTGTGTTTGCCCCAGTCGAATTTTTCACCGTGGTGGTAGCCGTGGTCGCTCCACAAAATGACGACGGTGTTGTTCGCATTTGGGCCGGACTGGAGCGCATCGAGCAGACGCCCGAGCATCGCGTCCGCATACGAGATGCAGGCGAGGTAGCCATGGATCGCGTCCTTGATCGCACCGAGTCGCTCGAGCTTGCGGTGGTGGGCGGATCGGGCTTCCTTTTGCTTGCGGATGGCGCGCGGCAGGTCCTCGAGATCACGCTCGTTGTAAGGTGGTAGCTCGATCTTGTCGCGGTCGTAGAGGTCGAAATATTTCTTTGGCGCGTAGTTCGGGAAGTGCGGCGTGTAGAGACCGACACCCAGAAAAAACGGCGTGTCATGCGTTTGTCGCAGGTGCTTGCAGGCCCATTCCGTGCGGACGGTGTCGGCCATTTTCCCCTCGTCCTCATTCTTGATCGGACCCCACTCGAGAAAGAAATCAGAATGCTTTTTTCCCTCGCGGTTGAAGGCACCGTAGGGAAACGGATCTGGCAGAAACTCCATGTCAAAGGACCAACTGTCGAGCGGCCAACCGCGGACTTTTTGCGAAGCATCGCGCACAAAGAATTCATTCCATCCGCGCAGATCAACATAGCCGGCCGGGTGATGAAAGAGCTTCCCGGCACCGTAGGTCGCGTAGCCGCCATCCTGCAGCACCTGTTGCAGCGGGCGGATGTCGGGATGGTCGTGGTGATAAACCTGGGTTGTGTAACACCCCGTGGAGGATGCGTGGCGCCCGGTGAAAAACGCGCTGCGCGACGGCGCACAAAAGACTCCTGCGGTGTGCGCGTTGGTGAAGGTCACTCCGGAGGCCGCGAGGCGGTCCATGTTCGGAGTGACCGCCTGCTTGTAACCGAGTGCGCCAATCCAATCGTTCAAATCGTCGAGCGCGAACATGACGATGTTCGGGCGCTCGGCTGAGAACGCAGCACCGGAGATGGCAAGCTTGAGACAGAACGAAATGAAAATTCGCTTCATCGCTTCGGCAGCTCAGGCGTGAATGGTGCGTCTCCTCTCACGCGTCGTGTCGCCTCGCCGACGAGCCAAAGGTAGTGATCCGTCGGAAGCTCGTTATAAGTTAGGAAGCGACTTGCGCCAACAGGCGGGTTATTCGTGGATTTGAAAATGTGCGTGCCCTCATCAAGTTCATCGAACATCGCTTGATAGACCATCGTCGCGCCGGCAGTCTGAACGAGCGCGTCGTATTGCGACCAAAGGAAGCGACCGTCCTGGCGATCGATGAAGGCGTCCGGATTCTCCTGCGTTCCCTTCTTCAGATTGGCCCATGCAAAGCCGGGGAAAACCACGGGCATGTGTTCTTTTTTGTTAGCCACGCACCACGCGTGGTCGGGCTTGGCGATCTCCGCGGCATAACGTTGCGCCGCATCGATCCCACCGAAACGCCCGACCGTCCAAGGCGAAATGATATCAACTGCCTGATAGATCATTTCCCAATCCGCAAACGGTCCAGCATCACGCTCGCCCGCCCGCCAGTGGGTGGGAGTGCCGAGCATGATGGTGAGCCCGCCACATTCGGGGTCGTTCTTGAGAAAATCGATCAAAGGTCCGATCTGAGCAGGACCGTAATCACGGTTTCTGAAGCCCACGCCCCACAGGGCGAGCACGGGGCGACCCGCATGTTTTTGATAGGCGGCATCCTTAAGAATCCCCTTTTCCTTAACCAGAAAACGCCAGTCATCCTTCACCGCCGCGATGCGTGCGGCGGACATGCTCGTTAGATCATACATGACCGCGTAGGTCCGGCCATGCTGTTCCGCGCCAGCACGGCAGTTCTCCAGCACGCGGTTGACGGACAGGGACTCCTCGTTATCCGCCAAACCACCGCCTGGTGAGGTCACCTCAGTGGCGAAACGCTGCACGAATACGCCGTCAATTCCGTATTCCTGCATCCATTTGAAATGGCGGACCACTGTGTCGCGCACAGCCGAACTAAAAACTTGGGCAACCCCGCCGTCGGCATGGCGAAATTCGGTATCAAAGCGCTCGTGCTTTGCTAGTTCCGACATGTCAGGCCAGAACTCAATGCCTGCCTCGCCCGGCTTAAATTCGCCGCTCGTCTGATTTCGATAATGCTTCCAACTGAGTCCCTCGCCATCATCAGGCGTGCGGAACCATCCCTGATAGCCACACATCACCTTGCCCGTTAGCGTCGAGGAATCAACACGAGAATCCACCACTTTACCAAGCTCCTCTGAAGGCTTTTGGCAGGCGGACATTGCAGCCGCACACAGGCTGGCAACCGTTATCCCCACCATACTAATTGATATTCTTTTCATTGGATGACTCATAAAAATTCTCCTTGGGTTGATGACGGAACCAGAAAAACCAGATCGCGGCGAACGACCCGAGACAGATCACAGCAGCGCCGGCAAAGCCCTCCCAGTTGTGAATGATAAAAAGCATCGGCGCGAGAAACAGCGTCGTCTGCCAGACCAGCGCGAATGGCAATGCGACGAGATCCTGGCGGTGCTCGCGCGAAGTCTTCACCCGCTCTTCAGGGGAAAGCGTATCCTTGAGGTGCCCCCATACGCCGAATGGGCGCGTCTCCATATACATCTTGCGCAGCACCTCAGGGTCGGTTGGCGCAGTCAGCAACGCCACGGTGACCGAACTAACAAAGCCGATCGTCAACACGAACACAAACTGCCAAACCTCGTTGAGATCAGGCCAAATCAAGCGTTGAATGATGGCCGCCACTATACCGATCAGCGTGCCGATCGCGCTGCCAGTTCCATTGAAACGCCACCAATAAAGCCGCAGGAAGGCTGGCACGAGGAAGCCCGCGCCAAATCCCATCATCATCCAACCCCAGATGTCATTGATGCTGTCTAAAGTTAGAGAAAACAGGAAACTGCAGACAACAATGCCCACCACCGTGCCCCAGCTGGCAAAGATCAGCTCGCGTGTCTGCGCCTGCGGGCGGACCCATATTTTGTAGAAGTCATTGACGAACTGTCCGGTCGCCAGATTCACCCAACTGCCAAAGGTGGAAAGCGCTGCGGCGATCAGCGCGATGACAAGCACGCCGCGCATGCCCTCAGCCACCGACATCATGAGCACCGCAGAGAGAATTTTCTCCGGATTCACGGTGCCCTCATAGCTGAGCAAGTTCATCTTCTCGGCCCACTTGTCCTCACCGAGCAGTGATTTCAACGAGCCAACCAATGCCGGATCCTGCTTGCTTGGTGCGTTGGCGATTGAGGAAATGAGCGTGCCCCACTGTGGTTTGGTCGTTTCCGGGTGAGCGTCTTGGATCAATGTCGCTGCCTCTTTGAGCTTCGCTTGCTCTGGCAGCAGGTCATTCACTAGATAGAGACCCATCACCGCGATGCCGATCATCATCGGCCAGCGCACGGTCATCAGCAAGGTCCAGAGCATCGAGAGCTTGCCACACTCGCGGTCATTCTTCGCACCAAAATAACGTGGGTCCGCGCCGGTTCCAAGACCGGCGACAATGGTCCGCACCAGATAGAAGGAGGCAAAAATGAGTAGGTGCTTGTAAACCTCGTATCCCTCAGGCATGTGAACATTCCACTGCGGCACACCACTGATCCAGTCGGAACTGCCGGTCACCTTCATCGCGATCTGCGAGATTTCACCCACGTCGCCAACGCCCGTGAAGGCTTTCACCGAGATGTAAACCACCGCCACGAGGATGATGGCGACTTGAAAAAGATCCGTGAAAATCACGCCGTAAAAACCAGACATCATCGTGTAGAGCGTGGCCATAACCAGCAGGGTCAGCGAGCAGGCTTCTGGCGAAAATGGCAGGAAAGTCGAAAGGAAAATCCCCGCGCCGATGATCAGATAGGCAAGCATGCCGATGGTTGTCAGCACTGTGGCAATCACTCCCATCAATTGTGAGGCGCGGCCACCCCAACAATCCCCGAAGCGATAGATGTTCCACTCCGCCCCGGTGAGGCAACCGGAACGGCGATGCCATTTACCGGTCCACAGCATCATGAATGGCAAGACCAGCACCGCCCCGCCGCGGAACTCGACGAACAGCCCCTTCGGCCCCATCAGAAAGAGGAAGGAGACGATCACAGCGGTGCCAGCAAGATCGAGAAAGCTCGCCATGCCTGAGATGCCCATCGCCCACCATGGAATGTTTTTCCCTCCGCAAATGTAATTATCAAGGCTGCGTGAGGCGAGACGCTTGAGATAGAAGCCGAGGAAGATCAATATGAGGACGTAAAGTCCCATGAAAGCATAGTCGATGATGCCGAAGTAACTGGTCGTGGTCATGTGGGTTTCTAGCGAGTGAATTCACCGAAGGGTCGTTCAGGAAAAGTGGCGAGGTGTTTCTCTAGGCGAGCCTTGAGATCGGCGACCACGTCCGGCTTCCGGTGGATTAGGTTGTTTTTTTCCTGCGGATCATTCTCGAGATCGTAGAGTTGATCCGCCAGAAAATAGTTAGGGTTGTGGCGCGAGCTGTAATACCCGAGGTGCCGATTGACGACTAGATAGGGTCGTTTGTTCGGCGGGGCATCGCCAAATGCGGAAAATTTCTCACCTGCCTTGATGCGCTGCTGGATTTCCGGCGGATAGCGCACCGCGATGTATTTCCACTTGGGCGTCTTCACGGCGCGAGCGAAGCCGATTTCATGAAAGGTTTCCTCGCGCAAGGGACCGGATTCTTGGCCGCGCAACACCGGGGCCAGCGAAAGGCCGTCGAGCTTGTAGGTATTGGGCACCTTGGCAGCGGCAAGATCGAGGATCGTGGCGGCGTAGTCCGTGTTGAGGACAAGGTGTGGGTAGGTGGATCCCGGCCGTATCCCAGCCGGCCAGCGCATCACCAGCGGCACCTTCAGCCCGCCGTCATATAGTGTCGTCTTGCCGTAACGCCAGGTGCCATGATCAGAGGTCACGATCACCAAGGTGTCGCGGGTCAGATCGCGCTCGTCGAGCTTGCGCAAAATCGCGCCGATCGAGTGGTCGAACCCAGTGAGCCAGGCGTGCTTCACATCGAGTCCAGCCGCCGCGACCTCCTTCTTGATAGACGCGCGCGTGGGCATGAATGAGTAGTCGAGGTCGGTTCGATAGCCTTCGCCAGTGTAGCTAGGATCGGCATCGAGACCGTTGGCGAAGCCGGTTTTGGACTTCGCCCATGGATCGGGACCGTGCGGAATGGTGGTGCCGTAGTAGAGGAAAAAGGGCTTGTCGCCAGCGGAAGAACATGTGTCGAGGAAATCAAGCACCGAGCGGGTGGTCCACTCGACGTTGTGGACATTGGACGGCTTGTTGCGGAGTTCTAGCAAATTTCCGGGATAGACAGCACCCACCCAGTCGAAGCCCTCCTTGCGGATGCGTGAGCGCCACCACTGTTGGTTGTCGCGCATCGCCTGGTTCGTTTTCGGATCGGTCCGCGGATCACTTTCCGGCGGATAGCGTTTCAATCCGGGCGCGGCGGCAGTTCCCCAAAGCGTGGGATTTTCGAGGATTTCCTGTTCGAGAATATGGCATTTCCCCACCCATGCGGTCTTATAGCCCGCCGATTGGAGCAGACGTGGCAGGTTCAACTCGCCGTTTCCGAGTTCCACGTTGTTTTCCGGACGGGCCATCGTGCCTGCAGGATACAAGTGGTTAAAAACCTCTCCACGACTCCTCGTCGCATGGCGACCGGTCAGGATCGTGTAGCGCGATGGGGAACACACCGGACATGCCACATTCGCATTCGTCAGCACCATGCCCTCACGCGCCAATCGATCGACATGGGGCGTCCGCACTTTATCACCGCCGTAGCCGTAACCCGGCGGCGAAACCAAGTGCGGATATTCGGGCGTTGGCGGATTGCGCGGACTTTGATCATCTGTTAGAATAAGGATTACATTTGGCTTCCGAACTTCAGATGCCATTGAAAATTCCACCAAAAGCGCGGTGGAAATAGTGCCAAGGCAAAACAGTCGGAATCCAGCAATCATAAGTCGCAACACAGACTGAGACTCGTCATACGTCCGAGAATGGACTTCGGCGACTGCCATTTTCAACCGGTAATTTTCATGTGTCCCTCCCATCCGTGGCGATGGGTTAAACGTTTTTTCTAAAGCTGTCAATTGAAAGATCGTTTGAAAATAAACCTGTGAGTGAGCCGCAATTTCCTCTAAAAAGCGTCCGCGCCCTAGGTGGAGAAATCGCGAAATCATGGTGCCTACTCGGCAGCAACGAGGCGACCGAATAGCTTACCGCCACCGGCTGCCTCGGTTGCGGAAATGATGGCGGTAACCGTGTGGAGCGGGTCGCCTTGGACGATATTGAAAGTCACACCATGGATGGGTCCATCCGTCGCGTCCGGCACCAAAACCGTCTTCCACGGGGCGGAGAGGCCAAGATCCCTGCTGAATTGGACGCTGAGGGTGGCGGTGCCACGACTGGAGGCATTGCGCATGCTGAAATTCAGCACCAGATTGCCGCCGCTCATGGACGGTGTCGGCAGCAAACCGAGGGCGTCGGCATCCTTGTCGGGCGCACCTAGCAAGAAAGCCAGTCCGTTGCTCACTCCGTCGCCATTGGCATCGGCCTCAAAAACCGCACCGCCGGACCAAGTGGCATAAGACGAGCCTGAAATTTGAACCAAGCGGAGTTGCGTTCCACCAAGCACCTGGAGTCGGTAGTCCGGGATCGCGGTGGCAAGTAGAGGAACGCCCGTGATGGTGCCTGACGTTGTGAACAAAGTGTAGCTAGGGAGCGATGGGGTGCCCGTGATGGCAATCGCGTGCCCTTCCGCAAAGGTGAGTGCGGCCGTCGAGGTGACGGTGGATCCAAGAGTGAATCCGAGTTTTGCCCCGGAAGTCACCGTGATGGCAGAACCCATACTGCCCCCGTCCAATGCTAAAGTTCCCGCAGCGACGGTGGTGTCCCCACTGTAGCTATTAGAACCAGTTAGGATAAGCGTGCCGGCCTGAGTTTTAATCAATCCGCCACTTCCACTGATTTCACCTGCAAGAGTGACTGCGCCTGGGCTGCCGGTGCCACCCCCCACTTGAACTGTTAGCCCACCGGTTAAAACAACATTGCCGTCGAGACTGAATTCCGCTGTGTTCTGGTCGTCGCTATTGAAAGTCACCGAGCCCAAAGCAGGCAGGCTGACACGGGCAAGAGTGGCGGGCTTGCGCATTGCCAGTCCTGCGCCAGAGGCGAGAGTGATACTCTGACTGAAGATCGGAGCGCCGTTTGCGCTCAGGATCAAAGTGCCAGCATTGTTCACCCACACAGCCCCGTTAGGCGTAAGCGCACCGAAGTTTGCGATGAAAAGTCTGCCAACATCAAGAGTCGTGCCGCCGCTGTAGGTATTGCCGCTTCCGCTCAGCACTAGGTCTGAATTTCCGGTTTTCACCAGCGAAAGAATCCCACCGCTGTTTTTCAAAACCCCACTGAAGGAGGAATGGCCGCTGATCGTCAAAACCGAAGTGGTGGAAGCCGCCGTATTGTCCACGGTGCCGCCACCGGTTAGTCCGTTGATCGTTTCGGAAAATCCATTGAGATCAAGGGTTCCGGTGACTGCGACATCGCCCTTACCACTGCCATCCGGAATCACGTTGGCCGCGCCAAGTCGCAGGGTTCCCGCAGCGATCGTGGTAGCACCGGTGTAAGTGTTACTTCCAGAGAGAACCAGGGTGGATGTCGCACTGTTTTGAGTGACGCCAGTCACATTCGCGCCGATAGCAGCACTGATGTTAGTATCGCCGATGGCGGTGCCTTGCAAGATGAGGCTGCCTGTGGGATCGATCGGATTTTTGGTAATGTTGAAGACGTTTGCAGCGAGCCCTCTGTTGTCTAGAACGACATTTCCGGTGCCGATGATGCCACCACTAAGGCCCCCGGTGGCTTTGATCGTTCCTTGAAGTGTGTTGTCGAAAGTCCGCAAAGTTAGATCGCCGTTCAACGTGATTCCCCCCGCCAACATGTAGCCCGAGCCAGCGCCGTTCGCCCCAATAACCACCGAGCCACTGTCAGGTGAATTGATGGTGAAACTGTTGGAAATCGTCCTGCCAGTGATCAAGGTGGCTCCGGGTGAACCACCACCGCCCATGACAACCGGACCGGCACCCAGTGCGGCGTCGTTCAACTTGGCCTCCACAGTGCCGCTTCTGATGGTGAGTCCACCGGTAAAGGTGTTGGCACCTCCAAGCACAAGCAGGCCGGAACCTGTCTTCATGAGTGCTCCTCTCACATCGCTATCATCAGAAAGATTGCCGGTAAGTGTGATATCACGCGCAGTGCCAGTGCTGTCTTGTGCCTGTACGGTCAATCCACCACCGACAGCGCCAAGTTGCATATCAAGTGAGGAACTCCAGTTCTGGCTAGCACCCAGCGTCCCGCCCTGAAGCTGAATCTCGACCGCTAGGTCAGCGGCGGCGGAGCCACGGGTGATGCCTTGGGCACCGATATAGAGACTACCGCCGCTAAGCTGCAGGACGGCGGAGGATGAGGAATCATAGGCACCCGTGGCACCGCCAAACTGGATTCCATTCGCAGTTACAATGCCGCCGGATTGACTCATGAGGGCGAGATAGGGCGAATCGATCGCACCCGCTTTGAAAAAGTAGATCTTGTTAGTGATATTTCCGGTTCCAACGGTGAGCGCGCCCCCCTGCACGTCCAGCGCGCCATTGGATTCAGGAGTGTTTGCAAGGCGAATCTCACCCGATCGACTGGCAGTTATGCCCACATTCACCGTGGCACCATCCTTGAGCGTCATGGTCGATGTGTAAGATATACCGGTCCCGTTTCCGATGCCGAGGTAGGCGTTGTTGACAGTGGATGTCGAGGCGTTGCCGTTGACATTCAGAGTGCCGCCGGAAAGGGTGAAATTAACGCTACGACCGTTGCTGGAGACATTGTAGCCAACATTGTTGCCAGGCGTGATATTGAAGATCCCCCCGCTTTGGTTGAAGGTCGCTACGGCCACGCTGCCGGAGTTGGCACTGTAAGTCCCCGCAGCTAGATTAACCGTGCCGCCACCGTTGAAGTTGTATTGCGAATTACTCGCACCGCCACCGAGATTCAAAACAGAAGCGGAGTCTGCAGAAATGCTGGCTGACTTGTTGTGTTGATAGGTGATGACGGAGTTGATGGTGGCAGTCTTGCCGGCAGCCACGCTGATCGGGGAATTATTCGTCCCGTCGTCCAACAGCAGCGCCGCTCCAGAAAGCGTGTATCCACTGTTCGCGAAGCGGATTCCGCCACCGGCTTGAACCGTTCCCGCAAGGGCCACCGCATAGCTGCCGTCCGCACCCGCGCCGAAGGTGGCGGTGTCGAGGTTGGCATTGCTCCACTTCTGGTTATTTTCGCCGGTACTCGGATTGCTCCAGTTTCCCCCGGCGTCCGCCCAAGTGCCGCCACCATCCTGCGCTCCGGATGCGCCGGTATTCGCATCCCATGTCAAAGGATACGATGGACGCACGAAATTTCTATCCTGCTGACTGGGTCCTACTGTGACCGGGTTGGTGAAACTTTCCGGCGTGATTGAGGGTCCGGTGAGTGTGTAATTACCCGCTGATAGACCCGTGATGATGTAGCGACCGGTCGCATCCGAGGTGCCCTTCAGCGCCGTGGGCGAGGCGGTCACCACAACCCCTTGCAAGGGAATCCCCTGTATCGACTTCACCATGCCCTCAATGAAGAATGTGCCGGTGGCGCCCACCTGAATCACATAGTCAACCGTGGTGGTGAGGCCTTTCATGTCAGACACCGTGCATTCCACGACATAGATGCCTGCCGCACTCCAACTCTTGCTTGCGGTGGGGCTGTTGTTTGCCGTCGTCGTTCCATTGCCCCAATCCCAGAAGTAGGCGAGTGTGTCGCCATTCGGATCGCTGGCAGCGCAGGTGAAGGTGACACTCACACCAACTGCCGGGTTGGTGTTGCTAGGGCTGAGACTCGCCGTCGGCGCAAGATTGCCTGAAACATTGCCACGGGTCACTGCGACATCAATCCAGTTGACTCCGTCCGTGTCCGAGCCTCTACCAACCGGGGTGATGTGAACCCCTGCCGCGGCATCGGAGAAGGTCTTGCCGAGCGGCAGAACAGCATCGGTCTTTTCAGAAGTATCCGGCCTCATATCGAGCAACATTGGTTGCTGATAGCCGCCATTGATGCTCGCCCAGTTCACCAGAACGCCGTTCTGCATGCCGTGGTTCGTCCCGTAAAGCTGACGATGTTCGATCCAGTAATCGTTCGAGCTTCCAGCCCTGTCCACGACGAGCGCCCGCGTGTTTCCGTCCGCCTGCACCTTGTCCATGGCACGGATGCGCGTGGTGGTGCTGCCATTTGTCGTAATTTTCGCCAAGTCCGAAACAGGCATCCAATCCAGAAACTCCTTCACACTGGCGCTAAAATGCCGGTTCGCATGCGGCGAGGAGCCTACTCCCATCATGTCGAAAATATTGCCGTAGTCCCAAACTTCGCCCGGGCCGATGACACTGCCATCATCCGTGTCCCAAGCGCCGGAATGCGGCAGGCCGAAATTATGCCCCATTTCATGCGCACAGGTCTTGAGGTTCCATTGGGAGTTGTGGAGCCATGCGCCACGCGCGCCGACTCTTGCCACACCGGCAGTTCCTGCAACCAAGGGCGTGGCACCTGTGACGACCACTTCGTGCGTGTAATCCAAGTAGTTGTAACCTGCTGCTGCGGCTGCGACACGGGCATCACCCAGCACTTTGGACAATGAGGTCCAACTGCTGTAATTTGACGCACTCTTTGGCATCCGCACCGTCGGCGTAATGGCGGAACCTTGCCCGAGCAGCGCGAAGGACGCCTTGCCGGACGACATGTCGGTGTAAACTGCATTCATATCCGCGATGAGCTGCCCCAGCGTGGCGTCACCCACCACCTGCCCTTGGGCATCCGGAAAATCCACGCGGATGATCAGCATGGTTTTTTGGCCCTCGGTCCATGGACTGGCCGCGATCACGCCGTCCAAATCCCCCGCTGCGACCGCAGTGGCACCGGATTGCTCGGCACCCTCCGCATCAAGCAGGGCGGCGATGGCTTGGGTCTCATTGCGAAAGCTGACCATCCGCGAATCCCCAAAGGCGATCACGACTTCTTCATCGGCATCTGCTTGATGCTCAGTGCCTGGCAGATCGGAACCAACTTCCATCACAGCACCCGCCGCCTGTCTGGATGTAACTTCCGCCGGCTCCAAGACACGGCCCGGGAGGTCTAAAAGTGCGAGCTTACCCTCGAGCGCAACTCCGTGGATTGCGATGCCATCGCGAGTCGGCATCGCACTGCGGCGCCCGTAAGCATGGACGTTAAAGACCTTCCCATCTCGCAAAGTGGCCGTGCGTGTCGTCATGCACCCACGGTCATTTTCCAAAGTTGTGGATTCCACCAGCAAGTCGCCCTGTGCGTCCACGCGCTCCTCGAGCAAAGCCAGAATTTCCGCCGGCAACTGCCGCCGCGTGGCATAAGGCACGGCGAGTTCCAGCGCCCGCCGCGGATTCTTTTGAATCATCTCCAACAATGCATGGCGGCGCTGATTCGCAAGCTCAAGGCCCCTCTGCAGGCCCGCACCGGTGCCGGCGGCGGGCAGTCCCTCCGTCCATTGGCGGAATTCATCAAATACCAATTCCGACATGGGTTCCTTCCAACGGAGATCTGCACGCTTTGGTAAATTCACGTCGGATAGACCCGCAAGCGCCCTTTCCCGTCCGCGCGAAGCACCCGAAGGCAGAGCTTCCGCAGGCACCGCGCCGCCCACGCCCCGCACGAGCTTGGTCGTAGCGGCTCTCTTCGCAGCAGGGCCGATTTCAGCAACAGGTGACGTTTCAGAATACCATCCCACTAGCAGAATAAGCAGGCAGACAGCAAGCGGCGGCAGAATGGAATGAAAACGATTCATGTTAGGGGCAGTGCATGATGGTGCGTCAACTGGCTTTTACTGACGGATCGCCGAGCCCATGCAGGCCTGACTCACAAGCGGTTATCCATAGGAAAAAACGTTTTTTCATTAGGCTTCAAAAAAGTAAATTGCTAGATCCGAGGAATTAGAGACTGGCGACCGACTCCCTAACAACCAGCCAAGTCGGTTGCACTTGATGAATGATCGGCTTGTCAGGTTGGGCGAGGCGGTCGAGGACAAGGCGAGCGCTCACCGCCCCGATGTCGCGCTTTTTAAGACTCACCGTGGTCAAGGGCGGCCTACCACGGACCGCCATTGGATCGTCGTCGAAGCCGACCATCGAAACATCGCCCGGCACCGAACGCCCCGCCTGTTCAAGGGCATCCATCAGGTGAAGAGCCATCGTATCATTCACGGCGAAGACCGCGGTGGGGGGATCTTCGGAGTCGATGCGTGCGAGGAGTTCGCGCGCCGCCTCTTCGTCATTGTCCACCCGGATGAGAGAATCCGCCTCGCTGATTTCCATTCCGCATGACCGGAGTCCTGAGAAAAATCCAGCAATCCGCTGCTCGATGTTATAAAGCGGGCTGCGATAGGCGATCATCAGGAGCTTGCGATGACCATGTTGATAGAGATGCTCCGCCACCTGCTGCCCACCGCCGAAACCATCACTGGTCAGCGAGTCCGCCTCAAACGAGCGGACATAACCGTCCACCATGCAAAGCGGCACCGGACACTTGCGCAGCACCTCATAGTCGGAAGCCGTGAACACACCGGCCAAGACCACGAGCGCATCGACCTTCCCTTGGCGCAGGATCGAAGGCATTCCGTCAGCGTCCCTTCGATTGCCAAGGACCAGATCCAGACCTGCCGCGCCAAAGGTTTCCGCCAAGCCCTCCATGATCCGAGCGTAGAAGATATTGCCGAACAACTCGGCGAACGAAGGTGCATAAATCACGCCGACGGCATCCGTTCGCTGCAAGCGCAGGCTGCGGCCCGCAGAATTCGGGACGTAGTTCAATTCCGCGCACTTATCGAGAATTTGCTGCCGCATCTCCACGCTAATTCTGCCACGACCGTTGATGGCGTTGGATATCGTGGCGACCGAACAGCCCAGCAGTTCGGCAATGTCACGGAGTTTCGCACCAGTGTTAGCAATCGGCATGGCCGAAGCTTGGGAACATGCGGCCACCTTGACCAGTCTTGAATGAGGTCGTTTGAGTAACATGAGCAGATCAAATGAGCTTGGGCTCCCAACCAGCGCGGTATTGGCGTCTGAGCATCTCCTTCACTTCCGGCAAGCCGCGGGCCTCGCAGTTTTCCGCATCCCAATCGATCTTCTTGCCGAGGCGAACGGCCAGATTCCCGGCCAATACCATTTCGGTGAGCGGGCCGGCATGGTCCTCAAAATTGGAGATCGGCTTGCTCCCCTCGCCACGCACGGCGCGGCAGAGTTCCTGGGTCGGACCGCCTTTGACTCTCGGGTAAACCACGGGAATGCTTCTGGCTTTTTCTCGTAACGATTCCGGGAACACCACAGGTGCGGTGCCGCAATAAGCATCGTTGAAGAAAATAATTCCTTCGGATCCGATGAACACCTGCCCGAACTCAGGGTTGAGCTCGAGGTCGGCAGGCAATCCGGGCGGACGGATGAAATCCTTGTCGGTATTTGGATTTGCCACGCCATCCTGCCAGATGATTTTTGTCGCAGCACGCCCGCCTTTTGCCGGAAATTCATACACAAGAGTGGCGCGCTTCGGGGCAAAAACTGTGTCAAATTCAGAAACATTGCTGGCCTGGACGACAAAATCGCCCTTGAGATCCAGTGCCCAAAACGCCGAATTCATGCAATGACAGCCGATGTCGCCAAGCGCGCCGCAGCCATAGTCCCAGAAGCCGCGCCACTTGAACGGATGAATATCCGGACTGTATGGACGATCAGCCGCCACCGTGCCCTGCCATACATCCCAATTCAAGGTCTCTGGCACCGGAGCGGCGGACAAACTCAGTCCTGCCCCTTGTGGCCAGATCGGGCGATTGGTCCAGTAATACACCTCTTTGACCTCGCCAATGAGGCCCGCCTCAATCCACTCACGCAGCAGACGCGTGCCTTGCATGGTAGCTCCCTGATTGCCCATCACCGTTAGTACGCCTTTTTCTCTAGCAAAATTTGCAAGCGCGCGCGTTTCCCACAGGTTGTTGGACAGCGGCTTCTGAACCATCACCGGTTTACCACGGCGGATCGCCTCGACGGCGATGGGGAAATGCATGTGGTCGGGAGTCGAGACGGTCACCACATCGATCTTGTCAGCCACCTCAGCGAACATTTCCCGATAGTCCGAGAAAACGCGGGCATCGGGGAAATTCTGCATGGCCTTCTTGGCTCGCGTCTTGTCCACATCGCATAGAAAAGCGATCCGATTTCCGGAGGAGATTTCCGTGATGTCGCTCCAGCCTTTTCCGCCACAACCGATCGCGGCGACATTGAGGGCGTCGGGCCGGTCGTTGCCGAAAAGGAGATTGGGTGAAAGAAGACCGCCTGCCAAAGTTGTGGCGGATTTGATGAATGTACGTCGATTGATCGAAGGATGCATGCTCTTAATTGGATGGAAAAATTGGAGGACCACCGACCCACCAGCCGATGGTCCTCCTGCTTGTTTTGGAGAAACCTATTGCTCCGAAACTCAATGCGATTGGATCCGATTTAGGATCAGGGAACCGAGACTTTGAGGCGGACAAACCGCTTGCCCGTCAAGGGTGCCGGGAAGGTGTATTTCACAGCATTGGAGTCCTCTATGACATTACCGCCACTGAGAATTTCCTTGGTCCACTCCCCGGTGAGCGTGGAGGAAGTTTCGATCCAATAGTCCGCGTCGTATGCCCCGGAATAGCCGGAACCCTTGTTCCAAGTCACGCTGAGCACGCCCGCCGTGTTGACGACACCCGGCAGCGGAGTGAAGCCAGTGGTGTCTGAATCTCCACCGAGGAAGTATTCCACACCGTTGAGCACGCCATCGGAATCATGATCCGCATCGAGCGCGCCGGCGGTGTTATTCGCGGTTTGCCAGGTGCTGAAGCCGCCAGTCGCTCCGGTGATCCACTTTGTCTGCAAGGCATCTCGCTCGGTGATAAACTCAGCGGACGACAGGCTGCCGCGATAGATTTTCACTTCACCAATCATGCCGTCCATGCGTTGAGTGGTATTGACGCTGCCCCCGATATGCATGCTCTTGAGGGAGGAGAAATCGGCGGCGGGAACCGTGGCATTGGCAGTCGCCCCACTCGCAGAATCCCAGAATTCAAGGGCGCCTGTCGCTGCGTTGTAATTCGCTGCTAGAATCACGGTATCACCTGTCAAAATGCGATTGACACCTTGGGCAGCCGCTAC
>JBEGOB010000074.1:0-4262 GCA_041182265.1 Verrucomicrobiota bacterium | reverse complement strand
GACGGCATGGGTGCTGAGGCTCGATGCCGAGCGGCAGGGCATGCGCGCAACAGCAGTCGTGGTGGTGGTGATGGTGCGAGTCCTGCGGATCAGGCGCGCAGTCACCGGGCGCGTGCTCATGCCCATCGCAGCAATTTTCCGCTGCGTTGCGGTGAGGAAAATAGTCGCTGGCAGCCAAAACCTGGGCACTTAAGCCGGTCAGCATGCCAAAAATCATCAACCATCTGAGCAAATATCGCATCGACGTGCGGAGTTTTCGCGTGGCCTTTGATAAACTCAAGGAAAAATGTGGGTAAGACGCTGGCTTGACGAATGGCCAAGGCTCAGAAGAAACTTCGCGCAATGGCATGGAGAATCGACAAGGCAGTCGCCCACGGTGAAATTGACAACACTGTGGAAGGACAGACCACGGGCCGCATCTGGTTGCTGGGTCGGGACGAGCCGTTGATTCTCTCGCTTAATGGCGATTGCTGGCGGGATCTCGCCGGGACGCGCTTGCAGTTTGAAAACCCATCGCCCGTGGCGTGGCCGGATTTGGAATCCCTGAATATCGACCAAATCGGCATCATCGGAGACATGACCGCCTCGCGCAAAAACCGGGTGCCGACTGTGAGTGAGGAGAAAATTCACGAACTCTATCAAAACAATCTTGAAATTCCGTGTGAGTGGCGGAACACGCTCTATCTGGAATGGTTCAGTGACCTCAACGGTCGCGTGGTGATCGAGTCCGCCGCATATCGCATGACGATTTCCCAGCACGAGTGGGAAATGGATGTGGATGCTGAAGATGCGCAGAAGCTGGCGAACATGAATGCCATGCGTGATTTCATGAGCATGGTCATCAAGCGGCATCATGTGGAGGAAACGCCAGCGGACTCGACGGATGAGATGGATGAGTTCGCATGGGAAGAGCGCTTGAAAGAGTCCGACCGACTCACCGAGGCCTATCAGGAAGTTCTGGAAAAGTATGTCGAGGACAGTGACAGCGAGCAAAAAGAAGCTTTTGTGATGGGCTGGGACGCCTTGTTGGATGCGCTAGCAGAACGAGATGAGGCGGGCGGCGATTCTGAGGATTCCTTGGATTTTGACGACGAGGATGGGGATGATTTTCTGGAAGAGGATGAGCTTGATGGGGCTGAGGAGCACCCCTTGCAAGTGAAGGCGCAGGAATTGGCCATGCGTGCCATGGATTTGCTGCCGAAGGATGCGCGGGCCGGGACGCCAGCCTATCAGCTCATCACGCATCTTTTAGAAGTGAGCGGGAAACTTGCTGGAGCCTTGCATGGGCGTGGCAGCGGCTTCGAGCCCGAGCCGGGATTTGTGTTAGCGTTGTTGAAGCGGTGTTTGAACTGGTTGAACGATGCGGTGGGTGCTTGTCAGAAATTGATAGAGGTTGAGCAGGATGCGGATCAGCGTGCGGCATTGGAGCACATACGTGCGACGATTTTTGAGATTCGCGAGGCGATTGTCGAGTTGCGCCGTGAGATGAAGTGAGCGGCAAATTTTCAAAACTTAAGAATATTTTCAACATGCATCCATCCTTACACACTCCGTTATCCCTCGCCGCCGGCCTCGTTGTTGGTGTGACGGGAGCTATCTTATTCCAGCAAAGTATGCCGCCGGAAAAAGGCTCGGTGGAGGAAAAAGTGATGAATTTAGAGAATGAACTGAAGCGTGCGAAAAATCAAATTGCCGCGTTGGATGCCGCAGATCCAGATGGGCGGCGCCGTCCCGGGAGGACTTTGAAGGATGGCGCGCGCAGCATCGCGGAGGACATCCGCGACGGCAAAGCGGTCACTCCGGATGATATCTTGCGTGCCACACAACCCTTGCTGCGTGACCTCAACCCGCTTTTCAGCCGCATGCGTCTCCGCGAGCAAGAGCGGAGAATCGACACGATGACTGGCGAGCTCGCTCGCAAATATGCGCTCAATCCGACTCAGCAGGAGGCGCTCAAAAAGTGGTTTGAGCAAAAGGCCACGGAAGAGGGGGAGCGTTATGACGCGCTGATTTCCCAAGATGGAACCCGCTTGGTCGATCTCATCACCGCTTCTCGCGACGTGCGGCCGGACGAGGGCTTGGACGCCTTCATGGAAACCACCTTGCAAGGCGAGAAACTTGCCAGTTTTAAAAACGATAGAATGTTAGAAAAGGTGGCCAAGGTCCAAGAGGAGGCGGATATGAAAGTGGCGCGTCTTGATGAAATTGTGACGCTTGATGATGCGCAGCGCGGGGAGATTTTCGGGGTCATGGCGCGCGGTTCCGCGTATTTTGATCCGACGATGGGTTTTGAGGGAATGGGCACGGAAAAGGCGGCCCTGACCACTGGTCAGTCGAAGCAGGACGCGATGCTTGCCGTTCTGAGGCCGGAGCAACGCGCCGCCTATCAGGAGCAGCGCGAGCAGAAACGCACGGAAGCGCGTAAGGACTTGGAATCCATCGGTCTCACGTTGCCCGAGGATTGGGATGCGCTGGAAGAACTTGATTTTTGAACGCACATGCAAATTCCGCACGCCATTGACATCCGCGATTTACGCGTGGATTACGGAAATTTCGTCGCTGTTGACGACCTAACACTCTGTGTGCCACCGGGTGAGGTCTTTGGGCTTGTTGGGCCGAACGGAGCTGGGAAAACAAGCACTTTTCGCGTGTTGGCCACCTTGATGGAGCCGACGTATGGCGAGGTGGTTCTAGCGGGAGTGGATGTGTTGGAGGATGTCGAAGCCGCGCGCCGCGTCATCGGCTACATGCCGGATTTGGCACCGGTTCCAAGCGACATGAAAGTTGTGGAGTTCCTTGAATTTCATGCGGCTGCGTATGGATTGGGAACACGCGCGGAATGTCGGGCGCGCGTTGCGGAATGCTTGGAAGAAGTGGCCCTGAGTGACAAGCGCGGCAGTTGGTGCCGCGAGTTGTCACGCGGGCAGACGCAGCGTGTCGTGTTGGCGAAAACGTTGCTCCACCGGCCGCGGGTGCTCATTCTTGATGAGCCGGCGAGCGGGCTGGACCCACTTGCGCGGCGTGATTTACGCCACGCCCTGCGGAAACTCGCCGCCACGGGAGCTACGGTTTTCGTGAGTTCGCATATCCTCAGCGAACTCGCGGAAATGTGTTCCTCGCTCTGTGTGATGAACCGCGGGAAGATTCTCGCGTCCGGCACGGTCGAGGCTGTTAGGGCGCAGTTGGGAAGCAACGAACGAACGATTTCCCTCAGCCTCCTGAGCCCGCAGCCGGACACGGCCATTTGGTTGAAGTCGCAGGATCTCGTGCATGATCTTCAGATGAGCGGCCCTCTCTTGTCTTTTGGATTTTCTGGAAGCGATGACGATCAGGCGGATTTGTTGGAAAATCTCATCCGTCGTGGCGTGCGGATGCGCGCCTTCGAGGAGCAGCGTTCATCCTTTGAAGACATTCTTGTAGGCGTCGCAGAAACCAATCGGAAATGATGAACTTAGAAGCCACACATAACATTTCAGTCCCTGCGGTCAGTCCTCCGATTTGGAAATTCTGGGTGAATCCGATATTCCGGCGTTATTGCACATCGCGCTTGCGCCCGCGTGGGCTGGGGCTTGCCTTGTTGATTAGCGTGCTGATTGCGGGCTTCATCTTTTTCGTCGCGCGCTCGTCTGGAGTCAATCGTGCGGGTCTTGCGAGTGCGGACGCCGAGCGCGCCGCGTTGATTCCGTTGTTCGTTTTTCAATCGTTGATTCTGTTTGTTCTCGGCACCGCGCAGGTGTCGGGTGGGATGACGGCGGAGACCGATGAGGGAGTCATCGACTACCAGCGGCTGATTCCCATGACGCCCTTGGCCAAAGTGTTGGGTTATCTTTTCGGGCTGCCGGTGCGAGAGTATGCGATGCTTGCGGTGACCTTGCCCTTCACGGGGTGGGCGTTGTGGCAGGGTGGCGTGCCGCTCAGCGTGTGGCTTCCCTTGTATGCGGTTTTTTTCACCACCGCGCTGACCTATCATCTCACAGGATTGGTGACGGGAACCGTGGTGCGCAACCGGCGGTGGGCATTTCTAATTTCGATAGGTTTGGTGTTCGCGCTTTACACAATCATTCCGCAGATGGCGCGGTTTGGTTTGGTTTTCTTCAAATACCTCTCCATCACCCCGGTCTTTTTGGAAAGCATGCCAAGTCTGCTTCCGCGGACGGCGGGGGCGATTGTTGAGACGGGGCAGCGGCTTGCGCCTGATGTGAAGTTTTTCAATTTGGGATTCCCTGAAGCGGTTTTCACCGTGTTTTGTCAGGGTGGGCTGA
>JBEGOB010000073.1:0-19993 GCA_041182265.1 Verrucomicrobiota bacterium | reverse complement strand
GCGGGCTGAAGGTGTTGGCGGTGGGGCGGATCCTTGAGCCAGCCGTCCTTGGAAAAAGCGCGGGCATGGAGATCGAGTTGCGCGGTGGTCTCGACCGCGATCATGTCTCCGTAGAGGTGGTGGAGATATGCCTTTGCGAGGTCGTGCTTGGTCTCGAACAACGCGGCGATCGTTCCCGGTTTCGGTTTTGCGGGTGCGCTGCCGAGTTCGTCGGGATGGACGAGCGGTTCATCGATGTGGCCAAGACGGCGGGCTTGTTCCCACGCGGCTTTGAAATCGGTGACCAGCACGGAGCCGCGCTTGTTTCCTAACAGCGACTCAAGCACCGGCCACCACGGCTCAGCCTCCGCTTTCACTTCGATCACGCGGGCCAGCGCATCCGCCTTTTGACCTCGGGATTTGAGGGCGTCCAACAAGGGCGATGGAGCGGCGCTGCCTTTGTGATCTAAGTCGTCTAGCTCGCGGGCGAGCCTTGTTTCGCGGCTTTCGAGCTCCTTGATGCGGTCCTCGATCGGGCGGAGCTGGTCGCGGGCGTCGTTGACCATCGATTGATAGATGCGCGGCATGCGGGCGGCGGCATCGAGCGCAGCGGTCTCGTCAGCGCCTTGCATCTGGCGTATCCAATCGGTTGCGGAGTCTGGTTCGTGAAGGCCGAACTCCTTGCCGAGCCGCAGCCATTGTTTCCAATACTGGATGCGGTCATGAAGAAATTGGCGGGCGGATTTTTCGATTTCCTTCAGCCCATCGAGTTCGCGTCCGACTTCATCACGGCGGCTGCGGGTTTCCGCGAGGCGGGTGATTTGCAGGTCGTTGCCAGCGACGAGGCGGATCGCGGCGAGTTGGGAATCGAGTTCGTTGCGCTCGCTGATCGCCGCTTCGTAGTCGGCGCGTTGCTCGGAGTTTTGTGAGCGCAGGACATCGAGCTGGTTGCGGCGCTCGGTGAGGGATTCGAGTTTTTGCTCGTGAGCCAGCGCCTCATGAAGATGGGCATGCAAACGCGCATCGCGGCGTGCCTCGCGGTATTCCTGGTGGCGCGTGCCAATCCGGGTGAGGCGGGCGTGCTGGTCGTGCATTTTTTCCAAACGCTCCTGCGCCCGGCGATGGGCGTCCACACTGGCGCGCACGGCTTTGACATCGGGCAGACCCGGCTCTAACAAATACTCGCGGATGAATTTCTCGAACGACTCGACGGGTTGGAAGGCCATCGAGTTCGGCAGGGTTTTATTCATCTGCACGCGGTCGAACCCGAGATGGCTGCGCGAGCCCATTTCATCGAGATAGGATGCCTGGCGGTCGAAAACCTCGCCGCCGAGATCGCGTTTCACATGCACGCGGAATTCATCCTCGGACATGAAGGCGACGACGTCCGGATCGAGGTCGCGGCTGAGGAAGTCCTCGCGTTCGAGCCGATTGGGCACCGTGAACCAAAGTGTGCGGGCCTTGGCGGTGGGGCCTTCGAATTCGATGCGCGCGCCCCAGGTTTCGCGCCGCGGGGTTTCTTCGCCTTTGGCCAGCGGCCAGACGAATTCGAGGCCGGCGAGCGTGACACCGGACGGGCGGAGATAACGTTCTTGGCCATCGTTGCCCTGGGTGTTGGTGTCGCAAAGGCAGTAGCCACGCAATGAACGGCCACTGCCCGCGCCGGCGGCGGCCTTGTTGAAGCGGCTGAGCGACTCGCCGAGCATGACAAACTGGATCAGATCTAACAAAACGCTCTTTCCCGAGCCGTTGGCCCCGGTGATGAGCGAGAGGCCGGAGACATCGATGAAACGGCGGTAGCCATACCAGTTGATGGCGAGGATGCGGCTGAGGTGGACGCGGGTGGACATGTCAGGCTTCCGGGTTTGGGCTTCCTGCGGCATCGGCGGCGGGTTGATAGAGAGCGGCGCGGGCAAGGCAGGATTCAAGGCTGTCGAAGGGAATCACGCGCGGCAGGCTGGGAAGCACTTCGATGAGCGTCTCGCCGAGTTGCAGCGCGCCTTCCGGCTTGTGGGTGCGGATCAGGCGGTGGCGTTTCATGCGGCCTAACAGCGAGTCGAGATGGGTTTTCTCGGGCGGATCGATTTTATCAAAAGTATTGCGGAAACGCGTCCATAACTCATCGACGGTGAGGATCACGGCGCTCGACGCCTCGTTGGTGCGGTGATCATCCCAGACGCGCCAGAGCACGAGCAAAACTAGGGTTTCATCCTTGGTGAATTGCGAAAGCAGGTGGCAGGCCTCCGGGCGCGGGCGGGCCTGGATGAGCGAGAAATCATCGTCGATGATCAGTTCCAAACCAAGCGGCGCAAGGTAGTCGCTCAAGTGGCCGCGATAGTGGTCGCGCGCGAGCATGAAATGATCGCGCCCGGCTCCGCTCGCACCCAACAAGGTGCCGCGACCTAACAGCTCTGCGAGGATCTCGCGGATGGCTGGGCGGTCCTCTTCAGGAACATCAGACCAGAATCGGGGCCAGTGGGGATCGGACATCTATGATTGGAGATTGGAGATTGGAGATTTCAGATTCTTTGGATGGTGAAGCGATCGACGTTCCAGCCTGCGTGGGGGTCGGTGGGGATTTCATCCGGGGTGAGGCCGGCGTCTTTGCCGGGGCCGCTGATGCGCCATTTCACGCGTTTGCCATCGGCAGTGTAGGCGTTTTCATAAGCGGCGGCGGCTAACAGATCGAGCATTTCATCCAGATCCGCAGCGGTGAAATCCGCGGTCGAGAGCGACTTGGTTTTTCCGGGCATCAGGCGCGAGACCAAACGCGCGGCGCGCTGCGGAGTGAGGGCGAGGCGCTGGCGTTCGCGGAGGGCGGCGAGCGTGTCTTCGGCCGATTCATCATGGCCAGCGGAATCGCCACCGAATGTCAGATCCGCGGGTGCCTTGGCGCGGCGGGTGCGGGCGAGCGACTCGACACCGAAGAAGAACCGGACTTCCGGAACGAGTGGCGTGAAATCAGGCGCGGTCTCGCGCATCGCGCCGAGGCGGCTGCCTTCGTGGGCGGCGTTGATGGCATCGCAATAGGCTTTGACGATTTCCGGGCGGCGGCCGCGGAGTTCGGTCTGGTAGCGGTAGCGTTGTTGCGAAAGCTGGTTGAACGAGGCCATGCGGGCATCGATGGCATCGGCGACGAGGCGGATCGCGGCGAGCCGGTGCTCGAGCTCGCGGAGGGTTTTCTCGGCGCGATGGTAGGCCTCGTTTTCATCCCAGTGATAGTGGGCGGCTAGACCTTGAGCGAGGCGTTCCTTGACGAGTGGATCGTCCCGGCGATCGGCGATTTGCGATCGCAGGACCTGGAGCCGGGGTAGCAATCCGTTTCTACGAAGGGCATCGTAGCAAACCATGTGCTGGCCCGCGCCAAACTCAGCGTAGAGCAGGCGCAAGGTTTCCGCGGGTGAATCGCTCAGGCGCTGGCGGCGATCGAAGAGCGAGATGAGTTTTTCCACGCCGTGCAGCTGGATGATCGCGCTTTCGAGTCGCGAATTCACATCGGTGACGGTGGCGCGCAGGGCGTCCGGTTCCTGGATGCGCGCGTCGAGGATACCGGGGCGTTCGAGGGTTTCGCAAACACCGCGCACGGTATCGGCGAAGGTTTTCAGTTCGGCAATTTCGTCCTCCGCGAGTTCGCGCAGCAGTCGGAGGAGCGGGCGGAGGCCGGGAGAAACGAGCGCCCAGCGTTCGTGCAGGCCGAGTTGCTGGTCTTCGAGCCATTTGGCATCGCAAAGGCGGTTGAAAATCTGGCCAGCGCGCTGGCGGGCATCGCGCATCGAGGCCCCCTCGTCGTCCTCCAGCACGATGTCCGGGTGGGAGGCCAGAATTTCCCGAATCAGTGCGATCGCCTCAACGTGTGGGATCCGCCCGGCCTCTCCGGCGATATCGGCAAGTCGTTCCGCGCAATCGACATAGATCGCCGCCGACGGCCGGGTGAGCGGTCGGAAAAAGTCCCGCGACACGGAGGCGAGCAGTTTTTCGCTGAGCTTCGGCAGATTCATGCGTCGCGTGAACTTTAGCGGTCACGGTGGGGCAACCCAAGCTAGAAATGAGAATTGCGGTGGCCTGCGCGGCCTGCAAACCGAGATTTTCCCCGGTTTTTATGGGGGGCGACACGTGTGGTGGCTTGACAGCTTGGTTTTTTTCTCCAAATTCCGCGTCCCGGCGCGTCGGTAACGTCCCGGAAATTCCAATTCCCATGAAAAAGGACCTTCATCCGAAATACAATCCGGTCGTCTTCGTTGACATGACCACCGGCAAGCGCTTTGTCAGCCGCTCGACCAAGACTTCTGAGAAAAAAGAAGTGATCGACGGTGTTGAGCACAGCATCATTTCCATCGGCATCACATCGGATTCCCATCCGTTCTTCACGGGCCTTGCCCAGTTTGTCGATACCGAAGGCCGCATCGACAAATTCCAAAAGCGTTTCGGTGCCGTCCGTCGCGTTGGGAAGCCGAAGCTCGACTGATCCAGTCCAATTCCCGAATTTCTCCAAAACGCTTGGCTGCTTGATTGTGGTCAGGCGTTTTTGGCGTTTTGGGAAAGGGAATTTAGGGCTTGGCGTGAGTTGAAGGATGAATGCGGAGGAACGGAATTATTTTGTAAGCTCCACGGCGTGCAGTGTGTATTCTTTGGCCGCTATGAACCCATTCATCAACCGCAGGAATTTTCTTGGAAATACCACATTATTGGCCGCCAGCCTCGCTGCTGGCAAAGCCTTCGCCGTGACGACGCCAGGCGGCGCGAAAAAGTTAAAAGTCGGCCTGATTGGCTGCGGCGGGCGCGGTCGCGGGGCATTGAGAGACTTCGTGGAGGCGTGTAAAATTTTGGGGATCGAGGCGGAAGTGGTCGCCACGGGAGATGTTTTTAAGGCAGCGGCGGAGGGCGCGGGGAAAGACTACGGAGTCCCGGCTGAGCGTTGTTTCGAGGGTTATGACAACTATCAGAAAGTCATCGCGACGGATTGTGATTACGTGTTGATGGCGACGCCACCGGGATTCCGGCCTTTGCACTTCGCGGCGGCGGTGGAAGCGGGCAAACATTGCTTCATTGAAAAGCCCGTTGCGGTGGATCCCGTGGGTGCGCGCGCGGTCATCGCCACTGGAGAGAAGGCTGCGGCTAAGGGACTTGCGGTGGTTGCTGGAACGCAGCGCCGTCACATGGGAGATTATTTGCGGAATAAGGCACTCATCGACGCCGGCGCGATTGGCGCAATCAAGGGTGGCGTTGTGCAATGGAATGGCACGGTGCCATGGATCAAGCGCCGGAATGAAGGAGAGTCTGACGCATCTTACATGACGCGGAATTGGCTGAATTTCACCGAGCTGTCCGGAGACCACATTGTTGAGCAACACGTTCACAATCTGGATGTTGCGGTGTGGTTCCTCGGGCGTTTGCCAGTTTCTGCGGTGGGCTTCGGCGGGCGTGCGCGCCGCGAGACGGGGAATCAATTCGACTTTTTCAGCGTGGATTTCGATTTCGGGGACGATGTCCATATCCACAGCCAGTGTCGCCAGCTCACGGGCTCGGCACAGCGCGTGGGTGAGATGTTTACCGGCACGGAAGGGGCCTGCTACGGCGGTGGGAAATTGAACGGCAAGACGGTGAAAATTGAGGAAATCAAAATGGACAGCCCGAATGGGCAGGTGCAAGAGCACGTGGATATGATTCGCAGTGTGGCCGCTGGCAAGCCGCTCAATCAGGCGAAAACCATCGCTGAGTCCACGCTCGTCGCCATCATGGGCCGGATTTCCGCATACACGGGCGAGGCAGTGCGTTGGAATGATTTGGTGAAAAACGAGAAGTCGCCGCACTTCGGGCTGGCGTGCACGCCAACGGCGCTGGACTTCGAAAAAGGGCCGATCCAGCTGCCAGCGGAGCAGCCGCCAGTGCCGGGGAAGGCGTGAAAATTCTGCGCTGTGCGTGGACGGCCGCAGCTTGCTTGCGGCCGTCCATCACTGCGGGTGAGTGGCTTCAGTTGGCGACGATGTTGAAAATCTTGCCCGGGATGAAGATGATCTTGCGGACGGTTTTTCCTTCGAGTTGCTCGGTGATTTTGTGGCTGGCGAAGGCGGCTTCCTTGACGGCGGCCTCGTCAGCGTCTTTGGAAACCAGCAGGCGGTCGCGCAGTTTTCCATTCACTTGGACGACCACTTCGATCTCATCACGGACGAGGGCGCTCTCGTCGTAGCTTGGCCACGGCGTCTCACTGAGCATGGTTTTTCCGCCGAGGCGGGCGTTGATTTCCTCGGTGAGGTGAGGCGCGAAGGGGTTGAGCACCGTCAAAAACCGAGTGAATTCCTTCAGCGGCACCACGTCCGCCTGGGTGAAGGCGTTGGTGCAAATCATCATCTGTGAAATGGCGGTGTTGAAGCTGAGTTTCTCGATGTCCTCGCCGACTTTTTTGAGGGTTTCGTGGACGGTGCGCAGCAACTCCTTGTCGGTGCAGGGAAGATCCTGGATTTTTGGGGAGATTGAAATTTCGCCGTCCTTTTCATCGAACGCGACGCGCCAGACACGTGCGAGGAAGCGTGAGACTCCCTCCACGCCCTTCATTTGCCAAGGTTTCACCTGTTCCAGCGGGCCCATGAACATCTCGTAAAGGCGCAGGGCATCGGCTCCATATTCGGAAACGACGTCGTCCGGATTGACGACGTTGCCACGGGATTTTGACATTTTTTGGCCGTCCTCGCCGAGGATGAGTCCCTGATTGACCAGTTTTTGGAAGGGTTCCGGTGTGCGGACGTGGCCGAGGTCGAAGAGGACTTTGTGCCAAAACCGCGAGTAAAGGAGGTGGAGGACGGCATGCTCCGTGCCGCCGACGTAGAGGTCAACCATGCCGGGTTGGGGCGCGGCCTCGGAGGTGGCGGATGCGCCAGTCCAGTAGTCCTCGGCGGCGTTTGAGATGAAGCGGTCGGTGTTTTTCGGGTCGCAGTAGCGGAGGTAATACCAGCACGAGCCCGCCCATTGCGGCATGGTGTTGGTCTCGCGGATGGAGCCGTCCGGCAGGTGGATCCACTCGGTGGCCTTGCTGAGGATGGGGTCTGGCGTGCCGCTCGGTTTGTAGTCATCCAGCGGCGGAGCGAGCAGCGGCAGCTCGGCCTCGGAAATGGCGTGGTGGTGGCCGTCTTTCCAAACGATTGGGAATGGCTCGCCCCAGTAACGTTGGCGAGAGAACAGCCAATCCCGGAGTTTGTATTGGATGCGGCGCTTGCCAATCGAGTTTTCCTCGAGCCAAGCGATCATTTTCGCCTTGGCCTCGGTGGTGGGCATCCCGTCGAGGAATCCAGAATTTACGGCGATTCCGTGTGCGGTGTAGCCTTGCCAGTCGGATGCGTCGGTGGGTTGGACGACTTGTTGGATGGGCAGGGCGAATCTGAGTGCAAATTCGTGATCGCGCTCGTCATGCGCGGGCACGGCCATGATCGCGCCGGTGCCGTAGCCCATCATGACATAGTCGGCGATCCAAACGGGGATTTGTGCGCCGTTGACGGGGTTGGTGGCGAAGGCTCCGGTGAAAACGCCGGATTTGTCCTTGTTGAGATCACCGCGGTCCATGTCAGATTTGGAGGAAATCGACTTTTGGTAGGACTCGACGGCGGCCTTTTGCGAGGCGGTCGTGATCTCAGGGACGAAGGGGTGCTCCGGCGCAAGCACCATGTAAGTGGCTCCAAATAAGGTGTCTGGGCGTGTGGTGAAGACTTCAATCTCCAGCGCGGAATCTGGAATTTGGAATCGAACCGACGCGCCTTCACTGCGGCCAATCCAGTTTTTTTGGAGCAGTTTGATGCCATCTGGCCAATCGAGCGTGTCGAGTTCGTCGATGAGGCGCTGGGCGTATTTCGTGATGCGCAGCATCCATTGGCGGAGTGGGCGGCGCTCGACGGTGTGGCCTTTGGATTTCCATTCTTCGACTTCTTCGTTCGCCAGCACGGTGCCAAGGTCGGGCGACCACCAGACGGGGGTGTTCGCGACGTAGGCGAGGCGGACGTCGTCGATTTGATCGCGTGTCCAACCGCGGGCTTCGAGGTCGCGGACGGATTTTGCTTTCCCGGCATCTTCGTCGTAGTAGGAGCCGTAGAGTTGGAGGAAAATCCACTGCGTCCAGCGGACGTATTCTGGGTCGGTGGTTGCGATTTCCCGGTCCCAGTCGTAGCCGAAGCCAAGGGATTTCAATTGGCGGCGGAAATTTTCGATATTGGCGGCGGTGGTGATCGCCGGGTGCTGACCGGTTTTGATCGCGTATTGCTCGGCAGGCAGGCCGAATGAGTCATAACCCATTGGGTGTAAGACATTGTGGCCAGTCATGCGCTTGAAGCGTCCGATGATGTCAGTGGCGGTGTAGCCTTCCGGGTGGCCGACGTGGAGGCCGGCACCGCTCGGGTAGGGGAACATGTCGAGCACGTAGTATTTCGGCTTGGAAGGGTCGAAGTCCGGATCACCGGGGCCGGGGGTGCGGAAGGTTTTCTCCGCCTCCCAGCGGGCTTGCCATTGGGGTTCGAATTCGCGGAATGGGAATGGTTTGCGGGCGTCGGACATGGTCGTGGAAGGGCGGGACTTTGGGGCGGCGTGCGCGGCTTGAAAAGAAAAACCCCGCCGCAGCGCAAAGCCGGGCGGGGTAAGTTCAAAATGGAGACGTGCGACCGCTTATTTTTTCGAGGCGGCGATGAGTTCCGTAATTTTTTTGAGGTAAGCCGGGGTGCCTCCAGGAAGTTCACCAAGGTCTTCGGAAAGCTTTTTGCCCTCGGCATCGAGCAGGTAAACGGTGGGGTATCCGCCGTTGAGATACTCTTTTTTGAGTTCGGCGTTTTGCTTTTTGATGTCGGCGGGCTGCTCTTTTTTGCGAGGGAAGTCGGCTTCCATCAAAATGAGATTTTCCGCAGCGAAATCTTTGAACTCCTTGCTGGAGAAAATTTCCTTCTCAATTTTGATGCACCACGTGCACCAGTCGGAGCCGGTGAGATTGATGAAGATCGGCTTATTTTGCGCCTTCGCCAGGGTTTTGGCGGTTTCCCAGTTGGTTTGCCAGCCTTCCGTGCCAGCGAGGGCGAGTGAGCAGGTGGCGGCAAGGACGGCGATGGATCGGATGAGTGCGTTCATGGGTGGTTTGCGGTGAAGGGGTGTTTCTCAGTCGAGATCCTTTTTTTCAAGGGCGGCATCGATGTGCTTGAGGAAATCCTCAGTTTTCGGGAATTCCGAGGCGAAAAAGCGGGTGAATTCCTTACCTTCCGGGGTGAAAAGAATCACGGTTGGAAATCCCTCGATCTTGTATTTCTCGGCGTAGGGCTGGTTTTTTTCCTTCATGGCAGGATCGCCTTTCGGGAAGTCCAACTCGACGAGAATGTAATTTTCCGAGGCTGCGGTGACGAATTCCTTTTTGGAAAAGACGTTTTTGCGCATGGCGATGCAAGGTGGGCACCAGTCCGAGCCCGTGAATTCGACAAGCAGGGGTTTTTTCTCGGCTTTTGCCTTTGCGAAAGCGCCGTCCAAGTCGGTCGTCCATCCCTCGGGGGTGTTGGCAAATGCGGTGGCGGTGAGGCCGGCGACGGTGACTGAAGCGAGCCAGGTGATTGCTTTCATGATACTAATAAGCGCGTGGTGAGGGTGTTTTATTCAAAAAACTTCGCCAGCGTGGGGAATAATATTTTAGCCACGGTCATGCAGACGCCGCCTCGCTTGATCATCGCCACTCGCAATGCACACAAAACCGGAGAAATTCGCGCCATGATCGGCGCGCGGTTTGAGGTGTTGGATGCGACGGATTTTCCGGATTTTCCGGAGATTGAGGAGACGGGCATGACGTTTTTGGAAAATGCGCGGCTCAAGGCGGAGGGGATCAGCGGGCGGATCGACGGCTGGGTTTTGTCGGACGACTCGGGGTTGGAAGTTTCGGCGCTTGGCGGTGCTCCGGGGGTTTGGTCATCGAGCTTCGGTGGGGAAGAGGGGAATCACGCGAAAAACAACGCACGCTTGCTCGCGGAAATGGCGGGGCAGGCGGACCGATCCGCACGATTTGTCTGCACCATGGTATTGGCGCGCGGCGGGGTGGTGCAGGCGCATTTCCGTGGGGTGGTCGAGGGGCGTTTGGTCGATGCACTGCACGGAACAGGCGGCTTCGGGTATGACCCGCTTTTTATTCCCGAGGGGCACGAGCAGACTTTTGCGGAGCTGGGCGATGAGGTGAAAAATTCGCTGAGTCATCGCTCGCGTGCCCTGGCGCAGGCGATCGCGTTTTTGGAGGGCGAAGGGGCAAAATAGTTCGCTTTTCTTAGGGAAATCGGCAAGCCTCGCCGGATGCAACGGCTTGTGACTTTCATTGCGCTGGTGCTGCCGCTTTTCCTCGGTCTTGCCTCGTGCTCAAGCCAAGTGAAGGCGCGGCAGCCGGTTTCCTACAAATTTCAGCATGGGCGGACGGCCTTGCTCAAAAATGGCCTCGCCTATGCGCCACGCAATGCGCCAGCGGCGGTGAAGCGCGCCATCGGTGCTGGGAATCGTCTTCAGGAGAAGCCCTACAAGTGGGGCGGCGGACACGGGAGAAAGTCAGATTCTGGCTACGATTGCTCGGGCACGGTGTCCTTCGTCCTTCGCGAGGCCGGTCTGATGAAAGGAAGCATTCCGTCCAGCGGCTATTTCAGTTATGGGAAAAAAGGTGAGGGGAAATGGATCACGATCTACATTCGCAAAGGCCACGTTTTTATGACCATCGCCGGCTTGCGACTGGATACGGGTGGCCCGAGTGGTCACTCGGGCGGCCCGCGCTGGAAGCCGGAAACCCGCCAGTCCATCGGCCATGTGATGCGCCACCCGGCCGGTTACTGAAGTGCCGCGGCGACCTCAGCCAACGAGCGAAAAACTCGGTCTGCCGGGGAAAAATCCAGCCCCATCGTCACTCGGTTGGGCACCACCCAGACAGGCATGCCCGCGGCTTTCGCGGCCTTCACGCCGTTCAAAGAATCCTCAATGACGAGGCACTTTGCGGGCTCGATTGAAAACCGCCGCGCTGCCTCCAAATACAAGTCCGGTGCGGGTTTGATGCGTGGCGCGTCGCCTCGGCACACGACGGTCTCGAAGGCGCTCGCGAAGGTCAATTTCTCCAACCAACCGTCCACCCAGTGGTGCGAAGAACTGGAAACCACCGCGCGCCGGACATCATTGCGGGCCAAGTGGTCGAGCGTGTCCAAAACACCGTGCATCGGCCCCTCGTCGCTCAAATCCCGCAAAATTTCCTCCTGCCGCCGCGCGTCGAGGTCGTGCCAGTCAAAATCCAAGCCCGAGAGCTCCTCAAGGTGGGTTTTTGGCGACCAAGTTGCGAAATCCGAGCCGATGCAGCGTGTGTAAACATCCAGCGGCAAATCATGCCCGTGTTGTTCAAAAGTCCGCAACCACGCTTGATAGATCGCCCACTCGGTGTCCACCAACACGCCATCGAAGTCAAAAAGCACTGCGGAAAATTTCATCCCTCGGGGAATGCCCTGCCCACCCGCCGCCCGCAAGCCCGATCTCACGAGGAAAATTCATTCGGGCAAATCTCGGTGTTGCGAAAGAAAATCCCGCTGTCTAAAGTAACCGCGATTCACTCCACCCACCCCATGCACAAACTGCTATTCCCTCTCGCCCTCGTTGCCGCACCATTCATCAGCACCGCATCTGCCGACGAGGCAGCCGCCGCCAAGCTGATGGAAATCGGGAAAACCTCCTACATGATGTGCGCGGCTTGCCACGGCATGGATGCCAAAGGCGTCGCCGCCGGCCCTACGCTCATGGCGCCGTCGCTGGTGGGTTCTAAAATTGCCCTTGGGAACCCGTCTGTCCTCGCGCTGATTCTCATGAACGGCATCCAGAAGGAAGGCACGGAGTATCTCGGCATGATGGCACCGCTCGGCGCAGCCCTCAGCGATGAGCAGCTCGCCGGCGTGATGACTTACGTTCGCGGCTCGTTCGGCAACAAGGCAGCCGCCGTCACCGTCGAGGAGGCCACCAAATATCGTGCGCAGTGGAAGGACATCCAAGGCCCTGTCTCGCGTGCGAAAATCGCGGAGCTCTCAGCCGCCAAGTGACGCGCCAGCGGGAAATTCAGTCTCGCCCCATCTTCCTCCGTGCCAGTTCCCCCAACGAGCTGGCGCGGATTTTTTTGTCCCGTCACCCCGCATTCACGCGGCATCGCTCGGTTAGGCTTGCGGAGCTTTCCAAACCAAACGCACGGCATCCAGCCGCACTCGCGAGTTCCCGATCACTGCCGCCAGCTCGCCCTCACGAGCCTCCAAGCTTGCTAACTCCTCTGGCCGGATGTGGTCATTCACTTCCGCCAAGTCGCGGAGTCGGGCAATTTCCGCGGACATTTCCCCGCGCATCCCCGCCAGCGCATCGCGGATGATTTCCTCACTTTTCGCGGCACCCAGCGCGTTGATCCGATCTAACATCGCAGGTAAAATGCCGCGTTTGACCTTTTCATTTCTCATCAGCCCGGCTGGATCGCCCTTGCGCAGAGGCATTTTTGAAAATTTCCGGTCCTCGCTATGATCCGTGCCCTTGTGGTCCACGAGGATGCGGACGGGCGTTTGTGGTAGGAATCGCTCCACATGATAGTGCGCGGGAGCCACACATTCCACCACCAACCACGCTTCTAGCAGGATCACCTTTTCACCGGGAGCCTCCCACACGCCGAAGGTCGCATTCCCGGCCTCCGAGCCGAGCATCAGGTCGAGCGCGCCACGGACCATCGGGTGATCCCACGTTAGAAATGCTTCCTGCTCACGCACCAGCGCGCGCTCCCGCTCAAGCGTCACCGTCATGCCTTCATGTGGCAACGAGGGGAAGGCGTCGGACTTTAAATTTCCCGGCAGGAGAAAATAGCGCCTTGGCCCGAGATCCTCAATTTGCAGCCCGGAAAACTCGAAAAGACGCATGAGGAAATCCTCGAATCCCGCGTCCTCATCCCACGCGCGGATCTGCCTAACCAACTCGGCCGAGCGCTCCGGACGATGGGAAGTGCGCTCTAGCAGGCGGTCTTGTCCGCGTGCGAGTCGCTCGGAGATCCGCTTCCGGCAAGCGAGTGTTTTTTGGATGAGCGCCGCCGTGTGCTCCGGCTCATCCATCGCCTCGTCCAAGTCGAGTGCGAGCTCGCGTTGGATCTCCGCCGCGCCTGCCGGACTGGCGCGGAAGGCATCCAGCCCTTCTTCCAGCCAGCGCATCCTCACCTCTTCTTCACCGCCGGGCGTATATGGCACATGCACGTGAATGCTTCCCTTTTGGCCGATTCTATCCAGCCGCCCAATCCGTTGTTCCAGCAGATCCACGTCTTCCGGCAGGTCGAAAAGCACCAGATGCCGGGCAAATTGAAAGTTGCGGCCCTCGCTGCCGATCTCCGAGCACACGAGCACACGCGCACCTTCCTCCTCTGCGAAAAAGGCGGCGTTGCGGTCGCGCTGCAAGAGACTCAAATCTTCGTGAAACAGCACACCCTTCACGCCCGTGGCCTCACTCAAGTCACGGAGAAGTTCCTCCGCAGACTCACGCGTGCGGGTGATGACTAGAACTTTGTCTTCTCCTAAATCGCTCAAAATCTGGATCAGGCACTCCAGCTTGTGCGGTGTCGGATAGAAATGTGGTATCCGGATGGGAAAGCCACCTAACTTTTCACGCGTATTGCGGAACATCACGCGCCCGACGCCGAAGCCATCCAGCAAATCACGCATCAATCGCTCGCGTGCGCCCGGCGTGCCTGCTCTGAACTCCGCCACGCGCCGCCGCAGTCGTTCACGCCCGGCGACGATTTTTTCCAAGCGTTCATCTGCCGCGCCGCCTTCTGCAAGTGCGGCGAGAACATCCGCAACGTCCTCGTAATGCGACGTTTCCTTGCGATAGGCTTGGAGGTCGGTGTAGCGATTCGGGTCGAGCAGTTTCAACCGTGCGAAGTGCCCATCTGGCCCGAGTTGCTGGGGAGTGGCGGTGAGCAAGAGCAAGCCATCCGTCACTTCTGCCAGTTGTCTGACCACTTCGTAAGCTGCGCCGGGCGCGGTGGCGGACCACTCGAGATGATGCGCCTCATCCACCACCAAGACATCCCAGCCAGCTTCCCGCGCTTGCGCCGCGCGCTGTGGATTTTCAGCTAGGAAATCGATGGCTGCTAGAACCCATTGGCTGTCCGTGAATGGATTGGCCTCCGGATCGCCGTATTCAATGGCTTCACAACGCCCTTCGTCAAACAGGCTGAATGACAATTGAAAGCGCCGCAACAGCTCGACGAACCATTGGTGGACCAGCGGCTCGGGCACGAGGATCAGGATGCGCTGAGCTCTTCCCGTTAGGATGAGCCGATGGAGAATCAAGCACGCCTCGATGGTTTTTCCGAGGCCGACTTGATCGGCTAACAAGACGCGTGGATGAGGCCGGTTTGCGACTTCATCCGCGATGAAAAGTTGGTGTGGAATCAAGTCCATGCGCGCGCCTGCTAGGCCGCGCACCGGTGAGCGGCGCATCGCGGCACGGCGTTGGAGCGCCTCGCCGCGGAGATCGAAGTCGCCGGGCTCATCGAGCTTTCCGCCGAATAGGCGGTCCTGCGGTTTGCTGAAGCTGATGGAGTCGGATAGCTGGCTTTCCTGGATGTCGCCTTGCGATGTTTGATAAATCAGCAGTCCGTCCTGGCCGTCTTTTCGGCTCACGCCGGTGACCACGCATTCCTCGCCGGATTGGAGTTTAATGCGGTCTCCTGCTAGAAATTGGACTCTCCGGAGCGGGGCGGTTTCAGTCGCGTAGCAGCGTTTCTCGCCAGCCGCGCGGAACTGAATGTCCACACGTCCCTCGCCGCAGTGGGTGACGATGCCGAGGCCCAGTTCGGGCTCGCTGTCACTCACCCACCGCTGGCCGCGCGCCCATTTGCTTTCCGATCCTGCTTGTTCTGACATTCCGCGGCATGGAACTCCTTTTGACGGGAAAAGGAAACTGCAAGTCTGCGTGCGGTGGGAAATTTTTTCTCACCCTCTCGCCAGCGCAACAAGCACGGCCTTTTGCGCGTGCAGACGGTTTTCCGCTTGCTGGAAAATCGTGTCGGCGTGGAGTTCCAACACTTCCTCGCTGATTTCCTTGCCGCGGTAAGCCGGCAGGCAATGCAGCACGATGTGGCTTGGCGCGGCGTTGGCGAGCAGCGCGGCATTCACCTGGAATCCGGCGAATTCCAGCTCTTTGTCTTTTTGATCCTCCTGCCCCATCGACAGCCACACGTCGGTGTTGATGACATCCGCACCCTGCGCGGCGATGGCGGGATCGTGGGTGATTGTGACATTCGGCGCGTCCAATGCTGCTAGGAAATCCGCCGGCGCTTGGCATGAGGCGGGGGCCGCGACACACAACTCGAAGCCAAGGCGCTTGGCCGCCCACATCCAGGAAATCGTCATGTTGGAAAATCCATCGCCGATGAAGGCAACTTTTTTGCCCTCCCATCCGCCGAGTTTTTCCTGAACCGTCAGCAAGTCTGCTAGAATCTGGCAGGGATGCTCATCATCGGTGAGTGCGTTGATGGTTGGGATTTTTGAATACTCGGAAAAGTCGATGACGTCCTGTTGGGCAAAGGTGCGGATGATTGCGCCATGGACCATGCGGCCGAGCACGCGGGCGGTGTCTTTGATGGGCTCGCCGCGACCGAGTTGGATGTCATTTTTGGAGAGAAACATCGGGAATCCGCCGAGTTCGCGGATTCCGACTTCGAAGGAAACGCGGGTGCGTGTGGAGGATTTGGTGAAGATCAGGGCCCACGTTTGTCCTGCGAGCGGTTGGCCTTCGCGGCCGCGCTGGAGTTTCAAGTGCGCTGCGGATTCTAGCAGTCGTTGGATTTCCTTGGCGCTGAGCTGCTGGATGGAAAGAAGGTGTTTCATGGAAAGTGGATCAGTTCAGATGGGTGAGAACCTCGTGAAGAATGGCCAATGCTTCGTCAATTTCAGCATCGGTCACATTGAGTGGTGGAAGCAAGCGGATGGTGTTAGGGCCGGCTGGCACCAGCAATAGGCCTTTTTCGATGAGTTGTTTGACCACGTGCAGGGCGAGTGTCGAGCCCTCGGGCACGGAGATGGAAGATGGATCCAGCCCGATGCCGAGCAGCAGTCCTTGGCCGCGGATCTCGGTGATGATCGGGAGTTGCCATGACTGGATGGTTTCGCGGATGCGGACTTCTTGGAGGATGGCGTTGACGGCGAGTTCCTTTTCCCGAATTTCTTTGAGCACGGCGAGTGAGGCGGCGCAGGCGAGGGGATTTCCGCCATAAGTCGAGCCGTGTGAACCCGGACCGAGCAGGGATGATAGGGCGGTGCCGTCGTCATGCACTGTGCGGTCGCTGAGCCAAAACGCGCCGATCGGCACGCCGCCACCCATGCCCTTCGCCCACGAGATGCCGTCTGGTTCGACTTCCGGGGCGATCATGCGCCAAGCCATCGCGTCGCCACAGCGGCCGAAGCCAGCTTGCACTTCGTCTAGCAGGAGTAGGAGGTCATGTTTTTTGCAAAGCTCGGCGACGGCGCGGAGAAACTCGGGTGTCGCAGGGTTCACGCCGCCCTCGCCTTGGATCGGCTCTAGCAGGATGGCGGCGGTTTCCGGGCGGATCGAATTTTCAAGCGCGGCGATGTCATTGAAGGGGAGGTGGCGGAATCCTGGTAGCAGCGGGGAGAAGCCTTCTTGGATTTTCGCCTGACCGGTTGCGGACATGGAGCCGAGTGTGCGGCCATGGAAGGACTGTAAAAATGTGATCACTTCGTAACGCGGCGTGCCGTCGGCTTGTGGGCGTTTGTGGCCGAAGCGGCGTGCGGATTTGATCAGCCCGTCGTTGGCTTCCGCGCCGGAGTTTGAGAAGAACAGCTTGCCCGGCAGGCGGACGTGGTGCGTGTTGATTTCCTCGGCGAGCGCAGCCTGTTGCGGGATTTGATAGAGATTGGAAACGTGCATGAGCTGCTGCGATTGCAGGCGAATGGCCTCGACCAAGCGCGGGTGGCAATGGCCTAACGAGCAGACGGCGATGCCCATGCAGAAGTCGATGTAGCTTTTCCCAGTTTCATCCCACAAGCGGCAGCCGGCCCCGCGCACGGGGGCGAGGGGAAAGCGCCCGTAAGTCGGTAGGATGTGCATGGCATAGAGGTCGGAGGTGGTCATGATTCGCGGGAAAGGGGCGGATGCTAAGGGCATTTGGCGGAAATGGCAAAGCGGGAAATTTAGGTGGATTTCGTCAGGAAATCCATGCGTTGGGGAGCTCGACCACGCTTTCGCGATGCGCCACGAAGACGCGGTCCGCGGCCTTGCGGGGGATGAGGGCACCGCCGGTAAAGCTCCCGAACGAGGGCAGTACCAGGGTGTTGTCTCGGCATAAAAAGCAGGGAAGCCGCAGGGAGGCGCGCCTGCCATCGGGAATTTTCACCACCGGATGCCAGTGGCCGGCGATGTGAAATGAGCCTCCGTCCGCTGCGGATGGGTCATGGATGACTCTCAGATTTTCGGAAAGATCGTGGTGGGTCACGCTCAGGAGGCCGGCGGGAATTCGCGTCAATTTGGCATCGTGGTTGCCGATCACCAGAGTGACGGGGATGGCGAGTTGGGTGAGAAATTCCGCCAAAGCGGCTTCAAGTTCCGGCGTGATGCCAGCAGGAGCGTGAAACATGTCACCTGCGAGCACCAACTCCAGCGCATGGTGTTTGTGAACAAGGTGGGTGAGCCGTTCCAGATCGCGCGCGGTGTCGCCCTCTGGCACCGGCAGGCCGCGCGCGCGAAATGTCGCGGATTTTCCCAAATGCAGGTCTGCAACGATCAGCGCGGACCGATGTGTGCAGAAAGCGGCTCCTTCCGGGAGCAGCGTGAGCGATGGCTGATTGGAAAATGGGCGCATGAGTGAGAATCCGGGAAGCGATGTTGCGGAGCGCACACGATGGCGAGTTTTTTGGCAGTTCTCAACGAGATTAGCGTGCCATCCGCGTGTGCGGGAAAGTGGTTTTCGGGGCTTAGTGTCCGAAAATCGGGATTTTTATCAATTTTACGCAAAAAATTGATGATAAGTGAGTTGTGATGGAATTTTTGGAGATTTCGGCAATTATTTTGCGCCGTTTAACGGTGAAACGCTCGACATGAGCGGAAGGGGTCGGGTTAGTTTTGAAGTTCTCTTTTTCCTGAAATTGCCGATTGCCTGACATCATGATCCATCCCACCACTCGACTCAAATCCCCGCGCGTTTTCCTGCGGCAGGCACTGGCTTGCGGCTTGCTCGGACTCAGTGCCTTCTCGCCATTTGCCAGCAGCATGGCTCACGCGCAATACGCCGACTGGACCGCGAACCCACCGAATATCCTGCCGAATGAACGGGTGGGGTCGGGGGCGGTCACGACCGGGGACATTAGCAGCGGCAGGCAGTTCTCGAACCGGTATGCGTTTGCCGCGCTGAAGGCGGATGGTTCGATTGCGGCTTGGGGGGATTATCGATTTGGCGGCGAGGGGGCACCGACGGATAATGGCTATAAGGCGATCTATTCGAATGAGGCCGCTTTTGCGGCACTCAGCGCGAATGGCTCGATTGTCGCTTGGGGGGATGCAAGCTCAGGTGGCAGCGGAGCTCCCGCGGGGGACGGCTATAGGGCAATCTATTCGACTGCAAAAGCCTTCGCTGCGCTGAAACCCAGCGGCTCGATCACGACTTGGGGAGACTCGACGGATGGTGGAGGTGGCTCTCCAAATCCAGCTTGGAATCCGCCAACGGACGTCGGGTATACGGCAATTTATTCGAATCGAAATACGTTTGTTGCTTTGAGCAGCATTGGTTCTATCCGCCAGTGGGGAAATGATGGCAGCGGTGGTATATCACAAGGCGGAACTGCCCCGTTCGTTGTAGTGCCGCCACCCACCGGAAGCGGCTATAAAGCGGTCTTTCCATCAGCTTATGGATATGCAGCACTCGATGCGGAAGGCTCGATCTCGGCATGGGGGCTGTATGGCGATGGTTTGCATGCTAACACAGTGCCGGGCGGAGCGGGCTATACCACAATTTGTTCAAATGGGAACGCCTTTGCCGCGCTGCACACGGATACTTCGATCAAAGCCTGGGGTTCTCTTATGACAGGGGGGATTGGCGCGCCAACGGACAAGGGCTACACGGCGATCTATGCGAATTCATACGGCTTTGCCGCGCTCAAGGACAACGGAAGAATCACGGCTTGGGGAGCCCAGGGATTTGGTATCGGTAACTCGCCAACGGATGACGGATACATCGCGATCTATTCAATGGATTACGGCTTTACCGCGATCAAGGCCGACGGAACGATTTCATACTGGGGTATGCCATTGGGCACGGAGGGGCTTCCAGGAAGCACGGTCGCGCCGAGCGGCCCTGGCTTCAAGGCAATCTGCTCGCATCAGACGGCATTTGCGGCGCTGGACGCCGATGGAGTTATCCATACTTGGGGTATCACTGAAGGCAGCGCCGCACCTACGGGACCAGGCTACAAGGGCATCTATTCGAACAAGACGGGCTTTGTCGCAATCAAGTCAGACGGGACGATCAGCGCCTGGGGGGCGGTTGGCACCAGCAATGGACCGGCGGGTGGTAACTTCCGCAGCGTCCAATCGGTGATGAATTATGCCAAGTTGGTTTTTGATCCCGAGTTGACTGCTACGCTTGGCAGCATCACTTCATCAACGGCGGTGATCGGAGGAAATGTTGCGACGATGTCCAACAAAACCGCCGCCGCGCGCGGGGTGGTGTATGCCCTTGTCAGCAGCAATACCGATCCGCAGATCGGAGGAACTGCAGTGACCCAGGTGGCGGAAAGCTCGCTGGGCAACACCGCGACCTTTGAGCTCAATCTTACCGGCTTGAGCGCCAATACGGCCTATACTTACAAGGCCTATGTTACCGATACCGACGGCGTCAGTTATTACAGCCCGGTGGCAACATTTTCCACCAACCTACCGCCTGTCATCATCAGCGATGGTGGGAATTCCAACGTGTCCGTCAGCGTGGCGGAGAACACGCTTGCCGTCGCGACCATCGAAGGCA
>JBEGOB010000072.1:0-22713 GCA_041182265.1 Verrucomicrobiota bacterium | reverse complement strand
TTCGATGATCCAGGACACGTCGCCGTTGTTGATGGCGTCCGCTCCCTTGGTGAAGGTGATGGTGCTGCCGGAAAGTAGGCCTGCCGGTTGGCTGGAGGCCGTCGGGCTGAGGCCGAGGGCGTAGGCGACACCATTGCTGATGCCATCGTTGTTGAAATCGCCGTCAAACGACTCCCCCGAGATGCCGTTGGTGGTGGCCCAACTGGAGAAGTTGCTGCCGCCTCCGCCGCCCACCTGCAGGATTCCATCGCCTGCGAAATCGGCGCTTTTGTTCGTGGCTGCGGAAGTGAGGGAGCCGTAGGTTCCGTCAGGCTTTGGATTCGTATCGCCCGGGAGGAACAAGGCTCCCACCGTGTCCGTGCCTGCGAAATCTAGGTTGAGAACTGCTCCTGAATCGATGCGGACCGTCGAGGCATCATTGATCCGGGCGCTACCACTCAGAATCAGCGTTCCTGTCACCACCCGTGTTTCACCGGTGTAGGAGTTGGTGCCGGATAGGGTGACCGTGTTGGTTTCAGGCAGCTCGGGGGTGCCATCGGCTCCGTTCACGGTGATGCCGCCGGTGCCGAGGCTGATGGGAGCACTGATGACGATGCCGGGCTGAGCAGGATTGGTCGTTGTCAGTGTTAGGTTCCGATCGATGCCGGTGATCGAACCGCTGATGATGGCGGTGTTGAAGTTATGCGTAATCGTCGCATCGGCTGCGAGGGTGATCGTGCCGGTGGCGTCCACGTTGCCCTGGAGATTGAGCGCACCGAAGGTGCCATTTCCAGGACCGCTGATGGTGATGTTGTTAGCTAGGTCGTCCTCAAGCAAAAAGTTTTTGCTGTAGTTCAGGGAAGCGCCGGAGTCCACGGTGACAGGGCCGACGTTTGTGAGTGACAAGCCGTCGATGACGTTGAGTCTGCCGCTATAGACAATGACGCCGCCTGAAATGGTGTTGGCCTCGCCACCCGTGAGGTTGAGTGTGCTTGTGCCTCCCTTGGCCAAGATTCCGTCTCCGGTTATTGCTCCACTGAGAATCGTTGCAAAGGTGCTGGTTCCGATGGTTCCAATGACGCCGGTCGCCACGCTGATATCATTTACCAAGGTCGTGGCGACGCCTGCTTGAAGGATTGAGTCGCCGGTGAAGGAAATGGGGCCCGTGGAGAGGGCTGTTGCGTTGCCGTAGTTGAGGGTGCCGCCATGGATGATCGTGCCGCCGGTGTAGGAGTTGGCGACGGTGAGGGATTGTTTGCCCACGCCGGATTTGGTGAGTGTCATGCCTCCAGCACCATCGGCGATCGCGGCGGCGTAGGTATAGTCCGCTCCGCTGCCGGGATTGAGAGTCACGTTGGTGACGAGGCCATAGTTTCCGGAGTCGGTATCAAACAACGAAGCGAGCGCCTTGGTGCCAGTGAGGCCGCCGAAGGTAGGAGAGGTGATGCCATTGAGAACGAGTCCTGCGATGGCGGTTCCTGCGATGCTGGCGGTCGTATTGATGGCGCTGTTTTGGAGGGCGAGGGCGTTGTTCAGTTGGAGGGTGCCGCCAGACACCGTGGTGCTGCCGTTGAAGTCATTTGCGGCATCAAGGATCAGGACCCCGGTGCTAAGTTTTGTGAGCGTGCCTCCCACACTTGCGAGGTTGGAGGAGAAAGTCGCAACTCGATCAATGGGACCAGCGGCAGTAACGACATTGATACGATACGGCTGACTGGCGGTCGTGGCGAATTGGGCGGAGTAGTCATAGCCGGGATCGTTGTTATACTGGAGGGTGCCGCCGCCAAAAGTAATTGTCGCATCACCCATCGGTTTGAAGCCCGTTGTGGCGGAGACCAGGGTGCCGCCATTGATCGCCACGGAAGTGGCGCCGGTCAGTGGCCTGCTTTGAATGTTGAGGATGCCGGTGGAGAGCACCACCGGGCCACTGATGGTGTTCGTGATGTTGTTGAGGACTAAGGTGCCTGCTCCGGCTTTGGTGAATCCGCTGGTTCCATCAAGCGTGGCGGTGATGGTCGCATTTTTACCGGTTCCCAATGCATTCACCGTGATGGTGGGAGTGGTTCCGGCCAGGGTTAGTTTTCCGGCAGGATCACCCGCACCCGCCAGGATCCAGCTCGCGGCCGAGCTTGGGGTCGTGTCCCCGAAAACGAGGTTCCCGATCGTGCGGTCCGTGTCCACGGTGACCGTGGTGTCCGCAGTGATGTTCAGCGTATTGAAATTGGCCGTGAATCCGGAATCGGCGGCGGTGTCTGACAGCCAGTTTCCGGTAGTGTTCCACGAGCCTCCCGCAGCACTGGTCCACGTGCCGTCCAAGGCGAAGGCGGCGGGCGCGAGCAGGAGTGTGGATGCGGCGGTGAGGATGAATTGGATTTTTCTGGGTTTCATGGTGGTCTGGATGGGTTGGGTTTTTAGCGAATTGTTAGTAGGGTTTGATTGAAAAATGCTTCCGTGATTCTGGCATATTCTCCGGAGGAAATCATTGAACTTTTGCGGATGTCTCCTGAACTTTTGCGTCACTCTACAAACGCATCAAATCATCGCCTTCCCGATGACGCACGAAGGGCAACTTAGAAGCATTTCAGTTCCGGCGTTTGCGGCGCACCAGCAGCGCAACCAGTCCGCCAAAGCCGAGGAGGAGCGATGATGGCTCTGGAATGACGGTCAGCGTCACGAAGCCAGCGGCACCGTCTTGGTCACTGGTGAAATTCGAAGCTCCGGTGGGGTCGTTGTAATCGATCCGCCATGTGTTGCTGGCAAAGAGGAACGTGCTGTCGTCGGCGTAACCGTTGAAAGTGCCGTTGTTCCAAACTCCGGTGTAGCTGAGCAGGGTGAATTTCGTATCAACTGCCAGCGCCTGTGACAGGGTCGCGAGATCCGTGAGATCGAGCGTGGCGTTTGAGTCGATGTTCAGGCCACCCGTCACATGGAGCAGGTCGCCGGCCACGGTGGAAGTGTTCATTTCATAGTTGAAACTTGAGCCGCTGTTGAGCGTGAGAGCGCCGGTGCCGAGGCTTTCGATGCTGTTTCCGGGAGAGAGCACGCCGGAGACGTTCACCGCGCCGCTGATGGTTCCGCTGCCGCCGAGGGTGGCTCCACTCTCGACGTTGACCGACCCGCTGCCGGTGCCCGAGTCCGTGGCGTTGTTCACCAGCAGGGTGCCGACGGTGACGGTGGTTCCACCGCTGTAGGTATTGGCATTGGTGAGCGCGAGTGTTCCCGCGCATGCCTTGGTGAGGGCTCCCGAGGTGGTGGCGTTGCTGACGACTCCGGAGAGAGTGAGCGTCTGGGCGACATCATCGACATGGATGCCGCCGCCTGCGCTGCCGAGCTGGATCGAGCGATTCGAACTGTTCTTCACCTCCGTGCCGATCATCTTGAGAGTGGCGGCAGTCGCGGTGGAGCCGATTTTGAGAATCGCATCATTCGTTCCTCCGTTGTCCCCATCACCCAGGCTGCTGACGACATCATAGTTGGCGATGGTATTGAACTCGAGTGTGCCATTTTCGATGACGGTATTTCCTCCCCACTGGCTGGTGGCACCCGTCAGTCTGAGGGTTCCGCTTCCGGTTTTGGTGACTGCGCCGTCAAAACCGCCGCTGTTGATGGCACCGGACAGGTGGGCGACCCCTTCGGAGCCGATGTCCATCGTGAAAATATCGCCGGTGGCAAGCTGGGCCGTCACGCCGGTGGCGGTCTGCGTGAGGGTTTTCCCTGCGGCAACGCGGAGGGTGCTGTTGACTCCGACGTCGATGTTGTGGATCACGCTGTCGTTGAGCAAGGTGATGTCTGCGCTGCCAGTGGTGCTGGTGGTTCCGAGTAGCAATTTGCCACTTGTTGCTTGGATGCTGTGGAGAGTTTCAACGACGCCGTCCGCAGTGTTCAGGATGCCGCCGTCCAGATTGACGATTGAGCTGTCGGCGATCACACCACTGGCACCGAGGCTTAGGGTGCCAGCTGAAATTTTGGTGGCCCCGCTGTAAGTGTTTGTGCCGGTGAGCGTTTGAGTGCCGTTGCCGGTTTTGGTGAGTTTCATGCCCGAGGCACCGTTGGCAATCACCCCGGAATAGCTGTGGCTGGCACCGGTGCCGGGATTGAGCGTCACCTCGCTGACTGAGCTGTAGTTTCCAGTGCTGGAATTGAATAAGGAAGCAAGGTTTTTACTCCCGGTGAAGCCGCCGAAGGTGGGGCTTGTGACGCTGTTGAGAACGATTCCCGTTCCGACTGTTCCGGCGATGCTGCCGTTCGTGTCGAGCGCGCTGTTTTGGAGAGCGAGCGCGTTGTTAAGCTGGAGTGTGCCGTTTTCTATCGTGGTGGTGCCGGTGAAGGTGTTTGCCGCGCTGAGAATCAGGATGCCAGTGCCGGTTTTAAATAGCGAGCCACCCGCGCTTGATAGGTTGGTGGAGAAGGTGGCAACTCGTGGAGTGGGACCGGCGGCCGTGATGACATTGATTCGATATTGCTGGTTGGCAGCCGTGCTGAACTGCGCGGAATAATCCGTGCCGGGGTTTTGATTGTATTGGAGGGTGCCGCCGCCAAAAGAAATCGTGCCGCCTATCGCATTTGCGACGGTGGTTGCGGAGATCAAGGTGCCGCTATTGATTGCCACAGTCGTTGCCTTGGAAAGCGCCGTATTGTTGACCTGAAGGATTCCGGCGCTGACCTTGATTTCTCCACTGATGGTTGTGACGCCACCCGTGCCAGTGAGGATGACCGAGCCCGTGCCGGCTTTTTCAAAGCCATTGGAACCGGCCAACTGGCCCTGAAAAGTCACAGAGGAAGCCGAGTTGTTCGTGATCACGCTGCCACTGCCGAGGGTCAGAGGGCCGCCGCCAGTGTTGCTGAATACCAATGTATTCGAGTTTCCTGCCCCGACGGTGATGCTTCTAACGCTCTGCGGGGTAGAAAAACCCACCGTGGATGCCGTGCTGAAGCCCGACGTGGCGCTGCCAAAATTGACGTCATCCACGAGGGTGATGGCAGTGTTGGCCCCAGTGGTCAAACCGGTGCTATCCGTGCTCCAGAACGCGCTCGTGCCCCACGTGCCGGTTGCCGCAGTGGTGAAACCCTCTGTGGTGGCGCCGTTCGCATCCCAATAGTAGGTTTCCGCAGAAACTGCGTGAAAGGATGCTAGGCTAGCAAGTGCCGCCATGACGACGGTGGGGATCAATTGGATTTTCCTGGGTTTCATGATCATTGGGTTTTGGCTCCCTGCCGGTGGAGCCTGTTTCAGAGATGGCATTGGGAAATTGCCATGTCGCCCGGGAAAAATCATTGAACTTTTGCGGATATCTTCTGCACTTTTCCGTCATTCAAAGGTTTGTGATTGTCAGCACGATGCATCTCTCTATTCGAGGTTTATTCGTATGAATTTCTCTTATATCTCGATGGTGGGATGCATTGTTTCCAGCATGGCCACCGCCGCTTCTGTCCCGGTCTTGAACTTCTCAGGCGAGGTCAACAAGGGTGTGGATCGTGTGCGCATTTCGGATCCATCGGTGATCGGCTGGGATGGAAGTGGGGCCGCCGAGGTGATCGACGGTGGCACCGACTACGGCAACGGCAGGTGGCGGCTGAGCCTCGAGGACAGCGCGGAGCTGTGGCAGATGACATCCCACAGAATTGCGGCGGGAGACGCGTTTTCGTTGCGATTTGATGCCGCGATGTTTGCGGGGAACCTGCCCGGTGGCGGTAGCGTTTTCGTGCCGGGCGGGACCTTGGTGAGCGGTGCCACGCGCAATGGTGATTTCAACGAGCCTGCGGGGGTCACGGGTTCGCGCAATTTTACAGACACTCCGGAATGGTACAATCTCGGCGGTAGCCAAGCGGCCCAAGCGACGAACTCGGATCTCGCATTCGACGGCACCCGCAATGCGGTGCTGAGTGAAAACGGACTCCGGAAATTCGCGGTGGATACCGGCCACACACTCGCCACAGGCGATGCCTTTCGGACATCCTTTGTGTGGCGGGATGCGGGGAACTGGAGCGACGCCAGCGACACGGTGGCAGTCATCCTTTACACCACGGCGGACAATACGATCGATGGCGCGAGAACCGTGCTGGAGACGCTCCAGGCGCCTGTTTCCACCCAAGACAGCACCTACGAATCGGCCACGCTGACCTTCGGGGCTGTGGGGGCGGCGGCAGCGGGCAAGCGGCTGTTCGTGTTTTTCGAGGGCCTGAACGGGGATGCAAGCAACAACGGTTTCGCCCGCCTCGACAATTTTGTGTTGGAGCGTGGGACGTATCAAACGGATGCACCGCCACGGCAGATCATCGCGGATTTATACGTCGATGCCGGCGGCTCGCGGCTGCCGGTGGCTTCGCGGACCTACGATTTCAAAACCCCGGCGATCGGCAGCTGGGATCACTACCACCTTGCGGTGCCTGCGGGTGCGCTCGACGCCCATGCGGGAAAAACCGTGGGTGTTAGATTTCGCTCGAACGACCAAGCACCGGCGAATTTCCAGAGCATCGACAACGTGCGGCTTGACGTGTCGCCCGCCAACTCGCTGGACGGTGTGTTTGCCGACACTTGGAACAACACGCCCGACCAGACTTGGGCCGGCCCCGGCTACTGGGCGAACCGCCTGCAGGATTGGGAAGTCAAAAACGGCCGCGTGCAGTGCATCAATGGCAGCCGCGACCAACTCACCTTGCACCGCCCCGGCACCTCGATCCGCGGAAACGGGGAAAACTTTTCCTTCAGCGTGCGCACGGGGCTGAACACTGGTAGCCACAGCGCCGGCTCGCGGGCCGGTTTCCTGATAGGTGCGGGGCCGAGTCTTGATTGGCGCGCCGCATTGCTCGTGCAGGACGGTCTCGGCCGCGACTTCGGAATGTTTGCCGGAATGACGGGCGGCGGCAACCTCGTGATCGAGGATTATTCGACCGGCGCGGTCACGACGCGCGCCACGGCGGCTGCGACCGGAGGCTTCGGCCAGAACATCCGCCTCGACCTTGCCGCCTCCTACAACCCCGGCCCCGGCACCTACACGCTCACACTCACCGCCTTCAATGCCTCCGACACACAGATCGGCACGGTGAATTTCAGCATCCCCTCGGACCGGGTGCTCGGCGGCTTCGGCCTGCTCACCCACCGCGGAACTTCATCGGCGGCGCATTGGTTTGATGCCTTCACTGGGACCGGCGCGGCGTTGCAGCCCGAGCCCGACCGCCACCTCGCCATCCTCGGCGCGATGCACACGCTCTCGAAGGGAAAATTGAAAATCACCGCCCAACTCCCGCCGCTGAGTCTCGCGTCCAGCCCATCTGTTGCCCTCGACACATGGAACGGCACTGCATGGATCCACATCGCCACCGCTCCGGTGGACAACACCGACAACCTTTCCTCCTACACCGCGACCTTTGCCATTCCTAACTGGAATGATGCCATCGACACCCCGTATCGCTTGCGGGTGAATGTGGACGGCACCGATTGTGCATGGACCGGCACCATCCGCCGTGACCCGGTGGACAAGGAGGAGTTGATCATCGCCGTCACCAACTGCCAGCGGATCAACGATATCCCCGGAGGTCTCAACGTGCAGGTCAACGGCTTCGACTGGTCGCCGGTGATGATGTGGCATCCGCATCCGCAGTCGTTCGCCCACATCGCCAAGCACCAACCCGATGTGCTGCTGGCCTTGGGCGACCAGATGTATGAACCCCAGCCGACCACCAAGGACACGTCTAGCGACCGCAACCGCCAGCTCGACTTCCTCTACAAATGGTATCTCTGGGTGTTGCAGGCGCGAGAACTTGCCCGAGACATCCCGACGGTGGTGATCCCGGATGATCATGACATTTATCAGGGAAACCTGTGGGGTGAGGGCGGCATTGCGACCACCACCGAGGGCACCGGCGGCTACATTGAGCCGCCCGAGTGGGTGCGGATGTCCGAGCGCGTGCACACCTCAAATCTACCCGACCCCGACCCGTATCATCCAATCCAGCCACCGCCCACCGTTGCGCAGGGCATCGGCGTGTATTTCACCGGTATGACTTACGGCCGGCTCGGCTTCGCCATCCTCGAGGACCGCAAGTTTAAGACCGGCTCGAATTCTCCGCCGCCCGCTGACCAGCAGCACCTGCTCGGCGAGCGCCAACATGCATTCCTGCGCGAGTGGAACAAAGACTGGGCCGGGCAGGATCTCAAAATGGTCCTTTCCCAGTCGCCATTTGGCAACCTCAACACCCACCGGAGCGATGGATATCTCTTCGGAGTCAACGATCGGGACACCCACGGCTGGCCGACCCACCGCCGCAACGAAGCTTGGCGTTTGCTGCGCGCCAGCCGCATGTTCCAGCTCGCCGGCGACCAACACCTCGGCACTCTTGCCCACAACGGGGCAGACACTCCGCGCGATGCAGGCATCTCCTTCGCCGCTCCGGCGATGTCGAATTTCTTCCCGCGCATTTTCGATCCGGTCCACAACGCGACCGGCACCACGCCCACCGTCAGCCCCTACAAAGGCGACTACTTCTTCAATGGCGCAGGAACGCTGCCCGATGGCGTGACGCCCAACCTCACCTCCAATGATCCGCACCATTTCGCCATCCTCGCCGCGGCAAACTCCGAGCAATACTACCAGCGCAGCACCGGGATCAATCCACCGAACTATCACGATCGTGGCGCGGGTTACGGCATCACTCGCATCCAGCGGACGACCCGGGAAATCACCTTCGAGGCCTGGCCGATCCATGCCGATCCGGAATACCCGCAAACGGGCTCCCAATTTGCCGACTGGCCGCAGACTTTCCGCCAGACTGACAACGACGGCCGCGTGCCGACCGGTTTCCTTCCGGTGATCGACACCCACTGGCGTGCGAATCCAGTGGTGCGCGTCTATGACGAAACCACCGGCGAACTGATCCATGCGATGCGCGTCCGTGGCTGCCGCTACCGCCCGCCGGTTTATGAAAATGGCACCACCTATCGTGTCGAGATCGCCTATGGAGATGAAGCCGTTTCGGAAACTCTGACCGGGCAATCCGCGGCCGCCGCAGGGCCTCCCGCGATCCACCACTTCGGGGCGGTGCAGCCCTCCATCATTCACGGAGGAATGGCCACCCTTGAGTGGGATGTCGGCTCGCCTGCGACCCTGATGATTGGCCAAGGGGTGGGGGACGTCTTGTCCAAGACGGTGGATGGCATCGGCTACCTCAAAGTGGCACCCACTGCGGACACCACCTACACGCTCACCCTCAACGGCACGCTCACCGCGCAAACCACCGTCCGTGTCTTCCCCGACCGCGCCGCGTGGAATGCCCTGCATTTTTCCGCCGCCGAGCTTGCCAATCCGGCCCTTTCTGGCGGTCCCGCCGATTCCGATGGCGACGGCTTCACCAACGACGAGGAATACCGTTTCCAAACTCACCCTCGCAATGCCTCCGCAGGCCCCGTGCTCAGTGGCAAGATCGTCAACGACGGCGGCGTGCTCCGTGCGGATTTCTCCTCATCCTATCCGCTCGATGCCACGGACTGCACCTTGTTCGTCGAGTCCAGCACCGACCTCACGCACTGGACGCGCCTGCCATCCAACAGCTTTCAGGAAATTGCCCGTGACAATCTCCCCGCCACCGGCACCAGCCGCATCACCATCCGCCTGAACGACGCCCTCTCAAGTGCTGAACCCAAGACCTTTTATCGCGCCGGCTGGAATCTGCCCTGAGCCGAGTGTGCCGCTCCTGCGCAAGCGTTCCCGGCTCATTCATCTTCCGCGTGAGATCACCACGAGCGCGGCAAATTCTTATAGAACCCGATCCACATCAAAGCCATCCCATGCACCTGTCACACGCACCCCTATCTCCCGTCGCCCGGTTTTGCATCCGCATTGGCAAGCTTGAGGAAATGTCCGGCAAGGTCGCACGATGGGCAGTTTTGCCCAGTTGCCTGGATTTCCGACAAGCGAGATGCTCACCCATGGAGCTGCTGGAAGGTTCCATTGGAATGTCAGCTCCTACCTCCATCCATCCCATGCATCTGCCACACGCATTCCTGTCTCCCGTCATCCGGCTTGCCCGCTTGTCTCCGCAGTTGGCCATGCTCGTGTCTCTGTTCGTCGCGCTGCCGGCGGCTTGTGCCGCCAGTAAGGACAAAAATCCGTCAATTTCCATCTATTGCATGGCCTATGCGGATGGGTTGAAATCAGTCTTCGTGAAAACTTCCGCGGAACGTTATGAGAGCGTCAGCCTGTCCACGGCGAACATCGTCGAGGCCGCGGATGCGCTCGTCGAGGATGGCCGGATCCTGCTCTACGGCCCGGCCGGAGAGGATGGCAAACATCCGGTGGTGGCCGACGCGGAAATCACCGGCATCCAGCAGCCGATGATCGTCGTGCATCCCGCCGGCAAGGACGCGGGCTTGGCCTACGACTCAAAGGCGGTGGAGGCGGATCCCAAGCAATTTCCGCTGGGCAGCTTCAATCTGGTGAACTTTTCTCCCAATCCTGTTAGGATCGTCCACGAGGAGGTGATGATCGAACTCGAGAGCGCTGGCGGCCGGATCTTCACGCCGGACCAGGCCGCCGGCGAGTCGCTGGCGGTGCGGATGGATTACAAAGCTGGCGAAAACTGGACGCTGCTCTCCAGCGCACGATGGCCTGTGAGAAATGACCGCCGGACGCTGGTTTGTTTTCAACTCGATCCTGTTAGCAAGCGCATGAACATCAAGAGCATCCCGCTGAGGGAAAATCCCAGCCGCTGAGCGCACACGTATCTTAAAACCCAATCGAAAAACCCAATTTACCATGAAACCGAGTTATCTAAAACTCGTCACCAGGCACCGGCGTGGCTTTGCGCTGGTGGTGACCTTGAGCTTGATGATCCTGCTAACCGTGATTGCCGTGGGCTTGCTGAGCCTCTCGGGCATATCCTTGCGTGCGTCGTCGTCCGAGCAGCTGAGCCGGGAAGCCCGCCAAAACGCCCGCATGGCCCTCATGCTCGCCATTGGCGAGTTGCAAACCGCCACCGGCCCGGATCAACGGGTGACCGCTCCGGCGCGCATCAAGGGGGCGGATGTCGCCCAACCCCACCTCACCGGAGTGTGGCAAGGCTGGAAATGGGATGGCACGGGCAGCGCGGATTTCAAGGGTCGTAAAACTTCGCAGTTCCTCCGCTGGCTCAGTTCCTCGCGCGAACCCAGTCAAGTCGCTGGCATCGACTTCATCAAGAGTGCGCCTCCCGGAAATGTGGCCACCCTGGTTCGTGGCAAACGCGACCCTGCCGAAAAAGACCAGGTGGATGCCCAGATTGTGCCCATCGCCACCACCAAAAACAACTTGCGCAGCGGCTTCGCATGGGCGGTTTTCGATGAGTCCACCAAGCTTCCGATCTCACTCCCCGAGCCTGCGGGCGACTCGGTCACCGCGAGTGTCGAGAAAATGTCCGCAGCGCCGCTTCCGGGTTACGCGGCCACCACCGAACGGGATTGGAGCGCCCTCAAATCCCTCGCCGCCCAGCGCTCCAAACTCGTCACGGCCGATCAGTCCGGGCTCACCGGCCTGGTGCCTGCGGACCGGGGTTTCCACGATCTCACCTCGCGCAGCGCCGGCATCCTCGCGGACGTGGCCAAGGGCGGCCTCGCCGTGGACCTGTCCCGGCTTTTCAGCGATCCCAATGGCTTGCCACTAAGCTACAAAGACCGCTTCCTTTACTCGGGGACCGGCACCCCGCTGGCACCGGCACCCTCCCGTTTCAATGGAGCGAATGCCTTTCCCAGTCCAGATCCCTCGTGGAATCTGCTGCATTCCCACTACCGTCTTTATGACAGGATGACAGGTGGGTTGTCTCCAGCTATCAGCACCACCAGCCTCGCGCGACCCGCGCCGGGCACCACCGGCGCCGCGGTCCAGAGCCACCCGTTTTTCCAATCCCAGCAGCTCGTCCCCGTCATCTCCAAGGCGCAGTTCGTCTTCAGCCTGAGCTTCGGCTGGCACCAGGGTCTCGATTCATTCGCAAAACCAGGCAACGCCGCCCTGCCCCCCAATCATCCTAACAAGGATTTGTATATCACCTGGCTGGTCATCGATCCGGTCATCACGCTGTGGAATCCCTACAACGTAAATTTGCGTTTCAGCGGGGGCCGCATCGACCTCTACCGGGTGCCGCTGATGTTCCGACTCTACAAGAACGGCACCGTGATCAATTCCGACTACACTCATTTTGCCAATTGCTTCGTAAGCGATGGTTTCAGCAAGCGCGCGAATACCTTTTACCGTCTCAATCTTCTTCCTGAAAGAGGATCTAACGAAATCGTGCTGGCTCCCGGCGAGCACGTGGTTCTCAGCGCCTCCAACCATGTCAAAACCTATAACAACGAGTTTTCCGTCAAAGGCCTTGATCTGCGCCCCGGCTTCGAGCCTCCCGCCGGCAATGCCAGTGGCACCCTAGTGGGAGGTGTTTCGACCATGAATGTCTGTGTTTCCTCCAATGGTGCCAACAATGGTCAGATTTATGGCAAAGCCGTCCGCTCGGTTCCGGTGAAACCGGGTGACACCATCCAGATCGAAGTGAAACAAGGCCGCGCCGCCGTGGACAAGCCTACGGAAACCGGCGGCAAGGAGGTCTCGGGGTTCCTCAAATACTACGTCGGCACGCCCACCAACCCACTCCGCGTCGGCGGCATCGAGCTGGATTACGCTGACCAAGAAGCCGAATTTCTCCCGCCTTTTTTACCCAATGACCTGCCGTCGGTCGTCGTCAGCGGCGACATTGCGAGAGGGGTCCAGGGAGACAATTACGTGGGGACCAAGCCCCCGCCGGTGGTTCGCTTCAAGGAGCCCTTTCTCATCACCACCTTCCAGCTCAAGACCGAGCGCGATTCCAAGTTTCCCTCCCGCAGCTGGATTCACAACTCGCCGGTGAACCTGTATGCCTCAGCGGGACTCGACCAAAAAGAGCCATGGGCCAACCATCAATATGAACTCCAGTGGGAAGCCATGACTGACTGGCCGCCCGCTAGCCCGACCATCGAAATCAGCAACACCAGAAACCGCGGCTATGGCGGACCGGGAATTTATGCCCAGTCCGGACTTGAATTCGCCACCCACAGCTCGATTCCGCTCGCGCCCGCCCTTTCGCTCGGCCAGCTGAGCCACGCCCCGCTAAACACCGGCGGCCAGCTACCCTTAGTCTCCCAGGTTGTCGCAAACTCGCTCGCTCCGCCCGTTCTCGATCCCGCGGTGGTCCGCCAAGATGATGCCGGCCGGACTTTGTTGGATCATTCCTTCCACGCCAACTCGGCTCTTTTCGACCACTCCTTCTTCTCCAGCCTTGCCGAACCCGGCGGGCCGCTCGACCGCAAAACCAGCGTTAAGGATGCCATCAGCGGCTTGTTTGAAAAAGGCACCCCGCTCGCGAATCCACGCTTCATTCCGCATCGCGGTTCTAGCAGTCTCGCAGAAATCTCCGATGCGCTCACCGCCCCGGACGGCTACCTCAGAACCGCCGCGCACCTGCTCATCGACTCGCCGCTCAATGTCAACAGCATGCGTGTCGATGTCTGGGAAGCCTATCTCAACAGCACCTTCGGCAGCCAGGTGCCGCAGACCACGGATGGCGGCCTGATTGCCGCCACTGGCGGTGACTCCGCCTTCAGCCGCCACCTTCCGAGCAATGGCACCGCGCTGGAATCCACCAACGATCCGCTAGGCCAGGACCTCGCGAAATGGAACGGCCACCGCCGTCTCACCAAGCCGCAAATCCGCCGTCTGGCCGAGGAAATCGTGACTGAAATCCAAGATCGTGGCCCGTTCCAATCCATCGCCGAGTTCGTCAACCGCCGTCCAGATTCCGGCCCGCTCGGCAAGGCAGGAGCCCTGCAAGCCGCGCTCGATCGTGCGGAAATCAACAAGGTCGCCATCAGCACCGCTACCACTGTGGGCAACGGCACCACTGCCGACGGCGCGCCCGGCGTGATCTCTCAAGCGGACCTGCTTACCGCCATTGCTCCCGTTCTAACCGCACGGGGCGACACCTTCCGCATCCGCGCCTACGGCGAGGCGGGGCCGGCCAACGGGCCCAAGGTGAAAGCGTGGTGCGAGGCAGTCGTCCAGCGCGTCCCCGAGTATCTGGACAGTGCAGACAAGCCGTGGGCCACCCCCTCAACACCCATCAACACCCGCTTCGGCAGGCGCTATCAAATCGTAAGCTTCCGCTGGTTGTCGCAATTCGAAATTTAAAAACCCCAGTCCCATGAAAATCGCCATTTTAGCGCTGATTCCCCATCTGGCCGCAGTGCTCGGTGCCGCCGAGCCGCTGCCGCAAGTCGCCGCCTCCTTCTACGCCTTCGGCTACGTCCCCGGACATGAAAAAGTCCGGATCATGACCGGTGTCGAAGCCTATCAGGAAATTCAACTCTCCACCGCCAACATCGTCGGTCCGGTGAACGCAGTCACCATCGACGGCGCGCTCCGCATCTGTGACAAGCCTCTAACTGTCGCAGGCAAGATCACCCATCCTTTGCTGTGCACCGCCAAACTTCCCGCCGGCATCGCACGCGTGCTCGTCATCCTCTTTCCCGCGGCGAAGGACAGCAAAGAGCCGTATCGCAGTCTCGTGCTCAACCATGATTTCAAGGACTTCCCGCTCGGGGTTTACCGCATGATCAATATTTCGCCGCACCCCATCCGCGGTGCCATCGCCCGCGATTACATCGAGGCCAAGCCCGGCGGCGTTGCGAATCTGGAGCCCGCCGGCGAGCCCGGTGCGGTCGTGCCCGTGCGCTTCGAGTTTTTCGATCAGGAGCGCTGGAACTTGCTCACGGAAACGCGCTGCGCCATCCGCAAGGACCGGCGCTGGCTGACCTGTGTCTATCAGGATCCCGTCACCCGGCGCATGAACATTCGCAGCATCCCGGATCGCACTCCGGTGACCGCAGCCACGGTGGTCGAGTAGTTCGCGCGCACAGGATTTGAACCTGAACCGGGTTTCGGTGGATGAGGCCAAAAATTTTCCCATGGGTAGTTTTGCCCACTGGGCACTTCCATCGAGCGGCGCTAAGCTTTTCCCCTAAACCCATCATGCGAATCAACTCAATCTTGCTCCTTGGAAGCCTTGTTTCCTGTGTTTCCATGGCTGCGCCCGTTCCGGTCCTGAACCCGTCCGGCGAGATCAACAACGGCATCGACAAGACCGCCATCTCGGATTCATCGGTGATCGGCTGGAATGCAACTGGCGGCACCGCCCAGGTGATCGAAAAAGGCACCGACTACGGCAACGGCAAGTGGCGGCTGAGCCTCGAGGACAGCGCGGAGGTGTGGCAAATGACTGCCCGTCCGATTGCGGCGGGAGATGCATTTTCGCTGCGCTTCGATGCGGCGATGTTCGCGGGAAATCTCCCCGGGGGAGGCGGCGGCTTCGTCCCGGACCTCACGCTGGTGGGAGCGGGTGTGCGCAACGGGGATTTCAACGCAGATCCATCCACCACCGACTCGCGCTCCTACACCGACACTCCGGCGTGGTTCAACCTCGCTGGCAACCAGAATGCCGAGGCGACCCGGACGAATAATGCGACTCCCGACGGCAGCCGCAACGCCGTTTTAACCCAGGACAACACCCGGCAACTTGCGATCGACACCGGCCACACCCTCGCCACTGGTGAGGAGTTCCAGGCGGGCTTTGTCTGGCGGGATGCCAGCGGATGGGCGGATGGCAGCGACAAGGTGGGGGTGACGCTCTACACCACCAGCAACGACTTGATCGACGGGCCGCGAACGGAGATTCAAACTCTGCTTTCGCCGACCTCCACGTTGGATAACACCTACGAGCAGGCGGCCCTGATCTTCGCTCCGGTTCCGGTTTCAGCGAATGGCAAGCGGCTGTTCGCGGTCATCAAGGGAGTGGATGGCGACGGCGTGACCGCGAGTTCCTTCGGCCGGCTGGACAACTTCACCCTGCAGCGCGGAATCAATCAACCCGGCGCGGCGCAGCGGCAGATCATTGCGGAACTCTACGTCGATAACGGCGGCACTCGGCTGCCGGTGGCGTCCCGCACTTATGACTTCAAGACCCCGGTGATCGGGAGCTGGGACCACTACCACCTTGCGGTTCCCGCCGGCGCGCTCGATGCCCATGTGGGAAAAACCGTCGGTGTGCGTTTCCGTTCGAACAACCAAGCGACCGGGAATTTCCAGAGCTTCGACAACGTGAGGCTGGACGTGTGGCCCTCCGGTTCGCCCGACGGCTCGTTTTCCGACGACTGGAATGACACCCCGACTCAAGTGTGGACCGGCCCCGGATCTTGGGCGAACCGTCTGCACGACTGGCAGGTGAACAATGGCCGGGTGAATTGCATCCAGTCCGCCCGCGAGCGCCGCACGATCCACCGCACCGGCACCTCGATCCGCGGCAATGGCGGCGGCTTCACACTTTCTGTGCGCACCGGAGTCCACGCCGGGACGAACGGCGCCAACGCGCGCACCGGATTCTTGTTAGGATCGGCTCCCAATCTCGACTGGCGCGGCGCACTGCTCGTCCACGACAGCCTCGGGCGCGACTTCGGCCTCTTCATCGGTCTGCGCGGGGATGGCGCGGCGGTGATCGAGGATTATTCGACCGGCTCCGTATCGGGCCTCTCATTGGGAACCGCCGCCGGTTTCACCGAAAACTCACGGCTGCTTCTCACCGCCACCTACCTGCCCGCCAGCGGCAACTGCACCCTCAAGATCGATTCCTTCAGCCCCACAAACGCCCTCCTTTCCACCGCCAGCGCCACCGTGCCGTCCGACCGCGTGCTCGGTTCCTTCGGCCTGGTTTCCCATGCCCACCAGAACAGCGCGACGAGCACGCGGTTCTGGTTCGATGACTTCACGGGCACCGGCGCAGCCCTCCACCCGGAGCCGGACCGCAGCCTCGCCATCGTCGGCGCGATGCACACGCTTTCCCGTGGCACCCTCAAACTCACCGCCCAGCTCCCGCCGCTTTCCCTGACAGGAAATCCGCAGGTTTTCCTCGATACCTGGAATGGCAGTTTGTGGCAACAGATCGCGTCCGTTCCGGTGGACAACACCGACGGCGTCTCTTCCTACACCGCCACCTTTAAAATCCCTAACTGGAACACCGCCGCCGACACGCCCTACCGAGTCCGCATCAAGCTCGGCGGCACCGACCACACTTGGTCTGGCACCATCCGCCGCGATCCCGTGGATAAAAATCAAATCGTCGTCGCCACCACAGCCTGCCAGCGCCTCGCCGATGTCGGACTGGAATCCGGCTCCGTTGACTGGACCCCGGTGGTCATCTGGCACCCGCACACGCTCGCCTTCGATCACATCGCAAAACACCAGCCCGACGTCCATTTCGCCCCCGGCGACCAACTCTACGAAGGCCAGCCCACGCCGCCCGACAACTCCAGCGACTTCAACCGCCACCACGACTACCTCTACAAATGGTATCTATGGGTGTTAGAATCCCGCGAACTCGCACGCGACGTGCCCACCATCGCCATCCCGGACGACCACGATGTTTTCCAAGGAAACCTCTGGGGCGAGGGCGGCATCGCCACCACCGTCGAAGAAACCGGCGGCTACCGTTGGCCTGCGTCTTTCGTGAAAATGGTCGAGCGCACCCAGACCGGCAACCTGCCCGATGCCGATCCCTATAATGTCACGCAGCCCGCGCCGCCCGTCGCCCAAGGCATCGGCGTTTATTTCACCGGCATGGTCTATGGCCGCGTCGGCATCGCCATTCTCGAAGACCGGAAATTCAAAACGGGCAAGGACAACCCGCCCACCGACCTCAACCAGCAGCACCTGCTAGGCGCCCGCCAGCACGACTTCCTCCGCGCCTGGAACACCGACTGGGTCGGCCAGGACCTCAAGTTCGTCGCCTCCCAGTCGCCGTTAGGAAATTTCCGCACCCATGCCGGTTCCGGTTACGGCTACTTCCTCAATGACATGGACACCCACGGCTGGCCCGTCCACCGCCGCAACGAGGCTTGGGAACTTCTTCGCGCCAGCCGCATGTTCCAGCTCGCCGGAGACCAACACCTCGGCCTCGTCGCCCATCACGGCGTCAGCTCGCCGCGCGATGCCGGATTCTCCTTCGCCGCTCCCGCCATCTCGAATTTTTTCCCCCGCATCTGGGATCCTGTCCACAACGCCTCCGGCACCACTTCGACCGTTAGTCCCTACAAAGGCGATTTCTTCTTCAACGGCGTCGGCACCCTGCCCGATGGCGTCACTCCCAACCGCAGCGCCAATTTCCCGGCCCACATCGCCGTGCTCGCGGCGGCGAATTCAGAGGAATACTACAACCGGACCCTCGGCGTCAGCCCCGTCAATCTCCACGACCGCGCGCCCGGCTACGGCATCACCCGCATCGACAAAAGCACCCGCCAAATCACCTTCGAAGCTTGGCCGCTCTATGCCGATCCCGAGTTCCCGCAAACCGGCGGCCCTTACCCGGACTGGCCCGTCACCATCGCCCAGACCGACAACGACGGCCGCACGCCCACCGGCTACCTGCCGCTCATCGACACCCTCTGGCGCGGAAATCCCGTCGTGCGTGTCTTCGATGAAACGAGCGGCACCCTCGTCCACGCGATGCGCATCCGCGGCACCCGCTATCGCCCGCCGGTCTATGACAATGGCAAGACCTACCGCGTCGAGATCGCTTACGACGACGAAACTCGATCCGAAACCCGCACCGGCCAGACCGCTAGCGTTTCCGGCCCTGCCGAAATCCGCCTGTTCCGCTCCGTCCAGCCGTCGATCATCATCGGTGCAAGTTCGACGCTCGAATGGGATGTCGCCTCGCCCGCCACGCTCACCATCAACCAAGGCATCGGCAACGTGTTGACGGCGACCGTGGACGGCATCGGCTACCTCGAAATTTCGCCCACCACCGACACCACCTACACGCTCACCCTCAACGGCACGCTCACCGCCCAGACCACCATCCGCGTTTTCCCCGGCCGTGCGGCGTGGGACGCGGTCCACTTCTCGTCGGAAGAACTCGCCAACTCCGCGATCTCCGGCGGCGGCGAGGACCCCGATGGCGACGGCTTCACGAACGACGAGGAGTTCCAGTTCCAGACCGACCCGCAGGACGCCTCGTCCAAGCCGCGACTGCAAGGGATGATTCAGAAAAACGGCGGCGTGCTCGAAATCGGCTTCGAGTGCTCGTTTCCGCTCGAACCGGCTGCAGCCCGCATCCTTGTCGAAACCAGCACTCACCTCGACGGAGCCTGGACGTTCCTGCCGTCCAACAGCTACGTGGAAACCGGTAGGGAAAATTTTCCGGCCGACGGAACGAGCCGGGTTTCGATCAGTCTCAATGAGCCGATGACCCCCGGCGAACCGCGCCGCTTCTACCGGGCGTGTTGGGTGCTGGGTTCGTGAGCGATTCCCATGGGCAGTTTTGCCCACTATGCACCCCGATGCCGTAAGGTCAGGATTTTAAAAACCGAGTTTCGATTAAACCCAGAAAACCCGAATCGTCGTTGGCCCCGAACCCCACATTGCGCGACTCCATCGTCTCCGCTGCCATCTTTGCGGCGTTGCTTGCCACTGCCAGTGGTGATGTCCCCATCGAACCCGGATTCCCCGCAGGCATCCGCCTTCCGGAAAACGCGCGCGGCGAAAAAGCCGTCGCCGCGCTCGGGGAACGCCTGCCGGAAGTCGCCGCCTTCCACGGAAGATCCGCGCAACAGCTCCGCGAAATCTTCCGCAAGGATGACTCGCTCTGGATCAACCCGCGGGGGGAGCTGTTCTATGCCTGCCCTCCCGCATGCGATCATTGCGCCCATGAAGCGCCGGAAGAAATTGAGAGCTTTGCGGAAAGCATCGGGCCCACCGATCCCGGGCCGTTCGACACCTCCGAGGCCTTTCTCCTGCACAGCCGCCCCGGAGCGAACTTGGTGATTTACCTGGATTTCGACGGCCACGTCGACAACACCCCGGGATACTGGAAAGCGGGGGCCACTGCACCGCCCTACAATGTTCCTAACAGCGATCCCAACACGTTCAGCACCGATGAACGCAACCGCATCATCGAGATCTGGCAGCGCGTCGCCGAGGATTTTTCGATGTTTGAGATCAACGTCACGACCGAGGAGCCGGCCATCGAGGATTTGAAAAAAACCAGCACCAACGATGCCCGCTACGGCATCCGCGTCTGCATCGGCGGCAGTGGCAACGACTGGTTTGGCGGCAATGTGGGCGGCGTCGCCTACGTGGGGACATTCAACTCGGGCAACGACGTTCCTTGTTGGGTGTTTCCCGCGGGCTCCGGATATGGCGCGAAAAACATCTCCGAGGCCACCAGTCACGAGGTCGGGCACACGCTCGGCTTGCTCCACGACGGCATCGAAGGTGGATCCAATTATTACGGCGGCCAGGGGAACTGGGTGCCCATCATGGGCTACAGCTACGTCAAGCCCATCAGCCAGTGGAGCAAGGGGGAATATGGCAAGCCCAGCAACACCCAGGACGACCTTTCCGTCATGCGCAACAACGGTGCCGTCTTTCGCCCGGACGACCACGGCAACACGGTCGCCACGGCCACAAAGCTCAGCGCCGACACCAGCTCCGCCACGGTCGATGGCGTCATCGGGCGCAACAATGATTTGGATTTCTACCGCATCGACGCGGTCGGCGGCTCGCTGGCCGTGAATGCCAAGCCCTCGCCAAAAGGCCCCAACCTGCGTCTCGAGGTGAAACTTTACAATTCAAGCGGAGTGCTTTTGCAAACCGCCACGTCCGCCGACACCAGCAGCGGCACCCAGCCGGTCACGCTCAATCGCACGGTCACCGCAGGGGTTCATTACATTTCCGTGGACGGCATCGGGAATGGCGATCCGCTGACGACCGGGTATTCGGACTACGCCAGCCTCGGCCAATACAACATCACCGTCACCGGCGTGCTGCCCGACGGATTCACTTGGCTGACCACCAGCGGCGGCACCAAGCAGTGGAACACCACGGGAAACTGGGTCGCCGGAAGCCTGCCCACCGGAGCCGCTCCCAACGTGAGAATGAACAACAACATCACGGGCAACCCAACCATCCAACTCGTCGGCGCCACTGCGATCGGCAGGTTGTTTTTGGGCGATTCCGACAGCACGCACGCCTTCACCCTCGCATCCGGGGGCGGTTCGCTAGAATTTGCCAGCCCGGCCGAACTGAGCAAAACGACCGGCGGCAACGATGCGGTGACGGCACCGGTGTCGCTCGCAGGCGAACTGGGGCTCACCCAGTCCGCCTCCGGAGACCTGAGCTTCTCGGGCGGTATCAGCGGCGCGGGATCATTGACCAAGACGGGTGCGGGAACCGTCGTTTTCTCCTCATCGAACACCTACACCGGCGCCACCACGCTGGAAGAAGGCTTGCTGCGGCTCGACGATGCCAACGGCCTTCCCGGCGGCATCGACAACGCCGTGGGGGCCGGGGAGAGCACGCTTTTCCTCAAAGGCGGCGTGCTCGGGCTTGTCACCGGGGATTTCACACGCCTGCTCGGCACGGGAGCCGGGCAGTTGAATTGGGATCCGGACACCGGTGGCGCGGGCAGCGGGGGCTTCGCCGCTTTCGGCGCGGACCGCCAAGTGAGGCTCAACAACGGCACGGGAGCGTTTTCCTGGTTCTCCGGAATCCTCGGAAACGGCAACAGCCTGCTCCTCGGGCATCCGACGGCCACGCACACGCTTGATTTCAGAAACGGCATCAATTTCTCCGGAGCCAAGCGGACCGTGCGAGTGGAGGATGGCGAGGCGGCGGTGGATGCCGTCTTGAGCGGTGTGCTTACGGATTTCACCACGCCGCCCGGCAGCTTGAACAAGACCGGCCCCGGCGTGCTCTCGCTCACCAATGCCAACACCTACAACGGCACCACCACCGTGGACGATGGAGTGCTGCGTCTGCAAAACGCCGCCGCGCTGCCAAGCGGCAATCTGGAACTCGCCGGCGGCGGCGTGCTCGGGCTTGGAGCCGGAAACCTCACCAACCGCACCATCGGCCCTGGAGCCAACCAAGTCCGATGGTCGGCTCGGGTGGCTTCGCCGCCTTCGGCGCTGACCGTGCGGTGAAATTCAGCGACTCGGCCATCAACTGGACCGCTACCGATTTTATCGGAGTCGGCAATTTGCTCATCCTCGGTCATGAAACCGCCGATGCCATGCTCGATTGGCAACAGAATCTTTCCCTCTGGGGATTCGCCCGGATCATCCAGGTCGATGACGGCTCGGCCCCGATCGACGCGAAAATCAGCGGCATCATCACCGGAGGTTCCGGCACCACGAACCCCACCGCCAACATCCTCACCAAGGCAGGTGCGGGCACGCTCGCCTTCACCGCACAGAACAGCCACTGGGGCGACACCATTGTCGGATCCGGCACCTTGATGATCGGCGATGGCGGCACAACTGGAGGAGTTTCGCAGAATTCCCAGAACATCATCGTGGAACCGGGTGCCACGCTCGCGGTGAAGCGGAGCAACACGCTTACCCAGGGAAACAGTGCCCTCAAAGTGGCCATCACCGGCGACGGCGGTTTCTCACAGATCGGAACCGGCGTCACCGTGCACACGCTTCCCAACACCTACATCGGCCCGACCACCATCACCGCCGGCACTCTCTCATGGGGCGCGAACGACGTGATTTCCGATGCTTCGCCAATTTTGATAGGAAATGCCACGCTCAACGCCGCCACCTTCACCGACACGCTCGGCGCTCTCAATGTCACGGGCTCTGCCACCATCCATCTCGGCACCGGAGCCGCGCTCACCTTCGGCAACAGC
>JBEGOB010000071.1:0-2723 GCA_041182265.1 Verrucomicrobiota bacterium | reverse complement strand
GACGGCACCCACGAACAACTCGTCGCCGCCTGCCCCGAGTATGCCGATGCGTATCACCGTTGGGAGGTGGAGGAGGAAAAAAACTTGGTTTGATGGGTCGTGAGTCTAAAACCCACTAACCCTATCTGCAATCGCCACTGCACCGTTCCTATCCGCCTCGTGCTCAAAAAACTCCCGTTAGCCAAGTTCGTTTTATGAAAATCCCCGTGAAAGAATCCCACGAAACTCGCTGCCAATCTACCAGAAAGAACAACGCCCTTCAGGAATATTTTTCCCGCCGGTTTCGGATCCTCCTCACCGGTGACCCTGATGGAATCCCTCCATGGCTGGACGTGGTCGCAGCGGGCGAAGGACCGGGCCTTTATCTCCCAACCGATGCCCCTTGGGTCGCTCATGCGGATCTGGCGACGCTCGTCGGAGGGGTTCGCGCCTTGCTGATGCAGGCGCTGCATCCCGGAAGTCTGGCAGGGGTTCGTAGTCACTCGCGTTACAAGGATGATCCACTCGGTCGTCTGTCAGGGACGATCCGCTGGCTGACCATCACGACTTACGGTTCGCACGAGGCCATCGCGCACGAGGCCAACCGCGTCAATCGAATGCATGATCGCGTTAAAGGCGAGTATCAAAACGCCAAGGAGGTGACCACCAGCTACCGGGCTGCGGACCCGGAGCTGCTGCGTTGGGTTCACATCGCCTTCATGGATTCATTCCTCCGCAGCCACCAAACCTATTCGAGACGACCCCTGCCCGGCGGCGCGGATTCATACATACGACTCTGGTCGAAATCTGTCGAGCCACTCGGACTAACCGATGTGCCGATGGATGAAGCATCACTGGTAGCCACCATCGCCCACTATCGAGCGAAACTCAAGGTGACTGATGAAACCCGGGAGACGATCCAGTGGATCAAGAATCCGCCACTGCCAGCCACCTCCAAGCCCATGTATGCCCTCCTCTTCCAGTCCGCGCTGGCCTCCCTTGGAAGTGAGTATCAGCAAATGATCGGCCTCAACTCCCTGCCACTCGCTGTTCTCCGCCCGATCACGACCCGAGTTCTGCAACTCATGCGCTTTGCGATAGGCCCTGAAAGTCCCATCGAGGACGCAGCGATCCGACGGATTCAGCGGAGTCGGCCCTCTAAGTAGTCCCTGCACGCTCGCATTTTTCATTCGAAACACTCCACGTCGTTAGTTAAAACGGACGTCAAGGAGCGCCCAGCGTCGGTTACCCGAGATCCTATGTCACCGCCTTTCGGTCCGCCCATGGCTCCTTCAGAAACCTCCCATAGAAAGCAAGATCCTTGCAGCCCGGAAAACCATGGGGTGCGGCAGCCCCGGAGCGGGATAGTGCCCGTCCGCAATGCTTGGACACTCTACATCATCTAGGCGGGCGATGGATCCGGTCCCTGCTCCGCCTTCGGTGGTAAATCGGTGATACCCGCAGGCTGCTGCGCCGCCTATGTGAAAAAGCCGGGGCCAGTCAAACCCTAAGCAGACTCATTGATTCCGAGCCCCCCCGCACGAGCAAACGTTCGAGGGACTATTCATGCATTCCACCTTTGCGTGAAATGCCTCGGGTTCAGTGTCGATCGCCAAGGGCAGTTGTGGTTCGAAAATAAGAGCGAACCCGGCGTTGCCGCAGAGACATAGCCCAACCAGCGGTAAAGCCTGCCTCTTTAGGGTTCCGGAGTTTTAGACCTCCAAGTCCCTCATCCCCACCTCAAGTTGGACACCGTTGGTGGAACACCATCGCTTCTCCATCCGCTACTCATCCTTGGTTTAATTCCATACTCTGCTTGATCGCCTCGGCGGCTGCTAGACCAGTCTCCATGGCGAGTGGCACCCGCCCCCGGCCCCGCAAGGCATCCCCGGCAAAATAGAATCCATGCGCATACCCGGCTTGAAGCGCCTCCCTATCCACGCCCGTCGCAGGATGGGCCATCATCCAACACTGACTGTCCCACCAGTCCGGGGGACGAAAATCACTTCCCAACAACGATTCCACCTCTCGGGCGACCGACTCCATAAGCTGTTCCCGATCACCACCGATCCGCCGCTCCGTCCACGCTGGCGACATCTGGACCACTAGGGCTCCCTGCCCTTTCGGAAGATGCCCCGGTTTGTCTTCTTCAAAACTCAACCAAGCCACCGCACACCCGATATCCGTGCTCAACAACGCATGAAAAGGCTGTGATCTGGCCAAGGCTTGCTGGTAGCCAAGGACGAACGAAAACTGACGATGGTAGCGGGAATCAGCCAAGGCGCTTGTGAGATCCGCTTTCAGAGATGCTTCCATCGTGCTGGCTTGAATGAGCACCAGACACTGCGGCGCAGGTGCCGTTAGAACAACCCGATCAAACGTGCCCACATCATTTCCCTCTCCATCCACCAGACTCCAACGTTTGCCATGCTGCTCAAATCGGCTGATGCAAGTTTGTTGGCGCACTTCCACTCCCGAGCTTTGGACCAGCAAGCTGCCCAACTGGCTGATGCCATTCCGATAAGTGTACTTCGCCTCCGCGTTATGCTTCGGATTCCCCGGCGTCAAGCGACCTGACACATCAAAGGTCCAAACATCGCCCGGGATTTCGACCAGGTCGGCGGTCGGCAACTCCTGACGAATCAATTTCTCAATCACCGGGTTATCCAAGCGGAAGAAATTCGCTCCGTAGTCGAACGTCACGTCTCCCCTTCGGCGTGATGCCGCGCGGCCTAACAGGCTCA
>JBEGOB010000070.1:0-4343 GCA_041182265.1 Verrucomicrobiota bacterium | reverse complement strand
TCGAGGAGATCGCCACCGTTACCAGCGGCGTGGTCGTACCACAGGCCCTGCTTGGGGCCGGTGAGTTCGACGTACAGGGAGTCGCCGGCGTCACCGAAGACGTTGCCGACGATCCACTGGGGACCGACCTGGCGGCCGGCGGGGAGGAGTTGAGCGCAGAGTTCTGCGACGCGGACGGAGAGGGCGTCCGAGAGTTCGGGGAGGGTCATGGGGTGAACGTCATATTGTCTGCAGCCTTTCCCCCTGTAGGCGCGGTTCGGCGCTGTCAAAGGGCGGGGACCTGTGGGGTTGTTCTGTTAGCCAATCGCGCCCCCTTTTTTGTCAGTGTCTGAGTCCTGATTCTGTCGATGCCCTCGTGATGAGTAAGCCGCGGCGCCGTGAGGCGCGCGTTGAAATTCACCGGCCTTGGCTCGTCTCAGGAACTCTGCTGCTGCCTCCTGAGTTACGTATGATCGTCCGGCGATGTTAATGCATCGAAGCCACCCCAGTTTTCGGTACCGCCATCCGGTCGTTGCTGATAGCGGGATGTCTCGAAGGAATTTTTGAAGGGAGATAGGTGATTGATTCACAGCACATGCTACGCACGGCAATGCAATCCAATGGCAGCGGATAAAATTCTAGAGAAAAGGATCCTCTGAAAACCCCAGCAACTGGCGGTATTTTTCTTTCAGATTTGTCTCTACTTTACGCACCTTGGAACTGTCGCAAGACCCGATCAATCTTCGGATCGATTCAACGGATTCCCCATTTTGCTTGCGCCTCAGAATTGAAATCCAATCCAAGATAGTTCGGAACTGTTTGATTTCCCCTGGGCCCCTTCGGGTTTCATTTGGATCCGGATTGGAACCCATTCCAGGGGTTCCCGCAGGAGCGTTGGCGCCTAGCCAATTATTCAGGTCATCTTTGATTGCCGTCAGTCCTGCTCTCCAGTCGATCTGGACAGCGATCAATTCGATCGTGTCGGTTTTGAATAGCCTTACGTCCGCATTACTGGGGCGAACAGTTCCGAGGATTTGATGAAACATTTCCTCCGTTTTGCTCGTTCGGACGTGTATCGGGTCCTGTTTAAAACAGACACAGAAAAACAGGCGATCGGCTTCGGTTAACTCACTCCATGCCGACTTCCAAACGATGGCATCCGATAAGTGTCTAACAGCTTCAAAAATTTTTCTGACTCCAATCGCGGATCGTTGATCTGGAGATAGCTGGCGGATCATCTCATAGAGACACGCCCATTCGATTTCTATTGTGTCTATGGAGGTGAAATCGAGATCCGTACTTTCTCGCCAGCGGTTCATATGGTGGCACTCAGTTGTCGTTTGGCTGCCATAGCCTTCCGGTGCTCGCTGGCGAGGTGGCCGTAGACCTTGCCGATCAGCACTCCACCGTCTTTATGGCCGACCCAGGCGGCGATGGTCATGAAATCGATTCCCGCCATGACGCACTTAGAAACGAAGTGGTGGCGCGCATCGTGGAAACCAATCCGGGCAATACCAGCGTGGTCACAGGCGAGTCTGAGGCTTTCCCGGAAGGTTTTGGCCGGGATGTCCTTCTCACCTCGCTGGGGCGAGGGAAACAACCACTGCGAATCCGGGTCACGACGGTCGGCCAGTTCCCGAAGCAAATCCTCTAGGGCAGAGTCGAAGTCGACGACCCGGTATTCATGGTTTTTAGCCAAGCCATCCGCTCCGATTGTCACCTGGCGATTATCGAAGTCGATGTCCGCCCAACGGATTCGCAGAGCTTCCTTTTCGCGGGCGCCCGTCAGCAGGAGGAACCTGTAGTAATCCTGAAACTGCTGGTGGTTCTTCGTGCCGGAGGGGGCTCCCACTTCGAGGATCCGCTCAAAGGTTTCCATGCTCACCAGTTGCCGTTTGATTTGCGTCACCTTGAGTGGGCGGAGTCCTAGTGTCGGCAGCGAGGTGATCAAGCCTTCCTCCAGGGCGCGCTTCAGCACGCATCGGAGGGTGATGACGTACAGGTTACAGGTGCGCGGGCTGAGCCCGTTTTTTCTGAGGTCGGCGATGGCATTGTTGATGTGGGTCCGATGAACCCGGTTCACCGGTTGCGCGCCGATTCGCTCAACCCACCACGCGATGTGAGTTTTCTCTTTCCGCTGCGTAGCTGGGCGCTTGTTAGGGGAAGCTTCTTCGAGAAAGCGCTCGGAGTAGGCGGCGATTGTGGGGCAGCGCCCCTGAACCGGAATGCTGGTCTTGGCCGCGTCAGAGATCAGTTTCAGCATGGCAGCTTTGGCTGCTGGGACGGTTGAAGCCGGACTCAGGGATCTCCACACCTTTCGTTTTCGTCCCGCCTGATCGATCGTTGTGAACCGCGTGTAGAAGGCGCCGTCTCGCCGGTACAAATGTCGAACGGTTTGGTTGCGACCGTCCAAGACAGTTTTGTACCTTCGCGCATCTGATCGTTTCGTTTCAGTGGGTTTCACTGGGTTGCAAGTGTATCCAAAAGTGTATCCACAACCACTGAAATCTCGGGGTAACTCTCAAAACCCCAGCAAAAACGCAGTTGCCGCGGTGGTGAAATGGCAGACACAGGGGACTTAAAAATCCAAAATTAGCGTTTTCATTTCGTCGCTTTGGGTTTCAAAAAGCGCAGTAAAATCAGGGCGAATCTAGGATAATGTCCCCAGTCAGTTGACCTGTGGCCTCGGGGTTGAAAAGGTTCAAAGTGTATCCACAAGTGTATCCGCAAGTGTATCCACGACAGGGATCAAGAAATTCCCATTTACTTGGCCACCTAAACCGCTTTCCGATGGAAAGCCTCAGATAGTTCTGCGACCGGAATGGTGACGGCTTTTACAGCCAGCATGGTTGGGTGAGTGTTACTTTCCAGGCCCTGGACGATCGGCCCCGCAAGGGATCCCTTTTCCGCAGCCAGACCCGTCCCCACGGGGTAGGGGTAGGTAGGGTCCGAATCCGGGCGGCATGAGCGCGAGGGACCCACGCCTCAAATCCTAGCCGCAAAACCCGGGTAGGATGAGCTTTCCGAGGGCCGCGAGTTGGATCGGACGTGACCGAGTCAAGCGGTTGAAACCCCGGGGTTGCACCCGCATTTCCGTGTCCACGTGGCGAGGGGCTTTTTTGTGCCGCTCCCTCGAAACTGCTTGCCCGGCTCTTCGGCGGGCAAAAGGATACCTACGCCTCAGCTTCATCGATTTCTCCCAGCCGATGGATGGAGACTTCGACCCAGGCGGACGCTCGGCCCCCCACCGGCCCAAATGGGTGGCAACCTTGTCCCTCGATGAAATCTCGACTCCTCGCCCTCTACCGGTGGGTAACCACCTTGGTCGTCATTGGTTTTTGCCTGTCGCTCCAAGGTCAACCGAAAGAAGCAGCATTCAACGGGTATTGCCATTCGTTTCGGTTTCTTGTCGGAACTGCCTCTAGTGCCGGTTTGAATTTTGAGATGTTTTTTACATCCTATGATGGCGGTGCATCCACCTTGCTCTATGACACGGATTCCTTGGGCTACGCGACCTTCAGTGACGAATTGTTACCGAGCTTTTCTGAGTTGGGTGTTTACCGAACGGATTATGCTCTTTACGTCAACAAAAAGTATAACGCTGCAGGGACGATCTCGGCGACATTCCCAACTGTAGATTCGGACCAAAACGGTATTGCTGATTTCCTCCAGAAGAACAAACAGGTCAACTCGTCTGTCTCAGGAAAACTTCTTCGCCAATTGCCGTCTCTTGCGCCAGAAATCGCGGTTTCAGGTCAAATCATTCGATCTGCCGGAAGCAGTCAAGGGACCTATAGCTTCACAGGTCGAGATCCGGAAGTGGGGAACATCACCTACCGGGGGGATTTGTATCTGGTCAATCTGCTTGGAAAATTGAAATACAATCCATCGAGCAGCTTGGTGACTATTGAAGCAGATTTGGAGCGCGAGGGAGGTGCGGTATTGCGATATACGAGTACCATTGACTATTCCATTGCGGATGTTAATACAATCTCGTTTCCAGCTGGTAAATTCACCAATCCCAATCTGCCTGATTCATTCACCAAAGCCTTTGTTCTCAAGCGAACCGGCAATCGATATCTAGGCCGTCTAGAGTTTGTGGACGCCTTTCGCGGAACTTCCTGGCCTGATTACACGGCTTGGCAGCTGGAGATTGTCGACACCAACGATTCCGATCGGGATGGCGTGCCTGACCTGTCCGATCCGCCGATCGTTCAATCACCGCCGACGATATCGGTCCAACCCGTCAGCCAGACCCGAACCGTCGGCGAGGCAGTGGCTCTGACAGTCCAAGCCTCGGGCAGCGGCGCTTTGTCCTATTCCTGGCGGAAAAACGGCGTGCCGGTCTTGAATGTCGGCGGCGT
>JBEGOB010000069.1:0-9291 GCA_041182265.1 Verrucomicrobiota bacterium | reverse complement strand
GCTTCGGCCCTGCCGCCGTGGGCAATACCGAACACAAGGCCTCCCGCCTGATCGGCGGCGACCTCGGCTGGCTGGAACTCGGCCCCGGCAGCGACCCTTGGCGCCAGGCGGTGATCGAACTCGCAGCCCCGCTGAAGAATCCTGGCGACCTCAGCGAGATCGTGGCGGGCAAGGACGGGCTTTTCCTCGTGCGCCTGATCGAGCGCCGTGCCGCCGCGCTGAAGCCCTTCGAGTCCGTCAGCGCGGAAATCCGCAAAGGACTGATCGAGGAGCAGCGCACGCGGCTGCAGGAGGAATTCACCCACCGTATCATTTCCCAAGCACAGCCCGAGCGATTCCCTGCCACGCTCGCGGACCTCGCGGACCTGCCGACCCGGGCCGGAGCTGCGCCGCCGCCGAAGCCCGCCGCAGCTGCGGTGCCGGCACTTTCAAAACCTAGCGAAGATTGATTCATGAATACTCGAGATTCCCGCCGCACCTCTCTGCCCGCATGGCGGATCGCCCTAGCCTTTGCCCTGGTGTCCGTTGCCGGAGCCGCAAGCCTTTCCGAGCCGCCGCGCGTCGTACCCGGCAAGGTCGTCAAACTCGGGCCGGGCGGTAGCTACCAGCTGTTCAGCGGCACCCTGCAGGTCAAACTGGTCAACCTGCAGAGCCCGTCCCATGTGCTTGATCTGGATGTTCCGCTGCGCAGGGTGGGCAACAACGGGGAGTTTTCCTACCGCCTCGAGATCGATCAGGAAACCGCGCCGGCATCTGACAAGCTTGCATCCACTCTGGCCGTCGGCAGCGGCGCGGCCCGCTACGCCATCCAATCCGCCACGGTCAATGGCCATCCGGCCAGCCTGCTGGACCCCGGGCAGGCGGCTGAAATCTCCACCAGTTTTGCCAATCGCGGTGAGGAGCTGAGGATCGATTTTCGAACGGATATTCCCACGCCGGATACCGACGGCGATGGTCTTCCTGACTGGTGGGAGCAGCTCTACGGACTGGATCCCGCCAATGGCGCGGACGCGCTGGTGGATGCGGATGGCGACGGCTGGAGCAACCTGAAGGAGTTCCAACTCAGCACCGATCCTCAAACGGCCAACCGCGCCCCTGTTCTGCAGGATTCGCTGCTGGTGGTCACCGCGGGCGGCACCGCCGGGGTGTATCTGCCGGTCGCGGACGCGGACAGCACCGCCGCCAACCTCAAGCTCACCCTGCTGGAAGGCGGTGCGGGCTTGGTATGGAAGCGAGCAGGAGCGGGACTGGCGCTTGGCAACACCTTCACCTACGCGGACATCCTTGCCGGCAACATCAGCGTGGAGGTCGCCAAAACCTTCATCAAGGACACCGTGCGGTTTCAGCTCGAGGATCTGACCAGTGCCGGTGTGGCACCTCAGGAAGTTGCGGTGGTGGTGGAGGCGTTTTCCCCCAACAAGCGCTGGCTGGCCGATCCCGCGATATGGCTCGACGCCGGCGCGGTCACCCAAAGCGCTGCGGTGGAGGAGTGGACCGACCGCTCGACCTACCGGCGTGATGGTTACCAGCCCTATCCGGAGACGCGCCCGCTGGCCGATGGCGCGGGGCGACTGGCGTTCCATGCCTCGCAATTCCTCTACGTGGACGAGCGGGAGGTGGAACTCGGTCAATTCGTGGCGCTGATGGCCTTTGAACTCGATGCCGAGACGGAGTCCGACCAAACGCTCTTCAGCAGTTCGGATCTGGAAGTGAGCATCGGCGGGCCGCAGTCCGGGATCCACGGCCGTTCGCTCAAGGTCGTGCAAAACGGTCGCACGATCTTCGGGCCAGTGGTCGATCCCCACAAGGTGGTGCAACTCACGCTGGCGAGTTCGGAAGGCGGTGCCGAGCTGCGGATTCCGGGCATGGGCAGATTCAGCTCCCGCGCCGCAGAGGATGCGCCGCTTTCCTCGTTCACCACGGTCGGTGCCCGCCAGTCCTTCAGCTCGCCCGTTGCGGAGAACTTCTTCAACGGCTCCCTGCGCGAGGTGTTGATCTACGATAGGCCTTTGTCTCTCGGAATTCAGGGGCAGATCGAGGACTACCAGCTGGCGCGCTGGCAAGGAGTGCGGGTCTGGAATCATCGCAGCAGCACCCTGCCCGTGTTGGTCACCGGAGCCGGCGGGGTCCGCAACACGATTTGCGGCGGCGAGGGAAATGATCACCTTGCCGGAGCCGAGCAGGCGGACATCCTGCGCGGTGGCGTGGGCAACAACCGCCTCACCGGCAAAGGGGGGGCGGATCACTTCCTTTTCTCCAAAACCGGTGGAAACGACGTCATCACCGATTTCTCGGCGGTCACTGGCGATGTCATCGACCTCACCGAGCTTTTCGCCGGTAAGGCCGGGCTGCCATCCCAATACGTGAAACTCAAAACACTGGTCACCCGCGATGCGAACAATATACCGCGTGTCGATACCCGTCTTGAGCTGATTTACGGAGGAGTCGGGACCACCGCCAACCAGAGCATCACCCTCGAGGGCGTGGGTTTGGGCAGCAGCGATCTGGCCCGATTGGTGGGTGAGGGGACCCTGAAACTCGGTGGGCCTCGCTATGACAGTGTCATCAGTCTCGCCATCTCCGCGGCGGACCCCGCCTCGCCAGGAAGTCCGCGCAAGCTCACCGTGTCGCGCAGTGGCAATACGAGCGCCGCCATCCAGGTGCCCTTGAGTCTGGGCGGCACCGCCCGCGTGGATGGGGACTATCAGATCGTTGGTTCCCAGGGAACTGGTGCCGTGCGCAGTGTCGCTCTCGCCAGGGGGGCCACCCAGGCGGTCTTCGACATCCTGCCCGCACCGGACAGGAACGGGCTTGCCACCAGCATCTCCATCACCGCCTTGCCGGTGGCCCAAGTGAGTGATGGTGGGGCGTCTCTCAACGCGGGCCTCGCGGGCGTCAGCACGCTCGCGATCCACGCAGTTAGGCACATTCATTCACAACCCAGCCTCACCGGCAGCGTCAAGGTGATCCGCTCGGGCGGTCTGGATCAGGCCTTGGCTGTGCCGCTGGTCTTCGGCGGCACCTTGGTCAACGGGGTGAACGTGCAGACGCTTCCCGCAAGCATTAGCTTCGCCGCGGGGCAGGCGACCAGCTTGCTCACCGTCACGCCGCTCGGCAGTGCTCCCGCGGGTACCGAGCTTCCCGTCCTCAACATCGCCTTGGCTGCGGATCCGCAGCGCTATGGCATCGGCGCCGCCGGGCAGACCTCGGTGCTTTGGGTGACCGAAGGCGGCGCGGAGGCGGCGCTGAGTTTCGCGGACTGGCGAAACCTCCATTTCCCGGGAAATCAGAACACCGCCTTGGACTCGCTGGACAGCGACGCTGACGGGAACTCGAACTTGATGGAATACCTCGCTGGAACGGACCCCACCCGGGCGGACGCCACGGCTTCCGCCTTGAGCATTGTTTCCGTGGCCGGCGGGCTTGAACTCCGCTGGACATCCATCCGGGCCCTCACCGACGTTCAGCTCGGCCTTGAAGAATGCACCTCGCTGGACCAGTGGGTGGATTCGCCCGTCATCACTGCGGAAAAGCGAGAATCGCTGCCGGACGGCAGGATCCGGCACCGTTATCACTTCAACGCCGATCCGGCGGTCCGCTCCCGTTTCTTCCGCCTCCGCCCGGCGTTGGTCCAGTCACTCGTCACCGGAGAACACATTCCTTTCAGGTAGAATCTTCCTGATCAACCCTTGATCCACTCGTCCATCAGCAAGCAGGATCCTCAACAAATCGAGCAAAACACCGATCTTTTCCGACGAATGAAGCACCTGACTTTACCACTCTCCGCGAGCAAGCTTGGCTTGTTCTGTTACTTCATCGCGCTGCTGCCCGGCGGCGCTGCTGTCTCCATCGAATATGCCACGATTGGCGACGCTGGGAATGACGCGGATATCACTGGCTACGGTGCCGTGACGTATGAATACCGGATTGGCAAATACGAGGTGACCAACGCCCAGTATGCCAATTTCCTCAACGCCGTGGCCCAGACCGACACCCACGGTCTCTACAATGCCGGGATGAACAGTCACGGGATCGCCCGCAACGGAAGCTCCGGAAGCTATGCTTACTCGGTCACGACCGGCTTCGAAAACCGGCCGGTGGTTTATGTGTCCTGGTTCGACAGCGCGCGCTTCACTAACTGGTTAGGCAATGGCCAGGGCGCTGGTAGCACCGAGACTGGAGCCTACTCTCTGGGGGCGGGCACTGGCATCGTTACGGTCAACCCAGGCGCCACGGTCTATCTGCCAAGCGAAGATGAATGGTATAAGGCGGCTTATTACAACGGCGACTTGGACTTTTACTCGATCTACCCGAATGGCGACGACGTCATCACGGTCGCTGACGCCAACTACAACAACAGTGTCGGCCACTCGACTGACGTGGGATCCTACCCATTCGCTTCCAGTGACTACGGCACGCTCGACCAAGCGGGCAACGTCTGGGAGTGGAATGACGCGGTGATTGGATCGTCGCGGGGTCTCCGTGGCGGGTCTTGGGGCGCCGATCCGGCATACAACCTGCGCGCCACGTTGCGGAGCTCCAGCGCGACCACCTCCGAGGATGAATTCATCGGCTTCCGCGTGGCCGCCAGCATCGCTTCGGTCCCCGAGCCTGCTTCACTTTTGCTGCTCGGGCTTTCCTTGGCCGCCATGCTTCCCCACCGCAGGAGGAGTTGATCTGCTAAGATGTTCGGATTCCGTTAGCTAAGCCGCCGGATTGGAATCGGCGGCCCGTGGCCTTGATGTTGTCGCAATAGGAGTTCCGGCCTTCGCACTGAAGTCGCTCGAATCAATCCGGCCACCACCCATCTGTCCATCACCGCGTTGCCAGTCGCCCAGACGAGCGATGGCGGTGCGGCGCTCAATTTTACGGATTGGCGGAACCGTCATTTCCCCGGAAATACCAATTCTGCCTTGGGCTCGCTGACCTCACGCGGGCATAGACAATCGTCAGAACAGCATGTCGGGCTCATTCGGCTCGCCCGGCTGCGTCGTGCGTGTTATTCCAGCTTTCGCGCCATGTCCGCACCCCTCCATCGAATCAAACTCCGAGACCAAGTCTCAGATATCCTGCGCGATGGGATCGCGGGCACCCGGTGGAAAGGTCATCTGCCGGGCGAAGCTGTCCTCTGCCGCGAGTTTCAGGTCAGCCGCATGACCTTGCGGAAGGCGCTGGCAGGACTCGCGGAGGAGGGCGTCATCAGGCTGGGTGGCCGGGGGAAATTTCACGAAATTCTCATCACGCCCACTTCGAGCGTGTTGCCGAGTGGTTGCGTCGTGCGCGTGCTCACGCCCTTCGAACTATTCACCTGGGCGTCAACCGACCATCTGATTCTGAACGGTTTTACCGAGCGACTCGCGACGTGTGGCTTGCAAGTCCAGATCGAACATCGCCCGGACGTTCACACGCATTTCAATGCCGGCGCACTGGAATCTCTCGACTCATTTCCCGACACGGCCGCGTGGGTGCTGCTGCATCCGTCGGAACAAATCCAACGCTGGTTTGCCGGGCGGGGGCGGCCCACCGTCAACGTCGGCAAGCCTGCGGAAGGCGTGTCTCTCGCGGCGGTGTATCCCGATACCGTGGCCAGCGGGCGCCATGCGGCAGGCGCTTTTTTCAGGCTTGGCCATCGCGAAATGGTCGTCCTCCGTGCGAATCTCACCAGCGCGGGCGATCATCTTTGTTCGGAAGCGTTTGTTCAGGAAGCGACCAAGCTGGGTGCGAAAGCCCGGATCGTGACGCACAATGGCTGCCCGGATTCCGTGAGCCGCTGTCTGTTCGATTTGATCGCATCACGGCCACGTCCCACTGCTTTTTTCGCGGGTGCCAATGAGGTCGCCATCTCGACATTGTGCCATCTGCAAGCGGCCGGCATCCAAGTTCCTGCCCAAGCTTCTCTGATCTCGGCTTGGGATGATTTCCAACTCGAAATGGCCTATCCGCAAATCTCGCGCTATCACATCTACGGCTTCCGGCTCGGACAGAAAGTCGCCGGGTTGGTGATCGACATGGTGCAGCGCAAGCACCGCGACCGCGAACAACTCGCCTTGGTTCCGGAGTTCATCAGCACAGGCAGCATCGGCCCCTTGCGGTAAGTTTCGGGATATTCATCGGAAATTTCCTTCAGCTCGTGAAATTTAGCGGCTCCCTCGTCGATCAGAAAAGGTGTCTGCTGAAAATACACCCGAATCGGAATCTCGGCCCCTTGCTCTGATTCGATCTGCCCTCTATAAATCCGAGAGATGCGAATGGCACGCGCTGTTTTCTCTGATGAAAAGCCAACAAAACCCAAAAAATGATGTCGAATCCTCGATCCTCGCTGGGGCAGGCGAGACCGGATTTTCTCTCGTCCCATCATCTTTGAACTCATGACCCAGTTTTCCCACAAAAAGTTATTTCCCAAGTCTCTCATCATCAAGGCGATCCCCTTGCTGGTCCTGTGCGCCTTGGTCGTTGTCAGCGTTTGGATGTCGCAGACGGCGGATAAGCGTCGGGAAAATCCATCGTCAGCCTCCAAGCCGACTCGTCCGGTCCTGCAAGTTCCGGCTTCGCTGACAGCCATGGACGCATCCGCGCCTCTCGCCCGCCCCTTGGACGTGGGGGATTTCTCAGCTCGTCACGAGTGGACGCAGGGCGATTGTATGGATCCTGCGATCATCGAGCAGTTGGCGGCCAATCCCGATGAATTCATCAAAATGGTCGAGGAGAACGACCGCATCAAGCGGCGGCAGCTCGTCTATCGCAAGGAAACCGCAGCGCTGTTGGTCCAGCAGGCCCGCGCGAGTGGCGAGCCGCTCCGGCACTTCACGCTCCCGGACCTCGACGGCCGCGAGCTGAAGGTGGAAATCATCAGCTCCGACCTCTCGCCCTCCGGCCAGTCGGGCAGTTTTCACGGCCGCTTGGCTGGCCGGCCGGAATCCCTAGTCACCCTCGCCTTCGAGTTTGGCACCGAGGCCTTCACCGTGCTCTCGCCGGAGGATGGCCTCTACTTGCAGGCCGATCCCCGCGAGCCCGGCGAATTGATCGTTAAAAGCATCGATCCCGCCATCTACGCCGCCTTCAAGTGTGGAAATCCCGACCACCAGTGAGGTCTTCAAAGAACGACATTTTCATGTATTTTTCAAAACCCATTCGCGCAGCCCTGGCCGCCATTTTTGCGGTGTTTTCCACCCAAAGCGCCGTCGCCGTCGCCGAGGCGGACCTTCTGGTGGGCTACGATCAGACCTACGCATCCGCCAATGGCGGCGCGGCCCGGACCCGCGTGATCATCGCCAACGCAGTCGCCGCCTCCAACGCGATCAACGAGCGCAGCGGCACGCCCGCACGGCTGCGGATCGTCGGCTATCACCAGTCCGCCCAATACAACTTCCAGCGGACTTCCAACGGCGGATTCGTCAACTGGATGAGCAGCCGGGATTCCCGCATCGTCGATGTGGTGGACGCCGGTGACGCGCGCGGCGCCGACCTGGTGACCTTCATCTGCGACTCCAACACCGATGGAGCATCCGCCGTCGCCCAGCAACCGGGACGCTTTTCGTCATTCGATGCCTCCGCCTTCTGGGGCACCGTCGTGGCGCATGAAATCGGCGGTCACAACTACGGTTGCGACCACCGTGGCGGGCGCGCAAATCCCAAGACCGCGATGTTGCACAACTACTGCGGCGGCGGTGCGCAAGCGTGGTTTTCCAATCCAAATGTCTGGTTGGACGGCGTCAGCCTGAGAGGGGAAGGGAGCTGCCTCGGCGACGCGGTCGATGGCGGTGACAACGCGCTCAAAATAAGCAATTCAGCCCAGGGCGTCGCCGATCGTAATGGGAGGATTGCTGCCACGCCGAATCTAGAAAACGTAGTGCGCCGCTGGTCCTTCAATCAGCCGGTCGGCACCGCTCCGGCGGGCACCACCGTCACCGATTCCATCTCAGGCAGCGCCCAAGTCAGCGTGCTGGGAAATGGCGCGAATTTCACCGGTGCCGGCCTGCTCATCCCCGGCGGCAGTTCTGGAAGCGGCGCGGCCTACCTGCGCTTGCCGCCCGGCACCGTCTCCGCCTACACGAATCTCACGCTGGAAATCTGGGCCACCCCACGCTCGGCGCGGAACTGGGGGCGCATTCTGGATTTCAACAACGGCAACACCAATTATCTCACTCTAACTTCCGCGATCGGAACCAACTTCAGCAGCCAGCGTTTCGAGTCGGTCGTCGCCGGTGCCACGGTCGGCCTGGACAGCGCGCTGCCGACCGTCCCCGGCGTCCCCCACCACTACGCGGTCACCTTCACCAGTACCGGTGCCAATTCCGGCCGCTGGACCTGGTTCCGAAATGGCGACGAGCTTGCGTTTCTCAATGTCGCCTACTCGTTAGCCTCCTTCCCGGATGTCAACAATTGGCTCGGGCGCTCGGCGTTCGCCAATGACGACCTCGCCCACTGCGAATACGCGGAAGTCCGCATCAGCAATGTCGCGATGAGCCGCGATCAAATTCTCGGAAATTTCAGCCTCGGGCCCAATCATGATGCGTCCGTCGTTTTTCTAAGTTCCGATGATCCGCTCGGTCAAAACTCGTTCGTCACCACCGGCCGCTGGAGCGATGGACTCTCCCCGTCCTCGGGGAAATCCTATGAAACCTATAACTCGCGCCTCCGCACTCCGACCGATGGCGTCTCACGTATCTTCGCCGGCCAGTCGCTCGGCCTAACGGGTGGCAGCTTCACTTGGAAGGGGACTTCTAGCAACACGATCACTGTCAACAATCTGGCTCTCCGCGGCAGCGCCGAGTTGCTTCACGCCGGATCCGGCACCTTCACGCTGGCGGGAAATCTCGCCGTGCAATCGGAAAAAACCACCGTCCGGGCCGCCAATGGAAACATAACCCTCACCGCCAATCTCAGCGGTTCGGAACCCCTGCTTTTCGTCAATAACACCACCACCCTCAGCGGCTCAAACGCGGGATTTTCCGGCAAGATCGCCATCGGTGACGGACGGGCGAGCGCCCTTGCCATCGATTCGGAAGCGCGGCTCGGTGCCAGCCCTGCCATCCTCGTTCCCGACCAGTTGTCCTTCGACCGCGGCACGCTCCAGACCTCCGGAAATCTAGCAATCAGCGCGCCGAACCGAGGCATCACGCTCGGCATCAACGGCGGAAAATTTCAGGTCAACAGCGGCACTCTCACGCTTGCATCACCGCTTTTCACGCCCGACACCGGTTCCTCCGTGCGGGTGGGCTCCCTCACGAAAAGTGGCCCGGGCACGCTCGTTCTTAGCAGCGCAGGAAGCAATTTTAGAGGCGTCCTATT
>JBEGOB010000068.1:0-3706 GCA_041182265.1 Verrucomicrobiota bacterium | reverse complement strand
GAATACGCCGAACACTTCAATTTCCCAAAGCGAGTAGCCTGAAGTGGTGGCTCTTTGCGTGCCATGCATCCGCACATATCTGGCAGACACTGGCGTGAAGGTGCGTATTTCAACGCCGCCGCCGCCGGTGGTGGTCGTGAAGTGGGGCGTCCAAGTGGTGCCGTCGAGGGACAGTTGAATCTGATAGGACTTCGCATAGCTCGCCGCCCACTGGAGTCGGACGGTATCCACTTGGCAAATCGCGCCCAAATCCACCGAGATCCACTGGGGGTCGGAGGCATCCGAACTCCATGCAGTGGCTGGATTACCATCGACCGCCAAGCTGGCGGTGTTGCTGCCGCTGGACGCGCCGACTGGCCGGTTGTAGGCGAGGTTGGCCCGGGGCACGACGTTAACTTCCGGAGAATTTTCGCTTTCGCCCGCCGCGTTGAAAGCGCTCACGACATAATGGTTGGTCACGCCAGGGATGGCGGAGATGTCGATGAAACTGGAAGTTTGAACGATGGGAGCCGTGACATAGGGACCGCCGGAAATCGTAGCGCGCTTGGCTCGGTAGCCTCTGGCATGGGTCACCGGACTCCAGGTGAGGCTTGCTTGGAGGTTCGTGATCTGCGGCGTCGTCGGCGCAAGTGGTTTGGATAGGGTGCCGAAAAACATCCCGACCGAATCTTCGCCGAACTGCGTGTAGGCGGAATCCACCAGATGGAGGCCATCCGACGCCCTGCGCTCGTAGCCTCGTGAATCCGCCGTGCGGCCATAGGTGGGATCGGCGTTCACCATGGTTCGCATGGCGTCGCGGATGCCGTTATAGGCAGCGGTTTCGATGGGGTCCGTGGTATAATTGTCCACCAGGGTGACCACATATTTCCAGTTGGATGAACCCAGATCCGTTCGCAGTCGGTTCAGCAGGGAATGGGGTGCGTCTTTGAAGAGCGAAACCCAGTTGGCGGGGGCATACCGGTCCGCTTCGCCCTGGAACCAGAACAGGCCCTCGAAGCTGTAGGTATCGGCCCGACTGATGGCGGCGATGGCGGTTTGGAGGACGCCCGTGCCGGTCGTGTTGAAGAAGTCGTCCTCGTAATAATGCGTGGTGGTGTTGGTCATCCAATGTGAAATCGAGCTGCCGCCATGCGTGGCGTGGGCTACGAGAACGGACTCGTATTGGCCACTGGCGGTCAACGCGGACTGGATGGCGTTTTTGTAAGTCGTTGTGGCGTTGGACTGGCCACCCACGAAGAACACGCTGACGTGTTTTGCGTGGACGCTGGTGATGCAGAGGAGAACGGCAGCGATTAGAAACCTTAACATTTGAAAGCAGGGAAGAGTTAGCGCTGTTCGATCACACTTTTGAGAAAGGCGCGCGGGCTGTTGGCAGGTGCATGGAAACTGCGGTAGATCCAGCCTGAGGAAAGCGCGGGCAGGCCGGATTGGATCGCGTCGGCGTCGGTGCCGATGACCTCGGAAACTGGTAGGTTCCAGTTCGTTAGGTCGTCGGCCCCCTGGATTCGATAGATCAGTCCGTCGATGGGTGATGAAACCTGATCGGTGGTGCCGCTGAAGGTGGCTCCGCTGCGGACGGGCAGGGTGAGCGTGAAGAACTCGCTGCCGGCGACACTGGCGAACTTGCCGATGATTTTTCCGCTGGCGTTGCCAGAGAGCGGGTTTCCGTCAAAGGCGAACTCGCCCAGATTGTTTAGACCGTCGTGGTCGGGATCATGGGATGGGCTGTCATTCACGCCGGCGGTGAGGCCTGCGGAGGATGCCCAGTTGGCATAGGTGGTGGGGGCGAGGATGTTGAGTGTTAGATTTCCGGTGCTTTGGCTGAAGATCCAGATGTTAGTGCCCTCGGTGCGGGTCCAAGTGTCTGAAGCTTTGATGAATCCGGGGATGGTGAAGGTGGTTCCGAAGCTGGTGTTGAGATTGGCGATATTGACTAGGCTCCAAGTGTTGCCGTGCTGGATCGCGGCACCGCTTAGGTCGATCACGAACCTGCCGTTGAGTGAGAGATTCGTGGTGCCGCTGCCAGTGCCGGGCCGGATGAGCGGGGTGGCGTTAGTATTCACGCCATCGACGATTCCTGCGGCTCCGGGTTGGATGGAGAGGATGGAAGTGCTGCTGAAGTTGACGGAAAACGGGGCTGTCGTGCTGGTGCGGGCGAGGACCATGGAGCCGACATGGTTGCCAAGATCGCCGTGGATATTAACGGCTGAGGCGAGCGCACCGCTGTTGACGTTGAAGTTAAGGGTCTTCGGCGCGCTGATCGAGCCACCGACGACGGGGCCGGCCAGGGTCACGGTGGCTCCGTTGTTGCATCGCAGGTTGGCGCTGGTGCCGGTGAGTGTGCAGACTGCATCATAGGAACCGCTGGCGAGACGGAGGGTGGTGTTGGTTGCCAGTTCGATTTCAGTTCCGCCGTTGCCGATCGAGTTGCTGTCGGTGGTCTGGAGCGTGCCGCTGGTCAGGATCCATTTTCCCGTGAAATTGCGGTTGTCGCCGCGGAACGAGTAGGTGGCGTTGGCCGCCAGGGTGACGCTGGCGGTTCCGGCGACCGCGGCTTGGATGTTCCACGAACTGGTGCTGGTATTCGTCCAGGTTTGCGGCCTGTTTCCCACGTCGATGACGAGGTTGGAGCCGAACCGGCTGGGGATGGATGTGCCGGAGATTCCGGAACTGCCGAGATGGATGGTGAGGGCGTTGCCGTCGATGGAGGGATTGAGCTCAACGCCACTGCTCGCGAACTGCATGCCCTTCCATGTGAAAACACTGTCGGCGGGCGCGGTGTAGGTTCCGGGCTCGTCGAACACCGGGATGTAATCGGCTAGGCTCGTGGAGTTCGGGACGACGTCGATGCCATTGATGTCATCCCAGGTGCTGCCGAGGTCGAGGGCGATGGTGGTTCCGGTGGTGGTGATCTGGGTGAGGATGGGTGTGGAAACTGCTAGGGTGAGGATGCCGGTGCTCGCGGTGAAAGTCCAGGTGTTGAGGCCTTCGGCCAGGGTCCAGACGCCGGGCGTGTTTTCGCTGAATCCGGCAATGCTGAAGTTGGCGCCGAATGATTCCGTTAGGGTGGCGACATCGACGATGGGCCACGAGTTGCCATCGGCCATGGCCGCGCGGTCGCGGTCGAAAATGAAGCGGCCGTTGGCGATCAGTTTGCTGTTGGCCGGATCGAGGCCGCGGATCCGTTGGTTCGCGCCATTCGCGCCGATCACGAAGGTGGCGGTGGAGTTTTGGCCCAATTCGAGGGTCATGCCCGCGGACTTGTTGTCGATGATGGTATCGCCGGCATGCAACAGATCGGCGGTGGCGCTGGAACTGGTGCCGTTGATGAGGATTTTTCCATAACTGCTGGTGGAAGTGATGGTGAGATCGCCCGTGCCGGTGACGTCGCCGGTGCTAGAGCCTGATCCCACAGTGAAGGTGGAAAGCGCGCCGTTGTCGGTATTGTTGCCGCTGGTGATGAGTCGCCCACTGCCGGTCATTTCCAGGCGGATGCGGTCATAGACGGAGTTGCTGAGACGGATGCCACCGTTGTTGAGGAGTTGGCCGGTCGCGCCCGAACTGCCGGACCAATTGGCGTTGGTATCGGGATGGATGATCCCGCCATCGGCCTTCCAGATGCCGTTGAAACCGAAGTTGGAGCCACGCAGCCACAGCCGGCTCGGATGGCTGTAGGTGATGGTGGCGGAACCCGCGATGGCGGCTT
>JBEGOB010000067.1:0-9911 GCA_041182265.1 Verrucomicrobiota bacterium | reverse complement strand
GCGGTTAGCAGCTTCGGCAGCCTTGAATGGTTTCGTCAGGCGAATGCACCAAGCGCAGCGCCCTCACGCTGCACCGACGCTTGCCCGGCGGCCTCGCAGTGTCCATACGATGCACACCGCTACCTCGGTGATAAGCGCCGTTGGCTAGGAATGGTCATGGACGGCGCGGCTACGGCCGATGATGCAACTATTTTGGATTTCCTCAAATCCTCACCATGGGGACGCTGCGTCTATCAATGCGACAATGATGTGGTGGATCACCAAGTCGTCTCGGTTGAAATGCGCAACGGCCTGACGGCAACTCTAACTATGACCGCATTCGACCAAGGCCGGACCCTCGAAATACACGGCACCCGCGCATCCTTACGCGGCGGCTCGCCATTCCAAGAGGCGGGGACCCCGGAATTGTGGCTGCGCGACCATGAAACCGGGAAGGCAGAACCTATCGAAATCGTTCAAACCACAAGCCCCGGTGCCACCGGATATGCCGGCCACGGCGGAGGAGACTGGGGGCTTATCAACGCTCTCGATCAGATGTTCCGCGGCCCCGAAAGCCTTCCTCCAGGCCTCGATGGACTGGCTGGCCATCGCTTGGCATTCCTCGCGGAAAAATCCAGACTCACCCGTGCTGTCGAAGTTTCACTCGACTGACGGAATTCATCCCGTGATTCGCATGGCATCTTGCCTGCATCTTTCAATACCGTAACCCAATCTAACTAGCGGGCGAAGGCTGCGCGGCTGGAGACGATGGAGGAACCAATTGTTTTTTGAGGGCGTCCTTGGCAATAGGATCGCGCAAGCCACCTCCCTCCAAGGAGAGCAAGGTGATGTATTTCTCTTGTTTTGGTAGAATGATGTAAATGCCGGTGTCATCCTTCGGAATGCCAACGCGACGGTCAATCAGCCGAGTGAGATTTGTCGAGTCAGCGTCGTTTTGCCCAAAGATCTCAACCCGCGTGGGCACAAGTGTTTGCCCAGCGGAAAACCGACCAGAAATGGTCACGCGACTTTGAGGGCTGAGCTTCGCACGCTGATCGTTACAAACAAGGCCAAGCGCACGGCCACTTAGGTTGACGAAAACGCCAGTGCCTTTTTTCGTTTCATCACCGGAAAACCAGAATGGAGAAATTTTATAAGCGCCGTCTGCGGCAGGAGTGAGCACTAAGAGTCCTTTTTCCGCAGAGCCCGGCACAGCGGTGGTCGCGACGGGAATGCGGCTTTGCTTCTCATCTTTGCCAACACGGAAAAATTGAATGCTTCCCCCAGTAGCGCATGGATAGACAATCGACTGGCGACCTTCCACTAGATCCATTGGAATCGCCTTACCATTGATATCGATATGAATATCAGTGACGGCCACGAGGGATTTGCCATTTTCACCAAGCTCGGGAGGCGCTAGATAGACGCTGAACTCGCCAGCGCACGCGGAAGCGATGCATAGCAAAGGCAATAGGTGACGGATCATAATTTCAAATTTCTTGAGAGTTCAACCAACGAAACGCGGTGAGTGAAAAGGCGCGGCCGAATATCCGTGTCGGCGAATTTACAGGCAATGAATTGAACTCCATGGCAGGATCAATCGCGGGATCCACGTAAGACGGAAGGCGCTGCACAGTCGCTTCGCAGACTGCCGAGGCGATGACATTCCCCGCCTTGTCGAGAGCTTCTCCACGGCAGCGGATGATGAATGTGTCCGAGCGCGGACTCATGAGCTGGCCAAGCCGGGCGAGCAAGTCCGCTTGCGTTAGGTAGCCAGGAGCAGCCGCAGCGATATCTCCAGCAAAGGACTTCGGCTCGTAGTTCTTCTCCACACGGCTTTCTTCGATCCTCGTATCCCTGTGCTTTTCATTGATCTTTGTTGCATCAATAGCGGTTTGGAGCAAACCCTTGACCCGATGTTCGATCGGGGACCCCGCACTTGGCGAACGGTTGACAAAATCGGCAAGCGAAGTGGCTGGTCCACGGACCTTGATCTGCTCGACAATTCTAGCAGCAAGATCGGCCACTTCGCTTTCCTTGAGCGAACGGAAGCCGGTGTATTGAGAGGCGCTATCGCTTGCTGTGGTATCACTGACTTCTCCATCCAAAGGCGGCAAAGTTCGAGGATAGGAGGCGTTGGCAGTGCGGCCGGCTCCATTGATATTTACGTCACACATGCTAGAGAGGAAGGCGGTCCAGGCTAAGACATCAGTTGAGTTGATATTAAACGCACCCGCTAACAGCATTTTAGAAGAGTTGTTGTTGAATCCGTCCGCACCGGCCTTTAGAGCGACGGGGCGGAGCATTTCGAGTCTGCTATTATAAGAACCACTTGCACCGGGCTCTGCTTTGCGAGCGGAGAAGAAATAGCTGTCCCACAAGCTTCGGTTGAGATAGTAGGATAAGTCGTGAAAAGTGGATTGATACGAAATGGCTTGGTCAACGATGGTGACGTTCTTGAACAGTCCCTGATTTTCACTCAATTTCAGGCGCGGATCGGCATAGGAGTTTCCGATGGGATAAGCGGGATGCATATTGTCGGCAAACCAGTCTTCAGTCGCATGACGTTTGGTCTTCGTATCAACTTCGTAGGGTCCGTCCTCGATCCATAAATTGGCGTGAGTGAGCTGGCCGATCGAGAAGAAATATTTCTCCGGAGCACCCGCTTGCGGGGTTTGAAACAGCACGGCTCTTTCAGGGCCGGCGATGTCTGAGTGACCAATCGCTTTATTGAGGAAAAGTGCGTCCTGCGAAGTGAAACTTGATAACATGCCACTCAACAAATTGCCCGGAGTTCCCATACCAAATGGGCTGGCATTGCGGGTTCCATTGACACGTAAGGCTGCGGGAGGAGATGTGAAGCTAGCAATACTATCCGGCCGCGCGTGTTCGGTGCCCCAGCAACCCACGGTGGGTGAGCGTGGATTGAAATTCGCAAGCCACTTTGCGTCTTTAGTTCTGCCGTTCTGTGGATTGTAGAGTGCCAGCTTTTCATCGCCTTCGTTTGAAGCAAGCTTGAGGACAAAGCGCCGCGCCCACATGCTCGCCTGTCCCGACGGAGATAGAAAGAACGGCTCCATAGCTGGGTCCGCATTAGTGGTGATTGGAATACTGCCTTTGCTGAATCCAGTGGTGTTGGTGTTAACATTGCGGATGTTCACCAATGGAACTTCCGGTTCAGCTTCGTAGGCGGTACCCCCAGCGTTGAGGGGCGGTCGCACTTGCTTCCCGGCAAAGAGCCGGATGTTCCATGTCATGAATGGCTGAGGGGTCACACGAAACTGCAAACCTGCGTCATTGTTGGTATCTAAAATTTGAATGTCTCCCCCCGTCGCAATCTGTTGTTCGGATCGCCCACCCGTCCAGTTCCACTTTTCACGATCTGCTAGTGGAATGGCCGTCTGTTTAGTGAAGTTTAAATCCCAAAATGAATATCCGCTGAAGCCGCCTGATTCACTTACGTCAGCGAGTTCTCCCAAGATCCAGCCATTCGCTTTCACATTCGTCTTAGTCCCGAAATTTTTTCCAACATTGAAGGGCGTGTATGAACCGTCGATATCTAGAAAACTATTGGCGTTTAGAGAAAAAATCTTTGTTTCCCCCGGAGCGATAGTCACGGGAGGGATGAAATAGCGGTGCTCGTATCGCATTGTCTTTGGCGGTCGGACACTTACAACCACTCCTCCGTTTCTACCCCATCCAATTTGATCCTGATAGGATAGGTCTGAACCCGTATGCTGGGAATTTCCGTTGCCCACCGCCAGCGTGTAGCCTGCTGGAGCATTTAAGGGGCGGTCATAAGGGTTCCACAACTTAACGACCGGAGTCATGTGAAATGCCATCACTTTCGCTGCGGGTGGACCTGGACGGTTATAGAAATTAGCATCCAATCCCGGCAAAGTGTATGCGGGAGCATAACCTTCTGTATTGGATATTCCATAGATCTCCGTCATTCCCGCAATCACAGGATAGTAACCCGCCTGATCAGCCGTCTGCCGGCGCACGGTGAGCGCCCCTCCCTGACCAGATTGATAGTATTGACGAATTTGCTCCCAATGGGGACCACCTGGGTCCAGCCCGGTTGGACTAACAGGTTCGTAAATTTGCCGACCGAGCAAGGATTCCATGCCAGGTTTGTCTTCTGCCAATGCGGATGTTAGGTCTCGCTTGAGGCGGCCGCGTTTGATGTCGGCCAAAACACCGCGGTGCAGTGCTGTGACGGGTCGGCCTGCCATGCGGAGGACGGATTGCGAATTGGCAATCATCAATTCCGCAGTGGCGCTAGAGAGAAGTCGAGTCCACTCGGAGGCATCTTTGTCTGGCGCATTCTCCAAACCCGCGATTTTCCGAATATCAAATCGGTCGGGCGCAAGAACCGCAAGGGCCGCGTCGCTTTGTTTGGCCAATCCCATGGACGCCTTGGTCCCAAGATCTTCAATCCACCAGGCGTAGCGACCCTTCCCTGCAGCTGTAGTGACGGACACGCCAGCGACGCGCACATCTTCAGCACTGGAATTTCCTTTCATCAAGAGAAGCCCGCCCGGCACAGCGGTGGAGGCGCTGCCAATCACACTCGTAATTGCAGGATCTCCTGAAACCAACCAGCCTTGAAACTCGCGCTTCATCTTGTCTGCCGGAGTTTCGTCAGACGGTAACAACGCATCTTCAGTTCTTTTCAATACAGCTGTTGCATGTTTCCACGAGGCATCCACCACTGAAGGAGAAACCGCTAGAGAATCGGCAGGCGCACTAATCCGCTGGTCCGGACCCATTGTTTTTTGCAGCTCACTGATGGCAAGATGCATGGCCAGGCGGGCGTTCGCCCGAGCAGTCGCAGACGCACTTCCCTGGCTCGTAGCGCGTAGCGTGATGCTCGATAAGCTCAGTAAGCCCACGGCCACGACAGTCAGTAGAATCATCAATAACAGGGTGATGACAAGGGCAAACCCCGGGGTCGCACGAGACCCGATTCTGGCTTCGGAGTGGATATTTGAGGGCTGAATCATCGCGTGTTTGCAAGACCCGCTTGCTGGTCAAAAGAGGCTGATAGATAGCATTGCGACGTGACGCTCTCCAGTGATCAATTCCGGTCGGCTTGGCAAACCAGATTGGGAGTTTTCTCGCTTGAAAAAATTTGCATTCTAAAATTACACCGTTGAATCCTAACTCAAGTTGCCCCCACTCGCAGAGTTCAGAATCCGCTTTCACAGGAAATACGCCGGGCTTTGGCATCGGGAATGCGAGCCGTTTCGACTGTCCGATTAAGCTGCTTCTAGCATGCATCAGCCTCATCACCCCGACGCGACTCCGTGCGATTGATTCGTCACGTGGCCACTGGGTCGATTTCTCGAAGTTGGTATCCGTGCCCTATTGCGCCTGACTCACAGACGCATTTTTACAAGATTTCATGAGAAGCGACGGGCTTCGTTGACATCCGCCGCCTTGGAACGCACGCTTGCCTCGGGCGTGATATAATGCGCTTTCGGAGCCAGAAATTGGGTTGGGTCCGATCTTTTTCAATTTTAATAACACAGAACATTCCCTCAATAATTCGATAAGATTTCCATGAATTCCAAGATGACTCTGATGCTCTGCGAACACGGCCATATCACACATTGTTGTTTCCGCCCCGAACTCTTCAATTCCTAAAGTTTTCACCTTGAATCCTGCGATGGAAGCAGAGCCACCCAACCCGGAGGAGCTTTCCGCACTCCTTCGGCTCATCGACGATGAAACCCCCGCCGTGCGCCAGCGCGTCGCGGAACGCCTCGCCCTCTGCGGCGGCGACATCAGCGAGTGGCTCGCCACCCAGCCACTGCAACTCAATCGCAAAGAGTGCGAACTGCTTGCGGAAATGCTCAGCCCACCAAGACGTGAAATTCTTGCCCGCGAGTGGGTAACTCCCAGTGGTGGAGCCGGCGGCTTGCAGGAAGATTGGGAATCCTTCGAAGCCTTGCTGCGCAACCTTTCCGACTTTCTACATGACGGAATCACTCTCCGCCAAGCACTCTCTGACGCGCTAGATTTACTCGCTGAGGAGGCCAGCGAAAATGGCGTCATCACTGCCGACGAATTGCGTCTCTATCTTTTTTCCGAAAAGCGCCTCACGCCAAATCAGCATAACTACTTCGACCCGCGCAACTCGGATCTCGCTTGGTCCATCGCCGAGGGGAAGTCCAATCCACTTGGACTCTCTCTAATCTATATCCTAACCGGGCGTCGTCTCGGGCTTGAAATCGAAGGTGTGAATCTACCCGGACATTTCATGTGCCGCATCTATGAGGATGGCGAGCCATTCATTATCGACTGTTTTGACCATGGCCGCGTCCACGCGCAATCGAAGGTATTACAAAGCATGGAGCTCACACGCATGCAACGCAGTATCCTCCAACAGGCAAGCGGTCCAGGCACCATGCTCCACCGACTTTTGAACAATATCAAAGACTCGCTTGAGCGCGCCGCACGGGATGAAGACGCAAGCCTCATCCGGAAAATTCAAGCGACTCTAATCGCCTGATCGATCTGATTTATCTACCAAATTCCTAACTCCGCGAGTTGCCGACTTGCAGCTTCACCCCAGCCACGGTTCGCCGCAGGCGACGCGGGCGATGGGTGGAGAATCCGCCCAATCTCTGCTGGACTGCCGCAGGCCACAGCGGCTCGCCGCAACCGTTCCTCGGCAAATCCTCCAACACCCACAAGCCATTTTGGCTTTAGGTTCTTGATCACTTCTTGTAAATGTACCTGACAGGTAGCTTCTACTGGCGCCATTTCCACAGCCGATAATTTATCCGGCGTTAGATTCGCTCCGGTCGCGCTCATCCACACCAAGGGGCAATAGTTCAACACAAAGTGATCCTTGAAAAAATCCTCTGCACACGGGAATCGCTCGCCAAACAATCCCCACAATCGCCGACCACTGACCTCCGAGCGCGTACACGCAAATCCATCGATCGGCCGCTTCGGATGCTCTGGCACAGGCTTGCCTATTGGGCTTGAAATTCCCATCCAATCTCGCACCGCCGCCACCTCTCCGAAGGGAACTCCCGTCTGTGCCATCCCAAACGGACCGGGATTCATCCCCAGAAAAATGACTCGTTTCGGTCCCTTCCCATACCGCTCAAGGTAGCACCGATGCGCTTCCCATGTATAATCCAAAGTCCGGTAAACATAGGCCACCGGCGCGGAAAACTGCAACTCTCTCAAGTCTGCCGCAAGCCGCTCTGCGGATTGAGTCAATGCATGCATCTTTTAAAAAGTTAAAAATCTTAAGCTTTCCACGCAAATACCAACACCAGCAACGCGAGTGGCAGATACAAGAGGGTGAATAGGAATAGACGCCGCGCGGATGCCCGCTCACCATCGCGTGCGAATTTCAACGCCAGGCCCATCATCACAAACGCCAACAATGGCCCCAGCAGCGTCCACAATAAATTCGCAAAACCCAAAAATGCCGGCAACAGGGAAAACACCGCCAAACACAGCGCAAACATGGCAGACAACCAACCACTCTTTTTTCCTGTCAGGTCGCCATTTGACCACATCTTATACCCCACAGATTCATACTCATCTCGGCACAGCCAATTGATTGCGATGAAATGCGGAAGCTGCCAGAAAAATAACAGCCCGAACAGAAACCACGCCTCCCAAGCCACCTGGCCACCCGCTCCCACCCAACCAATCACCGGCGGCACCGCTCCCGGGATCGCTCCAACGAGTGTATTCACCGAACTAAAACGCTTAAGAGGTGTGTAAATGAACACGTAAATCGCAACAGTCGCCGCAGCGAGGTAAGCCGCTAGATGCCCCACTTGCACGGCCAAATGAATGATCCCGATCGCGGATAACACCCAGCCAATTCCAAATGCCACCAGCGGATCCATTCGCCGCGATGGCAGCGGCCGATCCGCCGTCCGCTTCATCCTCGCATCCAAATCCACTTCCATCAATTGATTGAAAGCGGACGAGCCAAATGCCGCAGCAGCCGTGCCTAATATCGTGTGCAGCAACTTCATCCAATCCATTCCAACCCCACGCGAAAACAGCAAAAACCCGAAAAACGTCGTCACCAGCACGAAGAAATTCAGACGCACCTTCATCAAAACAGCTAAATCCTGCCGCAATCCCGGCGGCGCTGGAGTGACAGATTCTTCCCCTGCGGGTTTCTCAATTGTTGCGATTTCATCCATGGCTCGCGCGGAACATGCCCGCGCCATCACGCCTTTCCAAGCCGGGACTTGCACAAAGCCCCGCTTTCCGCACCAAAAGCGTTTTCTCGACTCTCAGAAATTTCAAATTATGCTCCCACCCCAACCTCACTAGCTCCCGTGCGATCCACCTTTTTTATCCTCTCGTCCTTTCTCACGCTCATCGCACACGCGGAAGATCTCCGCACATGGACCGACATTCAAAACCGGAAAATCGAGGCAACTCTTCTCCGTGCCGATGCCGATTCGGTGGTGCTCAAGCTGAAAAACGGCCGTGAAGTCCCATTCCCTCTCGCCAAACTTTCCCCAAGCGACGGGGAATACGTGGAATTAGCCCGCGCAAAACTCAACATCCTTGGGGAAACGCCCACCTCACCCACCCCAAAATCCGATCCCTCGGAGAATTTCGACCAAGCATGGCCCGATCGCATTAAATTCACCGAAGATCCAGAAATCTCCGTCGTCGAAGAAAACATCGGCACCAAACGATTCGTGTATGAGAGCGCAAATTACCGATATGTCTGCGACGTCCGCCTCGCAAAATCGGTAGTCAAGGGCTTCGCCGTCATGTTTGAAGCCACCCACCTCTACTGCCGGAGCCTCCCGCTCACCATCAATGGTGGTAAAAAATCCGAGGGAAAACACCAAATCCTCCTGTTTGAAAAATTTGACGACTACGTAAAAGCCGGCGGCCCTCCTAGCAGCGCCGGTGTCTTCATGGGCGGCAAAGGCATCGTCATGGTCCCACTCACCAGCCTCGGCGTCCGCCCCGTTGGCAGCGGCTATATGCTGGACCGCGATAAAAGCAGCAAAACTTTACCGCACGAACTCACCCATCAGCTCACCCCCGGCTGCTATTACACCGAAGGCGCGATGGGCTGGTTCTCCGAAGGCATCGCCGAATATGTCGCCGTGACTCCCTACCGCGCCGGATCTTACAGCGTCCGCGGCAATATGAAGGATGTCATCGACTACGCCACAGGATACGGCTCCAAAGACATGGGCGGCCGCGCGCTCGGAACCAAAATTAAATTACCACCGCTCGAGTCTTTCATGCTCCAAAGCTACGACAGCTTTCTCGACCAACCGCAACTGAACTACGGTTGCGGATTGCTCATCACCACGTATTTTTTCCACCTCGACGGCGAGGGCGATGGCAAACGCATCAAAGCTTTTCTCAAAGCCCTTCAATCTGGGACTCGTGGCAACGCCGCACTCGCCGTCTTGCTGGATGGCAGAAGTTTCTCGCAACTTGAGCAGGACATCGTCAAAGGCTGGGGCCGCAAAGGCGTGGATTTCACCTTCGGAAAATAAAATCGCCTGCTCTCTGCCAAGCTAAGCGGTGACTGATTCCAGTTTACCCACCCACACAGCGACCTCGATGCTGTTGCCTCATAACTGAAGGACACCGAAGCGATTTAGTTTCGGGTCGATTTTGGGACTTGTTTGTTTGCCTTGGGGGCTGGCTTGGAGCGTAGCGCAGAGACTGCCCCCAAAAGCAGGGGCCGTATTGCGCCAATGACCACTGACCCATGACCAGGGCGGTGGTCTGGGTCACTGATTTTTGGCGGGGAAGTTTTGAGGAGGCGCAAGGCGGCTTGGGGTTTGGCGCTGTGGTGGTGGAAGCTGGCGTTTAGGCTCTCGAAGGCTTCCGCGTCGTGAAGCCGCAGGATGGCACCTCTCAACAGGGCAAGCACTTGGCCTCCGCTGGCTTTCTTGCGCGGA
>JBEGOB010000066.1:0-3117 GCA_041182265.1 Verrucomicrobiota bacterium | reverse complement strand
TTCGGCAGGGGCGGCGGATCGGATTAAACAGAATAATACCACCGATCTCAATCTTGCAGGCAGTTGGGACACGCTCCCCACATCGTCCGATGTCGCAGTTTGGAACAATACGGTGATTGCGACAAACACCGTGAACCTAGGTGGGAATTTGGACTGGGCTGGTATCAGAATTGCCAATCCTGGCGGCGTGGTGACGGTCCGTTTTGCCGCTGGTCAGACGCTTACGCTCGGTGCTTCCGGGATTGATATGTCGGCAGCGACCCAGAATCTGACGTTAATGAGTTCGCTGACGACCAATACGGCAGGCACTCTCGCCATTTCCGCCAATCAAACATGGAACATCGCGTCTGGACGCGCACTCACGCTTTTCAACACGTCAAACAGTGCCAATCAACGGCTTTCTGGCGCGGGCAATATCTCGGTCGTGGGCGGCGGCACCGTGAATCTCAACGTCGGCGATGCGGGAAGCGGCTCGTTCACGGCAGGCAACGGAAATGATACATACACGGGAAATTGGACGATTTCCTGCGGCAGCAAAGTGATCAGCCTGCGCAACGGAACCCACGCATGGGGCCGGGGAACCATCACCCTCGATAATGGCACGATGTCCCAAAGCCAGGGCAACTGGAATTTTAGCAATAACATCACCCTCGCTGCTGGCGGTGGCACAATTTATAGCGATTCTTCTGGAAATAATCGCTACATGAACCTAGCGGGAATCATTTCGGGCAATGGCAATCTTAGCTTTGGCGCGGTTTCGGCGATGACGACTCAAGAAGGATTTATCCTAACTGGCGCTAACACTTTCACCGGGCCGATGACGATCAACGCGAACGCGACGGTGCGAATCGGTGGCGATGCGACAACAAGCACAAACTCAACAGCGGCAGGAACTTTAGGCTCGATCGCCTCATCCGTGGCGATCACCAACAACGGGATTCTCGGATTTGGTCGCAGCGATTCCCATACCTTCTCCAACAGTGTCAGCGGCACCGGTATCGTTCGGCTTGGGCGCGCGGGTGGTGTCCTGCCCACGACTCAGGTGGTCACCATGTCAGGGGCTAGCAACTACGTGGGAGCCACTCAGGTCAATGCGGGTCGCCTCAATCTCACGGGTTCGCTGACTTCCGCCATCACGGTTGCTTCCGGGGCGAGCATCTCCGGGAGTGGAAGCAGCACTGGCCTGCTGACTTTGAGTAGCGGTGGCGGTCTTGCTCTTGCCGGCGGCGCAACCACGACTTCGCTTACGACGAACGGCGCGACCTTTAGCGGATCAAATTTGGTGACATTTCTCAGCAATCCCGTTGCCAGCGAGGTTTATGATGTTTTCACCTACGGCTCCGGTACCGTGACCAATCCGGGGAATCTATCCGTCGGTTGGCGTGGCACACTTGCAAATGATGCACTGAATCAAAAGTACACCTTCACCGCCGGAGCTTCGGAAAACCGAACATGGAATGCTGCAAGTGGCACATGGTCGCAGGGAAGCGTTAGCAACTTTTCTGAAGGCGACCAAATTTTCTATAGCGGTGATGCCGTGGTTTTCAATGATCCGGGATCCATTAGCGATGTCACCCTATCAGGACGTCTTGCTCCCGGGTCCGTGTCAGTGAACAACACCACGAATTCATACACATTTACCGGAACGGATGGCACTGCGGATATTTCAGGAGCATCCACGCTGAGTAAATCCGGCAGCGGAACCCTCATCCTCAATTCAGCACACACCTATTCCGGCACCACCACTGTGAGCGGCGGCATTCTTGAGGTCGGAACCGGCAGCACCAGCGGGGCGCTGGGAACTGGCGCCATCAACGTCGGTGCCGGTGCCGAGATTGTTTTCAATCGGTCAAACGCCTTCACCGTCTCCAATCTAATTTCCGGCGATGGACTTGTGACCAAGAAGGGTGGCGGGCGCATGACCGTCAACGGTAACAACTCGGGTGGCGGCGTGAACTGGAAATTTACAGGAACTGGCAACGGCGACATTGGTTTCCAAAACAGCAATGCACTCGGTGGTTCCGACTCCACCATCACCCTTGCGGAAAGTGCAACAGGAAGTGCCTTCTTCGCCACCGGCGGAAATTCCTCCGGCGTTGACATCAATCTCGCAAGCGGATCGGTATTCACTTGGAATGGAAGCACTGGAAATACAACTATTCTAACTGGAGAGATTTCAGGCGCGGGGTCGATTGCCAAGGTATCTGGTGAAACCTTGAGATTGACGGGTGTGAGTACCTACTCGGGTGCCACAACGATCACGACCGGCTTTCTGGAAATATCCGGCTCCGGCCAGCTAGGTTCGGGGCACTACGCGGGAAATATCTCGAACGGAGCTACATTCTCCGTGAACACAGCGGCGAATCAAACTCTCGCAGGTGTGATCTCAGGCGCAGGGGTTTTGAATAAACTGAATGGTGGCACACTCACGCTCTCGAATGCAAACGACTACACAGGAGCGACCAACGTCACCGGTGGCACGCTTGCGATTGGCGCTTCCGGCAGCCTTGCCAACACGACCACCACCATCGGGACAAGTGGCACTCTCGCCGGGGGTGGCAGCATCGGCGGAGCGACCACCATCCAAGGCACGCATAGCCCAGGCTTCAGCCCGGGAACTCAGACCTTTACGAACAGCTTGAGTTATGCGGACACCGCAAGACTTAACTGGGAACTCACGGACAACACCACCATCGGCCGTGGCGCTGACTACGATGCCGTGAATGTTACTGGTGGTAGTTTCGCGCTAGCCACTGGAGCCTCTATTGACTTGTCCTTCAGCGGCACCGTCGATTTCCTCAATGCGTTCTGGGAACTGGATCAGGAGTGGCTCGTAGTCGATCTATCTGGTGGTGCCATCGCCGCAGATTCAAACCTCTTCACCATCGGCTCGATCACTGGTGGAGCGAACTGGGACCCCGCTCTCGGCAGCTTTGAAATTCTGCGCAAAGACGGTTCCACCACCGAAGACTCAGTTTACCTTGCATGGTCACCGATCCCCGAACCAAGCACTGCTTTGTTAGGTGGACTCGGCATGTTGCGACTTCTTCGCCGCCGGCGTAACGGATGACTTCTGTCCCGCAAGCGTCGGTCCTCGGCAGCGATCCCGGACTTTGG
>JBEGOB010000065.1:0-4053 GCA_041182265.1 Verrucomicrobiota bacterium | reverse complement strand
TAACAAGACCTGCGGCCCGTTCGTCTGGACGAAAGGGCCTGAGAAACTGAGGCGCATCATACAGCTAACTCAGTCATATCAAAATCAAACGCACACACACTAATGAAACGATGCACTAGATTGACTCGGGATCTGGTTGAGCCTCTCGTTGCAGCGGAAAAACCTGCCGCTCCAGTTTGGGAACTCAAGTAGATGGCAATGAAGCCGTTTAGACGACGGTCTTTCAGTCGGACACGATAGCAATCAGCCTTAACAATTGCAGGTTCGTCACGTTCGTAGACACACGCTCGTCCAACCGGGTTGTTTGAATCGCCGAGACCCGCAACCAGCAAATCATTTCTCACCACTTTATGATGAGAAAGCTTCGCTGCGTATGTGTCGGGAATGAATGCCTTGTCAGCATTCTTGAATGTCCCTTTTCCAATATTACCGAGCCTGATCACCCGCGTTCCAGAATCCGAGTAATGTGACGACGTTAGTCCTGAACCGAATGGACCATCGCAAATTGCGTTTATCAGTCTTCGAAAAGCAACGACCTCCCAATGTTCCGGGATGTCGCCGATCCATTCGATGCCGGAGGGGGAGAATTTTGAATTGTGAGTGGTGAATGTTGAATGGGAAGAGGAAGAGAGGTGTTCATTCCTAATTCCAAATTCTGCATTCACAATTCCGCGCGTAACCGCGCGGTTGATGAGGATGGCTTTTTGCTCGTCGAGGAGTTCGATCTGGCGCTGCTTTTTGGCAATCAAGGCGTCGATCTCCGCCGTTTTCTGATCGAGGAAGGCGACAATGCGGTCTTGTTCGGGTTTGGGAGGAATGGTGATGCCGACTTTCTTGAAGTCCTCGAAGCGCATGTCCCATTGCCCAACACGCACGCCATACGAAATCGAGTCGAGCGCGCCGATGAGTGTTTGTGATCTGAGAAGATAGTGGATGTAGCGACCGGTGACCTTATCCTGATTGAGACGACAAGTAATATAGGCCGGACTGACGATCCCATGATGCTCACTGACACCAAGTGAGCCCTGCCAGGCCTTCATCTTGTTTACGGCTAGATCTCCCGGGCGAACCACTTTGTAGTTTGAGGTGTCGAGGGACGTGGCGTTATGATTGTCGTCCCGAGAATCTTTGAGAATAACACCGTATTCTCGATAGACCGAGAGGACGGGCAAATCCGGCTGGTTCTTTTCAACGTAGAGTCCGGCTACAGTGCGGAGCGATTGGACTTCCCAATGCTCCGGCACCTCCCCGAGCCATTCGACTCCGGAATCCTTGTAGCGTGGATAGCGCGGGAGGGAGAGTTTTGGATTTTGAATTTTGGATTTTGAATGGGTCATGTGTCGCCTCCTTTCGTGATGGATGGAGAGATTGCATGAATTCGCTGTGTGCGCTGCTGGTGTCGCCCCTTCAGTGCTTGGAATCTTGTTTGTGGTCGGTTCCCAGGGCGATGCCCTGGGCTATCGAATGACGCCCCGTTGGGGCTGAAGAGATTGAACGGTCTGAAAACGACGGGGTTGTTGAAGACGGGCATCTTGAAATTGCTACGCAGTGCGTAGCAAAATGGAATTGGAGGGGGTGGCGCGGTATCAATCATGGTCTCCTCCGGTCTCCTTGCGCTTTTGCTGGATTTCGCGATCAAAATCACTGACGAAGCGGCGATCCTGAACGATGCGAAATTTTTCGAACTCACTCGTGGCATGCTCTTTGGCCATTTGTGCGGAGATGGTGCCGGCGTTTTGGAGGATTTCACGGTCGTCGAATTCGAGGAAGGCGTCGAGGCGCTTCGCCCAGTCCTCCATGGTCATGGGGATGCGGCGCTTGGCGCGCTCCTCCGCGAGTTCAAGGTAGGCATTGACGAGGCGGCCGAGGGACTGAAGCTCGTCTTTTGAAAGGTAGTTCTTGGCCACGGATACATCGGCTTTGAGAATCTTCCCGGCGGGGCCGTTTTCCCAATGGGTGAGGCCCATGTTTTCCTCGGCGCTGTTGGCGCGCAGTTTGATGAGTTCCGGAGCGGTGTGGCCGTGGATGGCGAAATGAAGCTTGTTCTGGACCTTGGCGAAGAAGTCGCGGGTGGTGGGAGCCTGCGCGTTGTAATCGATAGCCGTGGCGTAGATGTCGGTGACTTTCTGGTGAAATAACCGTTCGCTGAGGCGGATTTCCCGGATTTCTTCGAGAAGTCGATCGAAGTATTCCTCATTGAGGAAGGTGCCGTTCTCCATGCGCTTGCGGTCGAGCACGTAGCCGCGGATCGCAAAATCCCGCAGAATGCCGGTGGCCCACTGGCGGAACTGGGTGGCGCGGACGGAATTGACCCGGTAGCCGACGGAGATGATGGCGTCCAGATTGTAATGCTGGGTATCGTAGGATTTGCCGTCGGCGGCAGTTATCCGGAATTTCCGGACAACTGAATTCTCGGTCAACTCGTTGCTGGCGAATATATTCTGAAAGTGCTCGCTGATGGTTTTCACCGAAACTCCGAAGAGTTCGGCAATGAGCTTTTGGGTGAGCCAGATGGTTTCATCCTCGTAGCGCACTTCCAAACTCTCCTCTCCGGCTTGGGCCGTGAAGATGAGAAACTCCGCCGTGCTATTGCGGATCTGTTTCTTTTCGTCGCTCATGGGGTGGAGAAGCTGAGGATAGAGAATTTAGAATAGGGAATTTGAAATGGTGAATTCATGAGCCTGAACGTGTGTTCTTGATGATAGTCGTTAGGATGGCGATCAGTTGATTGGCCTCATCGATGAGTGCTGCCAGTTTGGATTCGGGAATGATGTTCGTAGCCGCAAGGAGTCGAAGCCAATAGTGAGTCTCGCGCGCCTCCTTGCAGGAAATGGAAAGTTTGGAGATGAAATCGGCTTTGCTTTGACCGGCCTGTGATTCCTCAACGTTCAAGCCAATGGATGTCCCTGAGCGCAACAACTGGTTCGCCAACGTCCGCGACACTCCAGGCTTCTCATCCAAATTCTGGCACAGATTCACAACGCGAACCGCAAACTCGAAAGTCCGTTCACAGATATCAGGCGGTGTTTCTTTATCCGGCATTCTCAATTCACGATTCAAAATTCAAAATTTTCTCCAGAAGACCTTCGGTCTCTGCTTCGAGGTCGCGGATTTCCTTCACGACTTCGGCGATGTCGCGGAGCGGCTGATGGACGTAGAAGTATTTGTTGAAGCCGTTCACAGGGATCAGCGGAAGAGTTGGAGGTAGGGCTCGAAGAGGAAGATGCGGTCGCGTTTGGCACCGGTGATTTCGCGGAGGAGTTTTTGTTCGAGGAAGCGTTCGATGAGTTTGTAGGCGGTGGGGAGCGAGACGGAGGCCGCCTCGGCGAGCCGTCCGAGCTGGCGGTCCGCCCGGCTGAGTGCTTCCAGAACACGCGGTTCATCGATCCGCCACGGGCGATTGATCGGGGACGGTTCGAAGCTGCGGTAGCCATCGCGCTTGATCCAAGTCCCTGATTTGTAGGAGTTCATGCTGATTAAAATCGGAGGCGGAAAATTGAATAAGGCAAGTCGCTAATTAAAAATCCGGCCATTTTTTTAATTAGTGACCCGAGCTACTAAAATTGAGAATCTGTTCGAGCAGTCCTTCGGTTTCGGCCTCAAGATCGCGGATTTCCTTCACCACCTCGGCGAGGTCGCGAAGCGGCTGGTGGACGTAGAAGTATTTGTTGAAGGAGATTTCGTAACCGATGACGGTTTTCTCCTCGTCGATCCACGCGTCCGGGACGTGCGGGAGGACTTCCCGGTGGAAGTAGGCCTCGATCCCGCCGGGGTAGAGCAGCGGGATGTTTTCGGTATCGCGGAGTTCGCTGTCCGGCTCGTAGGTGATGCCTCCGCCCTCTGAGATGACAGAATAGTAGGTCCGTTGATCCTCGGGTTTTGCTCCCGTTTCTAACTCGAAGGTGGTGATGGATGAGACAATCGGGGCGGCCTCGGGATCGCGCCAGGACACGGCGTCAAGGATGGCCTTGAGCTGCGGTGCGCCGGGCTTGAGCTTGAGTTTTTTGATGGCGGCTTTGACGTCCTCGGTGAAAAGGGTGAAGTCGTTCCACG
>JBEGOB010000064.1:0-7317 GCA_041182265.1 Verrucomicrobiota bacterium | reverse complement strand
TGGCGTCTTCATCTTCATCTGGCGCTAAAATCCATTCCCTTAACATTCAAAACGATCTCAGCCCCTGAGTGCTTGCCTACGACATTGCGCGAAGGAATAAAACACGTCGCAACACTGTTTTGCTAAAGCGCTCACACCCGCCATTCACGGGCGAACGACACTTAGTCTGGTGGTCCCGGGTGGAATCGAACCACCACCTACGGCTTCGGAGGCCATCGTCCTATCCATTGGACCACGGGACCAGTGCGCTTGCGCAACGCAGGAATCCGTAACTGGCAGCCGCGCGCTTGGCAAGGAGAAGGATTGCAGATGTCGTTTTCAGGGACTCAATCGGTCCCAAGCCGCCCAGAAGTCCGCCGTTTGTGTGGCGCTGGGCACAATTTCGAGCAGCAGAGTCTTAGGGCCGGTTTCAATGCCGTCGAAGTCGTCCATGGTGCGAATGCGTAAATGATTCATACCCCAAAGCGTCGCCAGACCTGATAAATCCGCAGTTTGCGGGTTCGTCATCCACTCAACCGACCGAGGACTCATCGATTGCAGGCGAGGAAGTCGCTCGAAAATTTTCCCGCCGCCGTTGTTGATGACCACTAGGACTCGGCCTTCCGTGGTGATTTGCTCAAGGACGAAGGGCGCCGCCAAGTCGTAAAGCGCTGTCAAATCCCCGACTACGGCCCACGTCTCACTCACATCCGCTGACCAACCGAGCCACGTGCTCACTTGGCCGTCAATGCCATTGGCCCCCCGATTGGCGCGTACGGATGGCACTGGGCGTGTCCACTGCGCAAATAAATTCCACTCGCGGATGGGCATGCTGTTGCCGAGAAATAGGCCGCCGCCAATCGATGCGTAATGAGAAAGCGTGCGCAATAACGCGGGCTCGCTGTCAGGAAATGCCTCTAAAAGTTCGTCGATTTTCACCGCTCGACTTGCCGTTTCTGACAGATAATCCAGCGAGTCGTCAGCCAATTCAATATCACCCAGAGCCGGCAAAACGCGCTCCAAGGGCCCACGAAGCACCTTGGACTCACGCGCGAGACCGGGCAGGCCATTGCGACAGACTGACCACACGGAAACTTCCGGCAGCGACTCAAGATCCCGCCAAAACCGACCACTGGGAACTTCACCGAGGCGAAGAATTTTCCCTGGCGGACGCGATTTCAAAACTCGGTCCCCATCATGGATCGCCAGCGATTGCAGCGCCTCACGCAGCCCACTGGTCGCCTCAGCAATGACTGGCGCGCCTAGATCTTGGCAAAAATGAAACACCTCCTCGCGCTCATCCGGCTCCAAGCCGCCAACGAGCACCACCAACCCTCGAAAATTCCCCTCACGCAGCCAGCGAGCCAGTGCGGCCACATCCAGACGGACTTTAGAAGGCGTGAACTCACCGCAAGTTTCGCCCTTAAAATCTTCAGGACCGGGCTCGAAGGCCTCATCAAATTCCGCGTTCAAATGAAGCGGCTGCCTGCCATCCCAATCTTCGAAAGTCCCTTGATACGCGTGACTTCCAAAAATTCCGGGTTGCACAATCGACTGCGGTGCACCGCTTCCACGGAACTCCGCCGGGCGATCCGCAGTGATCGCGACAAGCGGCCTCGCCTGGTAATGCGCCTCGATGACGGCTGGCAAAAGCTCGGCAACGGCAGTCCCGCTGGTGGTGATGACCGCGCAGGGTTGCGATGTTTCCATCGTCCGTCCCAGCGCAAAAAAACCGGCGCTGCGCTCCTCAAAATGCCGCCAAACCCGGACAAGCCCGGCCGCCTCCGCACGAGCGAGCGCTTCGAGCAGAGCTGCATTCCGCGCACCAGCGCAGACCACAAACTCGCGGACGCCCGCTTTGAGACAACTTTTTACCACTTCCAGAGCCGGGGACCATGCATTCACAAGCGCTGTGCTAACCCACCGAATCCGGATTGTCCAAGCACGCGTTTCACCAGACTCTGGAAATTGACGAGCACCCGCGAAATTTACGGCTCCATGGGGTAGGCGTTCTCGCCGTGCTCCGAGCGGTCAAGCCCATCGCACTCCTGCTCATCGCTGACGCGCAGACCCACCGCAATTTTAACCACCCATCCAATAACGACAGTTGCCAGCGCCGACCACAAAATCGTCACCCCCAAGCCAGTCGCCTGAATGCCAAGCTGCTCGAGCACCGGCTTCACGTTGCCAAGCCCACCCAGCGAGGTCTGACCGAAAAATGCCAGCAACAAAGTGCCCAAAAAACCGCCCACCCCGTGCACCGCGAAGACGTCCAGAGAATCGTCAATCCGCAGCTTTTCACGAATCAAACTGACGGCAAAATAACAAACAATCGCCGCCAACGAACCAATCACAATGGCTCCGAGAGGCCCGACATCCCCCGAAGCAGGCGTGATCGTTGCCAAACCCGCCACCAGACCGGTGACCATCCCAACGAGACCGACCTTACCGTTGCGAAGGCGCTCCATCAGACACCAAACAAGCCCCGCCGCGCAGGCGGACAAATGAGTGACAAGGATCGTCATCCCCGCTGCACCATTCGCCGCGAGTTGGCTGCCACCATTGAAGCCGAACCAGCCGACCCAGAGCATCGCCGCGCCAATATACACCATCCCAGGCCGATGTGGCGGGTGCGGATGCCCAGGAAAACCCCGGCGCTTTCCAAGCATGATTGCCAAGACCAAGGCCGTGACACCCGCCGTCGCGTGCACCACGATTCCACCTGCTAAGTCTTTGACGCCCAATTGCTGAAGCCATCCCCCACCCCAGACCCAATGCGTCACCGGCGAGTAAACAAACACCAACCACAGCGCACTGAATAACATGATGGCACTGAATTTCATCCGCTCGACAAAAGCCCCCACGTAAAGGCAAGGCGTGATGATAGCGAAGGTCATTTGAAACATCACAAACAAGCTTTCCGGCAGAGTCGTGCCGGGCACCACCGAATCTGGAGTGACGCCTTTCAGGAAAGCGGCATCCAAGTTGCCGATCCAAGCGCCGCTACCTTTGAACGCGAGACTGTAACCGCAAGCCACCCACACCAACGAGGCAAGACAGGCGATCCCGCCGCATTGAGCCATCACAGAAAGCACGTTCCGCCCGCGCACTAAGCCACCGTAAAACAGCGCCAGACCAGGCATCGTCATGAACAAGACCAGGGCCGTCGCCGTTAAAATCCACGCAGTATTGCCCGAGTCCACCACGGGCTCAATTTCCTGCGCTCGAAGAACCACGGTACTCAAGGCCAAAAGCCCGAGAACCAACCGACTTGTTTTGAATGAGTTAAGACGCTGCATGCGCGCCCTATGCAGCAGATTCCATTCCGAGAATGAATGAAATTCATGATTATTTAAAATTTCATGAACTCAACGAATTCCAAAAGGATTCTGCTTACCGAAAGTTCCACCGTTTGGAAACCGTCTGTGCCCCAAAACGCCCCATGCGAAAACTTTGCGCAATTGGCTCAACATGGAGTCCGTGTCGGATCCAAGATTTTAAGGAACTTTCTCCAATCTTTGGTGTAGACCCGGCGCTCTCCAATGATCCAACTCTTTGATAACCAAAAGAGTCGGGCTGGCGGGATTCGAACCCACGACCCCCTGCCCCCCCAGGCTCAGAACTTTAAAATACAAAATACTAATAATTAGCAACTTATGGAATCCTCGAAAGATTTTCTTGCCCAGTTGCCAGAGCAGTTGCCAAAAATGCACCATGGCTCGTCCAAAAAAGGTTTATCATTTTAAGATTCAGACTTTCAAAAATGCGGCGGGATCAAGCTCTTGGAGAGTGACTGGAACCAAGGCGGACGGCACCAGGGTGCGCAAGAATTTCTCCGAAAGGACGGATGCCCTTCAAGAAATGGCTGACCATGAAGCGGATTTCGACGGCACGACGACTGCACCAAAGGTCCAACGCACTAGGCTGACGATAGAGCAGATTTCCGTGGCCGAAGCGGCGATCCTGCATTCCGGGGATCGCAACCTCGCCAAACTCGTATCCCATTATCTTGCGCTGGAATCGCGCAGTAGCGCTAAGGGCATCAGCCTCGACCAAGCGGTCGCGTTCGCTGAATCTCACTACCGCTCGGAGACAACCAGCATCTCGGTTCTCAACGCTTACAACGAGTTTCTTGAAAACAGAGCATACGGATCCAAAAAGACCAAGGATCACTACGAGAGTTGTCTTTCGCGCTTACTAACTCCCGATCCCAACAAGCATGTCCACACATTCAGCGTGTCGGACATCGAAAGGATCATCGCTAAATACGAGAACCTCAATTCAAAGGACACCTATCGCCGAGCCCTATCAGCGTTTTTCAACTGGTCCGTGCGCCACCACTACTGCCTTGAGAATCCTTGTGCGCGACTGGATCGGATTCCGAAGGATATGAGCCAAATCGCGATCTTGTCACTTGAAGAGGCCAAGCGACTATTAATCGCAGCCATGACTTATCAGGACGGGGTCATGGCGGCAACTGTCGCGATCGGACTCTTCGCTGGTCTTCGTCCAAGCGAAATCATCGATCTCAAGACGCAGGATATTCTTAAAGACGGCTTGCGGGTCACTGGCGGAAAACTTCGGCGTCAACTCAATCGCACGGTCCCCATTCCTTCGGTCCTTGATGCCTGGCTCAAGAAGTTTCCCTTCACTGGGATTCCCGAAGGCCTGAAATACAAGCTGAAGCAACTGAAGAAAGCGACGAAGGCCAAGACTTGGGCTCATGACGTCATCAGACACACTTCCATCAGTTTCCAGGTGGAACGCGACAAAAACGAAGCTCTCACGGCCTACAACAACGGAACCTCGAAAAGAATGATGGATATGCACTATCGCAACACCATCGGAGATTCGAAACTTGTTTCTGAATACTGGGCACTGACACCCGCGAAAATTCTCGCCCAGAAACCGGAAATCGAACTGCCAGGCAAACCCAAAATCGCTTGGCCGCAGAAGGAAGCACTTCATAAACTTGTGTGGCAAAAGCCGCTCATACACGCCGCCACCGATTTAGGCGTCTCGGACGTTGCCCTGAAAAAACATTGTCTAAAGGAGGGATTGGCGCTGCCGCCGAGGGGATATTGGATTCGCAAATGATCTAGAAGGCCTCCATAAATCACGAGAATCTCAAATTGTTCGCATGATGAAAGGCGGGCTCTGGGGAAATGAATAACAGCCCCCCCGGACTGCGACTGGCTCCTTCTGGCACTTTTTCAGTTTTAGGGGGAGATTTCCAAATGGCTCGCGAATGAGGTGACGTGTGCCTTAAAGCAAGCGTTTTCAAGGGTCAAATTGATGTAGTGGGAACGGCGCTTATAGGCAAATCGCAAATCTCCAACAGGCTGAGTCCGTTTTATTGATTTTATAAATTCCTCATTGTCAGTCTGTCCCTGTGGCCTAACACTAGGCCGAGTGAGCGTTCTTCCTGCTGAATCCCAAGTTCTGGATGGCTACCGGCTGATTCGATTTCTCGGCCGGGGAGGCTTTGGCGAAGTTTGGCTTTGCCAGTCCGAGGCGATGGGGGGCTACCACGCGCTGAAATTCATCCCGGAGAGAAATTCCGAGCTGCTGGAAAAGGAACACCAATCGCTTGCCTTGTATCGAAAGGAAGCCGCAAAACTCCGCTCTCCTCACCTTGTGCCCATCGAGCACATCAACCGAAACAGCTCCGGACTCTACTACGTGATGCCTCTGGCGGATGGGTATGGCGACACGGATCCAGCCAACCAAGCTTGGTTTCCGCTCAGCTTGGCGGCCTTCATCGAATCCCGCGCACACGCCGCAACCTGGTATTCCGTCGAGGAGATCATCTCGATTCTCCAGCCGATTCTCCAAGCCCTGCAAACTCTTTCTGACGCCGGACTGGTCCACCGCGATGTGAAACCGGAAAACATCCTATTCTTCAATGGGCTGCCTTGCCTAGGCGACATCAGTCTCCTCGGTGCCGACTCTGCGATGGTCACGCGCCGGGGCACTCCGGGATATGCGACGCCATCATGGTATCTTGGAGGGCACCCGGACATGTATGGCGCAGCGGCGACGATTTACTCGCTCCTGACTGGCAACTCGCCTGACAAGATGGGACGCGCCGCGTTTCTATGGCCACCCCAAGGCGAAGCTTCGCTGAATGGAGAAGCGCGCGCGGAATGGCTCCGTCTCCACTCCGTGATTCGCCGGGCCACGGACGAAAGAGTTTCCGAGCGTTATGTCGATTTCTCGACGATGGCGAGGGCGCTGACTGTGGACGAGCCCAAGCCGGTCGTTAATCCCTCACCACCGCCGCCTCCCGCCGTCACGAGCAAAAAACGCAGAAAGTTTTCAAAGGTTATCGCTGGGTTAATCGCAGTCATGGTTCTAGCCATTCTTTTGTCTGCGCTTACACAGCCGTCAGTGACGCCGGATTCTCCGGGTGAAGTCGTCGAGCCAAACCTGACCGCGAGCCCTGAAAGACCGATGACCAGCTTGTCCACTCAAGCCTTCGAGAACGCCGGAGCCGCTCATGCTAGCCTCAGCGCCCTGGACCCCCACGGTGAATTGTTTTCCAACGAGGAAAACGAGATCTACCAGGATGCCATCATCCGAATAGGGAGTGCCGTTCAGGATGAGTCCAATGCAAACATCCCGCTCGCGATCCGCCATCTGGATCAATTGATCCAAGCGATTCCCAAGCTGGAAAAGATCCCCAACGTCGAGCTTGCCCGACTATTGTTCAGGCAAAGCGCGGGCGAAGCGGCGGAGGTCAGCGAACGGATCAATGATCCCCACTTCGTGGAAAAACTCAAAGACGACAACCTCTACGGAATGTCCTGGCGAGTGAATCTTCTCTGCCTCCTCAACACTCCGGATCTTGCTGAGCTCTACCTCAGAAACGTCATCAGCGCAGGAGGCCCCATCAAAGAACAATGCGCGGCGTTTCTGGCTAGGGCGAAGCTCAAGGCCGCTCGTGACGAATTCGCCGGAGCCAAGTCCGACTCGGACACCGCCAAGCGCATGGCTCAGGGAGTCGCGACTCTAGAGCAAACCACCCGTGCGGACCTGATGGAACTGGAGGCAAAGAATCCGGCCTACGCGAGTTACCTGAAATCCCTGCCGGAAAAATAATTTCATTTTTCCGGGGAGATTTTCCAATCGGGTCCGAATGAGGAAATGAGACGCGGTCGATCCTCATCAACCGCCTCCCGGCTTGGGGTGGATTGCATTTCATCAATTCCAATCAGAGGGGCGTTTGGGGGGCTCGCGGTGTCGATCCATCAAACACGAATACAAAATCAGAAAAACAAACCTCATGAAAAAATTCCTCCTGATCACCTCCGCCGCCATCGTCGCCACTGTGGGCGT
>JBEGOB010000063.1:0-23014 GCA_041182265.1 Verrucomicrobiota bacterium | reverse complement strand
TCGCTTGCTTCAAAAAAGCCATGCGCATCAACCCGAAGCGCCTGGTGCACGTCGTCGAACTCGGGCGGACCTATGCGATGACCGGGCAGGAGGAGCTGGCGAGAAAATGGATCCGCCAAGGTCTTGCGATGCCGAATTTGGAAAAGGATGACCCGGAAACCAAATTGCGCGGCAATGCGACTTTAGACGAGCTCTCATGAGCCAATTATGCTGCACGAATTGTTTGCGGTTAGTTTCAGTTAGTTTGTGGCGGGAATATCAGTTTTCGTGAAGTCGGGTTGCTTGTTCCTCCGGCGGTGGAAACGCCATTGGAATTTCCAATAGCGAAAACTGAGTCAGTGGATATTCATTGTCACGCAGCAAGGCGGCTCATCGCTTTGCAATTGCCATCAAACCCCCACAATTCCAAATGACAATCCAATCAAAATTGATTCGTTCTATCAGTATTGCAACATTCAGCGTTGCTATGGCTTTGCCTCTTTCTGCAAAGGATGAGGTGCCGGCGACGATCACCAAACTTGAGGTGAATGCGGCGCAGCAAGCTTGGTGCGATGCGCTGGTTGCCATTGGTAAGACTCACCAAAATGGCGGAGATGCGGATGCCAAGGCTCTTGCAAGCAAGGTGCTTACTGAAGCTTACGACTATGATAAGGGCTCCGTCTTCTTTAAGCCGACTCTCGCGTATGGTGAAAAAACTTTCCGTCCGACCAAGGCTGGGGCGCTCGCTTACTTTGTCGGTGGCGATTCAAATTTTCCGGACGACAAGGGTTTTGCGCTCAAGCCCTGGGTCAAGGCTCGCTACGACAACCTTGGAGACGGCGATGAAGGGATCCAAATCCATGGTGATATCGCCATCACCATGGGCAACGTGTGGGTCACTGCTGCGGATGGTACGGAAGTGATGGTTGATAAAACATTCGTTTTCAAGAAGTCGGATGATGGAAAGCTCCGCTTGATTGTTCACAAGTCCTCTCTGCCGTATTCCCCGGATAAGAAGTAAACGGAATTTCCCCCCCCAATCAAGTCGTCCACTGTCTGGCTCTCTCGCGAGGGCGGGGCAGTGGACATTTATTTTCATAAAAAAACAGCCGCCCCTTGCGGAGCGGCTGTTAGCAACCGAAAAAACTGACAGGAAATTAGAAGAACGAGCGGAATCCAACCAGATAGGTTAGGGTGCTTACATCGCCGACTGGAGTGTCGAGTGATGCGTATTCGGCACCTGCCATAATTTTGGCGTTGTCACCGCAGAGGTGATAGTTCATGCCAGCATAGAAGGTGTGGAGTGCGTCGCCCCGGCCGCTGTTGACATTCACGCCTGCGCTGTGTTGAGAGCGGAGATAGCGGCTGTTCGTCCGGATACCTTCGCTTTCACTGGCGCCAGCATATTGATATTGCACGACGGCTTGGAGTTTGTCCTCAAGAATCCAATACCATGGCATTGCAACGAAGCCGTAGAATGTGCCATCTTGGTTCGGTGTGCCGTCGGCGTTTTCACCCACAGCGAGTGTGGAAAGCAAACCGAAGCTGTCCTTTTCATAAACCGCATTGAAGGCGGTGGCCCAGTTGTAGCCGAGGAAATCATCGGCACCGTCTTGGTCATTCCCTACGAAATCGAAGACAAATTTCCATTCGTCATTCGTCTGGTGGCTGAGTGAGAGGTAATAGGCTTGGCCGTCGTTCCAGCCACCGATGAATTCGGAGTCGTCTTCACCGCTGAAGAATCCCAGCGTGCCCAACCATTTTCCAAGTGCTGCATCCAAGGTGACTCCAGTCGGGCGGCTGTTCGCGCCGTAGAGTTTATTCGCGATGGCGGAGCGCTCGATGGTGGGGATTTCCTTGGAGGACATGTGCACCTCCTCGGTCATGTTGAACTTGTGGCGGCCGTAATTGAGCTTAAGTGCATCCAGCGAGCCAGCGCCGAAGGCTTTTTTGATGTCGAAGCTGAAGACTGCTTCGTCGAAGGTGTCGTAGCCCCAGTCGAGGTCGAGGCCGGCGGGGCGACCGTCGCTGACCATGTTCAGCTTGACGTTGGCGCTGAAGAATTTGAGGAATTCAGTCTTCGTTTCGATGCGCACGCGGCGGTATTCGTCGTAAGTGTCGTTGAAATCGCGGCCATTGGCATCATCCCCGTCGAGGTAAGAAGCCTGGTATTGGAAGCGACCGCCGACTTGGAAACCTTGGAGAATCGGGTTTTCCGAATTTTTGTAGAGCGTGCCGGGTTTGCTTTGCAGCCACTCGCACCAGTTTCCAGAATTGGCTGGGGCGGGTGCGGCAGCTTGGGCATCTGGCCCGGCGGTTGCGACCGTGTGAATTCCGAGGGCTGTGCCGACGGCGAGGATCAGTGGGTTGACGTTGTGCATGGTTGGTTGTGTTTGTGACAAATGCGTCACCTGCTTAAATGACGCTTCCGTCACTTTCGAAATCATTTTGTGTGACGGTTGTGTCACATTTGGGAAATTTGGGGTATTTATCAGGATTTTCCGCGTTTTAAAGGTTTTCGGGAGGTGCTATTGTTCCGGTAATGTCACAATCGCGGTCGCTTTGTGACAATCATGTCACAAAGCATTCTTTGATGTTACCCGGCAAATGTCGGGAATTGCGTCTGTCGGACGAAAGAATGTCCGCACCAACACTCCAAAAGATCATGAAAATGAAAGCCATCTGCTTCACCGGCGCGCTGTTCGCGGCCTTGCCTGTTTTTGCCGAAGAAAAATCCCATCTTGATCCGGCCTTGCCGACCTACTCAGCGGTCAGCGGCGTTTCCGGCAACCTGAACTCGATTGGTTCGGACACTCTTAATAACCTGATGACGCTCTGGGCGGAAGGTTTCAAAAAGGCCTATCCGAATGTCAACGTGCAGATCGAAGGCAAGGGTTCGTCCACCGCGCCACCGGCCTTGATTGAGGGGACCGCACAGATTGGCCCGATGAGCCGGCCGATGAAGGCTGAGGAAATCGATGCATTTGAGAAAAAGCACGGTTACAAGCCCACCGAAGTGAAGCTCGCCATCGATGCGCTCGCGGTTTTCGCTCACAAGGACAATCCGTTGGAAGGTGTTTCCATGAAGCAAGTGGACTCGATTTTCTCAAAAACCCGCAAAAAGGGTGGCGACGACATCTCCGAGTGGGGGCAGCTCGGGCTTGACGCTTGGAAAGGCCGTGCGATCTCGCTCTTCGGCCGGAATTCCGCATCCGGCACCTATGGATTTTTCCAAGAACACGCCCTCGCCAAGGGGGATTTTAAGCCGACTGTTAAAGAGCAACCCGGTTCCTCCGCCGTTGTGCAAGGCATCGGTGCAGATCCTTATGCGATCGGCTATTCCGGCATCGGTTATAAAACTTCAGGCGTCCGCGCTCTTCCAATCTCGGGCGATGACGGGAAATTCTACGAAGCGAACTACGACAACGCTCTCAGTGGTGACTATCCGCTTGCGCGCTTCCTGCTGGTTTATGTGAACAAAAAGCCTGGCCAAGCTCTTGATAAGCTGACGCTTGAATTCATCAAGTTCGTGCTCACGCAGGAAGGTCAGGCGATTGTTGAAAAAGACGGCTATTTCCCAATGCCTGCCGAAGTGGCGGCTGAGGTCGTCGATTCGCTTTCCAAGTGATCTGTTCAAACAATTGAGCGGTCTGCGATTGCGAGGCTTGCCCTTCCTCCGGGAGGGCGGCTAGCTTCGCGCGGACCGCTTCTTTTTAGCCGACGATTTCACTTAAAATGCCGGAATTGAAAAAATCTCCTGACCCCAAACGCTTCGAAGTTTCGCGTGCCACCTTGTGGTTCGACCGCTTCATGGGCTGGGCGATCCGCTTCGGCGGTATCAGCGTGATCGTAGCGGTTTTCGGCATTTTTTACTTCATTGGCAAGGAAGTCACCCCGCTGTTCCGTTCGGCGCACGTCGAACCGGCGGGAAAAGTGGATTCGGGCAGTCGCCCCGCAGTCATCGGAGTCGATGAGTGGGGGGAAATGCCGTTTTTTTACGATGGGTCCAACAAGGTGGTTTTTATCAACACCGAGGACTCGGGACGGCGCGAAATTGAGGTTCCCGGCCTAGCGGATTTGCGGGTGACCTCGTTTGCCTATGACACCGTCCACCGTCGCATCGCGCTCGGGCTTGAGGATGGGCGCGTGGGATCCTTTTTGGTCGAATACGACCGAAAATTCGACAGCAGTGGCAAGTCCACTATCGAGCCCGCTGTCACGCCGGAACCATGGTTTTCTTTGGAAAAAGGTGTGGGTCCTGTCACCGCAGTGAGTTATGGAGATTCCGGCGCCGGCCGCGTGATCATCGCGAAGCGCGGCTCCGGGGTCAGTTCGACCGTGCATGTTCTGCGTCTCGCCATGAAACGCGGCTTGGTGGGTAAAGGGAAACTTTCGCCCTTGGGAGAGGCCGACATCACCGCAGATCTCGGGGCGGAGGCCACGCTGGTCCGGGCTTCGCAAAATGGCGCACTGGTGCTCGTCGCCTGTGCCAATGGCGAGGTGGATTATTTTCTCGCAGATGCCAACGGAGTTTCAAAACGCCAATCCTTCAAGCCATTTGACGGTGTCGCCCCACGCCAGATGGATTTCCTTTTCGGCGGTGTTTCGGTCGTCCTCACGGGTTCCGATGGGCAGCAGGAGCAATGGAGTTTGTTCCGCCCGCAAGAGAGCGGCGAGCGGCTTTTTGGAGAAACCCAGAAGTTCCCGGACCTTGGCGCGGGTGAGGTCATTTTCGCTGCTAGCCAACGCAATCGCACCTTTCTCACCGGCTCAGGTCGTGATTTGTCCATCCGGCACAGCACTTCCGGCGTCGTCCGTTGGCAAGGCACGCTCGACATTGATCCGGCGATCGCGGTGCTGGATGCCAAAGGCGAGCATTTCATCGCCGCCGCCGCCGATGGGCAGGCCCGCCGCTACGCGATTCACGATCCCCACCCAGAGGCAAACTGGACTGCCTTTTTCGGCAAAGTTTGGTATGAAGGCGGCGCGAGGCCAATTTATCAGTGGCAATCCACTGGCGGATCCGACGATTTCGAGCCGAAGCTCTCGCTGATCCCGCTCATCTTCGGATCGCTTAAAGGCACCGCTTACGCCCTGTTGTTTTCGATCCCCGTCGCGCTGCTTGCGGCGGTGTTTTCCGCAGCCTTCCTGCCCTTGTCCGTCAAGCGGGTGGTGAAACCGGTGATGGAAATCATGTCCTCGCTGCCGTCTGTGGTGCTGGGTTTCCTCGCTGGCCTCTGGCTCGCACCGATTCTCGAAACTCGCGTGCCATCCGTGGCGGTGATGATCCTCGCCCTGCCGCTGACCGCACTTCTAACCGGTTATTGCTGGTGCCGCCTGCCCATCGCCTTCCGCAATCGTTTTGAAAACGGCAGCGAGTGGATGGTGGTGGTGCCATTCGTCGCGCTCGCGGGTTGGCTCGGCTGGCACCTCGGCCCGGTGATCGAGGGCTGGTTTTTTGTTTACAAGGATGTCGCAACCGGCAAGGAAATCGCCGATTTCCGGCTTTGGTGGCCGCAGGCGATGGGGATTCCGTTCGAGCAGAGAAACTCGCTGGTGCTGGGTTTCATGATGGGTTTTGCGGTGATTCCTGTGATTTTCACCATCGCTGAGGACGCACTTTCCAACGTCCCGAAATCTTTAACTGCGGCTGCCTCGGCGCTCGGCGCGAATCGCTGGCAGGTGGTGTGGACGGTCATGCTGCCGGTCGCCTCGTCTGGGATTTTCTCCGCTCTGATGATTGGTTTCGGCCGCGCCGTGGGTGAAACGATGATCATGGTGATGGCCACCGGCAACACGCCCGTGACGGATTGGAATATTTTCAACGGCATGCGCACGCTGTCTGCGAACATCGCCGTCGAGCTGCCGGAAGCGCCGGTGGGCTCCACCCACTACCGCACCTTGTTCCTTGGCGCGGTGGTGTTGTTCGGCATGACATTCGTCATGAACACCATTGCCGAAGTGCTGCGCCAGCGCCTCCGCGAACGCAATAAAATCGTCTGATTCCATGGCATCCCCCGCACCTGACAAATCCGCATTTGCCACCACCGGCCGGTCCCGCCGGGGAGAGCCGCTGGTCTGGCTCACTGCCGCTGGCCTAGCCTTTGGCGTGGCGATGGCCTTGGGCTTGTTTCTTCTCATCTTCATCAAGGGCACCTCGTCATTCTGGCCACGGCGCATCGACCTGATGGAAGTCAGGCAAGGCGAGGTGATCGAAAAAATCGCCGGTTACGTCACTCAGGAAACTCAGCGCAAGGATGCCGAGGGAGTGATCCATGAGGAAATTCAGGTGTTCCGCGGCAACAAGGATCTGAACGGCGAGGCTTTCAAATACATCGATCGCGAATCCATCCAGTCCACCTCGCAGCCGGAGTCGCTGTTGTTAGTCGAGCGTTTGGAATACGGGCCAGCCATCGTCACTGCCGTTGCGCTGCAGACGCCTAGTGGCCGAATCGAGGCAAAAGCCGCCGAGTTTGAGGGGGCTTTGCAGGATATTCTTGAGGACGGTCGCCAAGCGCGCGAGGAATTGTTAGTGATTGAGCGCAAAGAGATTGGCGCGATCAGTCGCGAGTTGGAAGCGCTCGGCCGCGCGGAGAAAGTTGGCAGTGTGGCTCCCGATGTTGCGGTCGCCCGCCGTGCCGAGCTTCAGGCGTCCTTTGAGAAATTGCAGGCGGAAGCCGCCGCAATCCGTGCGAAACTTGCCGGATCGAGTTTCCTTGGCATGGCGGCGGATGGGCGTGAGGTGGTTTATCCTGCTGGAAATTTGTTAGGTGTGTTTGCTGCGAATCGTGCCGGTTTTTTCGAGCGGGTGGGCGAGATGTTTCACCGCATGGGGAAATTCATTCGTGAGGACCCACGCGAGGCAAACACGGAAGGCGGCGTTTTCCCTGCGATTTTCGGCACGGTTATCATGACTTTGGTGATGAGTGTCTTCGTCACGCCCTTCGGTGTGATTGCCGCGATCTATCTGCGCGAGTATGCCAAGCAGGGGATGATGGTGCGCATCGTCCGCATCTGCGTGAACAATCTCGCTGGCGTGCCGTCCATTGTTTTCGGCGTCTTCGGCCTCGCGTTTTTTGTGTATTTCGTCGGCGGTGGAATCGACCAATGGTTGTTTGGTGATCGCTTGCCGACGCCTACCTACGGCACGCCTGGGATTCTTTGGGCTTCGCTCACATTGGCTTTGCTGACCTTGCCGGTGGTGATCGTGGCCACGGAGGAGGCGCTCTCCGCGGTTCCACGCGGTGTGCGCGAGGCGGCGCTCGCCTGCGGGGCGTCCAAGTGGCAGACTATCCAGCGCGTCGTGCTGCCTGCCTCGTTGCCTGGTATTCTAACTGGAGTGATCCTCGCCATGGCGCGGGGTGCTGGCGAAGTGGCCCCACTCATGCTGGTGGGTGTCGTGAAGTTAGCGCCCACCCTGCCGATCGACAGCATTGCGCCTTTCATTCACCCGGAGCGGAAATTCATGCACCTTGGATTCCACATCTACGACCTTGGTTTCCAATCGCCGGATGCCGAGGCTGCGAAACCGATTGTTTATGCCACGGCGCTGCTGTTGATTTTCGTGGTGATTTCACTGAATTTGACTGCGATTTTAATCCGGAACCGTCTGAAGAAACGCTTTGCTGTCAGTAGCTTCTAAAATGACTGAAAAATCACGCATTCCAGTTGCCGGCGGCCGACCTGATTTCATCAAGGTGGATCGCTTCAGTTTTCATTATGGGCCGAAGCAGGCGATTTATGAGGTGAGCATGGACATCCCTGAAAATCAGATCACCGCGTTGATCGGGCCGTCGGGGTGTGGCAAATCCACCTTGTTGAGGAATCTCAACCGGATGAATGACCTCATTGATGATGTGCGGCATGAAGGTGACATTCTGATTGGCGGGACAAGTTTGTATGACCCCTCGGTGGAGGTGATTTCCCTGCGCAAGCGAGTGGGAATGGTGTTTCAAAAATACAATCCGTTCGCCAAGTCGATTTATGAGAATGTGATTTTCAGTTTGCGCGTTGCCGGACGTTCTAAAAAGTCGGAGTTGGATGAGACGGTCGAGCGCGCGTTGACGTCCGCAGCCTTGTGGGATGAAGTGAAGGACCGTTTGCATGATTCCGCATTTGGTCTATCCGGCGGCCAGCAACAGAGGCTTTGCATCGCACGTGCGATTGCGAATCAGCCGGAAATTTTGCTGATGGATGAGCCGTGCGCGGCACTGGATCCGCTCGCGACTTTGAAGATCGAAGAGTTGATTCTGAGCTTAAAAAGTGAGTTCACGATCGTCATCGTCACGCATAACATGGAGCAGGCGACGCGGTGCTCTGATTTGACCGCATTTCTCTACATGGGGCGCTTGGTTGAGTTTGGGAAAACCATGCAGATTTTCGAGAGACCCGCCAAGGCAGAGACCGAGGCATACATTAGCGGACGCTTCAGTTGATATGTCATTCAATTCCGAACAAATTAGCAATTCGGCAGCCGTCGCAATCGGCGTGCGGGATATGGATTTCCACTATGGCAAGTCGGTGGCCTTGAAGGACATTGATATGGAAATCCGGCGCAATGAGATCACAGCGTTCATTGGTCCGTCCGGTTGTGGGAAGTCCACCTTGTTGCGTTGTTTCAACCGGATGAATGATTTGATTCCCGGGGCACGGGTGGTGCGTGGCGCGATTACGATCGACGGTGTGGATATTCACAGTCCGGAGGTGGACAGTGTCGAGTTGCGGCGGCGGGTGGGAATGGTGTTTCAGAAGTCCAATCCATTTCCACGGAGTATTTATGAGAACGTCGCCTACGGCCCGCGGATTTTGGGAGAAAAAGACAAGGGCGTCCTGGATGCCTTGGTTGAGAAATCCCTGCGTGGTGCGGCCTTGTGGGATGAGGTCAAGGACCGCTTGAATGAGAGTGCGTTCGGGCTTTCTGGCGGGCAGCAGCAGCGCTTGTGCATTGCTCGTGCGACGGCGGTGGACCCTGCGATTATTCTGATGGATGAGCCGTGTTCCGCGCTCGACCCGATCGCCACGGCGCGGGTTGAAGAATTGATTCTTGCGATGAAGGAAAATTATACCATTGTCATCGTCACGCACAACATGCAGCAGGCAACGCGTGTGTCGGATCGGACGGCATTCTTCTACCTCGGCGAGTTGATTGAATATGACACCACATCAAAAATTTTCACATCGCCACGACATTCGCGCACGGAGGGTTACATTTCCGGGCGCTTCGGATAAATTTTTCATTCACTGATTCTCATGCATACCGCTCACATTCTCCGCGACTTCGACCAAGCCATTTCTGCGCTGCGTTCTGAGGTGATTTCCATGGCTGCGAAGTCACGTCATAACTTGGAGCGTGCGATTCGCGCCTTGCTGGAGCGGAATGCGGAGTTGGCGAATGCGGTCATCGCGGATGATGATGAGGTGGATGAATCGGAGCGGAAGATTGATCAGTTGGGCATGGAAATTCTGGTGCGTTTCCACCCAGTTGCGACGGATTTGCGCTTGGTGGTTTCTTCGATGAAAATTTCGATGAACTTGGAGCGGATTGCCGATCATGCGACGAGTATTGCCAAACGTGCGAAGAAGATCAGTGCGAGCCAAGACTTGCCGGATGCGACGTTGATCGAGCCGCTTTACACCTTGGCGGATCATTTGTTACGGGATGCCATTTCCGCGTATAGCGATCACGACGCGGTGTTAGGCGCGGCCTTGCATGCGCGGGACAAAGAGTTGGACCGGATGTATAAGGCTGCGTCCGGCACTTTCGGTGCGCGGATTGAGGAGTCCGGTGCGCGGAGCCAAGACTACTTGCATTTGATTTTTGTGGCGCGCTCGTTGGAGCGTGTGGGCGATTTGGCCACAAACATCGGTGAGGATGCCGTCTTCTTGGAAGCGGCGCGTGACTTGCGGCATAAGAGTGACCGCGATCTTGGCAGCCGCGCTTAAGGCGCGGAGGATGGCATTAGAGCGCGCGTGAGATTTCTCGGGCGAGGCGGGCGAGTGCTTCATTGGTGGCGGCGATGCGTGCCGTTTGAGCTTTGTTTTGTGGCGGGCTTCCGTTAGCGATCGGCACGGTGGTGTGAAATGCATGGGGACTGGCGATGGGGCCAGTCACGGCTTGCAGCTTCCATGTGCAATCGAGAATCAGATTTCCTGAGGCGTCGGGCTCTAACTTAGCGACGCGAATTTCCAATAGGGATTGGTAGTCAAGCGTGATGAAATTTTCGACCGGTTGGATATTGAGAGAGTTGGTGAGGCGGGATAAGTTGATGGCGGTCACGCGTGAGATGGCGGAGTCGAGTGGCTCGGCCCACAGGTGGTAGCTGTTCATTTCCAGCTCGCCACTGCGGCTGCGGCTGACGAGTTGTTGGCGGTCGAGGTAGCTGGGCAGGGACGGTCGCGAGATGGCGATGGCTGGGCTGCTGCCAGTGACAGTCCGCTCGGGGATGGCTGGGTCTAGCAGGTGGTTGACGGAAGTGTCCTTAACGGGTTTGAGGACATTGCAGGCGCTTAGCACGAGCGGGAGGAATAGGGCGAGGATGAGGAATTTCATTCGGGATTGGCTCTGCCGGTTAGGATTGAGTTCGGGTTGCGCTTGAGGTCGTTGGTGAGTTCCTTGAGTGCGCGTGAGGCCCGCTCGGTTTCTGAGAGAACGTTTTGAAGACGCATCAGCACGGGCGCGCGCGGGTTTGAGAGGTCTTGGATCTCGACGGCGGCTTCTTGCATGCGGGCGAGGCCAGCGTCCGTTTTGAGAATCACCGCGTTGAAGTCTTCCAGCAGCGGGGCGAATCCGTTGTTTGCCTTGGTGGCGAGTTGGTCGATTTGGACGAGCGCGGAATCGAGGTTTTTCACGGCACTTGTGAGTTTTTCGTCACTGGTGATTTTTCGCACGTCCTCGGTGATCGCGATGACGTTGTCATTGATGCTCTGCATGTTGAGTTGGGTGATTTGTTCCTTGGCGGAGACGAGCACTTTGCGGAGGTCGGTCATGACTCCGTCTAGATCGAGGGCGTTGAATTTTTTCAAGCCGTCGGCGATGCCGGAGATCAGTTCGTCGATTTCCGTGCCGATGGTCGGGACGACGGGGTGGGGTGGTTCCGATTGCGAGTGATAGGTGAAGCCGGGGGTGTCGGGGACGATGTCGAACTCGATGTAGAGTTGGCCGGTGACGAGGCTTTGTTGTTTCATGCCGGCGCGGAGTCCTGAAGCGACGGCTTTTTTCACGCCTTCGTGAGTTGAGAAATCGATGCCGCCGCCTGATTCACTGCTGATGAGGCGGAGGTCATCTTCGCCAAGTTCGACGACGACGGGGATGATTTTGCGATTTTTTTCGCGATCGACGAGCACGCTGATGGATTTGACACGGCCGATGCGGACGCCGCCGAAGCGGACGTCGGAGCCGACTTGAAGGCCGTTGGCGCTCTTGTCGAAGTAGAGGAGGACGCTGTGTGAGCGTTCAAAGTATTTCCCGGCACCGAAGACGACGACGCCAATGGTGGCGAGGATCAAAGCGGTGAGGGTGAAAATGCCGATGACGGTGGGGCTGGCTTTTTTACTCATGGAGAAGTGGTTCTGGGGGATTCTGGCTCGCCGCGGCGGAGGAAGAGGCGGACGGCTGGATCGGTCGAGTGGTCGCGTAGCTCGGTGGGGTTTCCGGTTGCGCCTTGAGTCCGGGTGGCGGTGTCGAGGAAGATTGAGTTGTTCGCGATGGCGAAAATGCTGGCGAGCTCGTGCGTGACGATGACGACGGTGGAGCCTAGGCTGTCGCGGAGGCGGAGGATGAGATCGTCGAGGCGACGCGAGCTGAGTGGGTCGAGTCCGGCACCGGGTTCGTCGAGGAAAAGGATGTCGGGGTCGAGTGCCATGGCGCGAGCGATGCCGGCGCGCTTGTTCATGCCGCCGCTGATTTGCGCCGGGTAGTAGTCCTCGTATCCGGAAAGGCCGACGAGAGAAAGCTTGTAGGACACGAGGTCGCGGATGGCTTTGGGCGGTAAATTTGAATTTTCCTCAAGCGGGAGGGCGATGTTTTCCGCTAGGGTGAGCGAGGACCAAAGTGCGCCGGATTGATACATCACGCCGAAGCGGCGGATGAAGTCTTGGCGCTGGTCGGCAGGAGTGGCTGTGAAGTCGCGCCCCTCGTAGGTGATGCTCCCTTTCGCGGGTTCTCTGAGGCCGATGAGGTGGCGCAGTAAGGTGCTTTTCCCGCAACCGCTGCCGCCCATGATGATGAAAATATCCTTTTCCGCGACGTCGAAATTGAGGTCGCGCATGACCACAAACGAGCCGTAGGCCATGGTGAGGTCACGGACGGAAATTTTCGCCTTGGCGGGTGTCGGAGCTTGGATTGCGGGGTGCATGGCGCTTTCGTTAGATGCCGAGGATGGTAAAAATGGCAGCGAACGCCGAGTCCAGGATGATGATCGCCGTGATGGAAGCAACGACAGCGCGTGTGGTTGCTTGGCCGACGGCGGCGGAAGAGTTGCCAGCTTTCATGCCTTGGAGGCAGCCGCTGATGGCGATGGCGACGCCGAAGAATACGCTTTTAGAAACTCCGAGTGAGGCGGTTGTGACATCCACGACTGTGAGTGTTTCATTCCAAAAAAGGACCGGTGGGATGCCGACCATGGCTCCGACCATCATTCCGCCGAGGATCCCGACGACGTTTGCATAGATGGTGAGCAGCGGCATCATGAGCACCAGTGCGAGGATGCGCGGGAGCACGAGGAAGTCGAAGGGATCAAATCCGAAAGTCCGGAGTGCGTCGATTTCCTCGTTGGCCTTCATGCTGCCGAGGTGGGCGGCGAAGGCTGCGCCGGTGCGGCCGCTGATGATGATGGCGGTCATGACCACGCCCATTTCGCGGAGCACGGCGATGCCGACGAGGTCCGCGACGTAAAGGCTGGCGCCGAAATTTGCGAGTTGGACATTGCCGACGAAGGCAAGAATCACGCCGATGAGAAAGCTGATGAGAGAGACGATCGGAAGCGCCTGCGCGCCGCATTCTTGGACGATGACCCAAAAGTCGCGGGCGCGGAAACCGGACCTACCCGTGAAAAAGCGACCGAATGAGAGCAGCGAGAGTCCGGTGAATTCTGCGACGGAAAGGACGGCTGCCCATGCGCGGAGGGTGGCGGCACCGATTTTTTCGAAGGGACGAGTGGTCTTTGTTTGTTGGCTGGCCTCGCTTTCCTCGGGCACGGCGAGGGCGAGTTCCATGAGCCCGTGGAGGTTGGGCGGGAGGCCCGCGAGCGCGGGTTTTGCGTCGCTCGGCGCTTGAGTGGAGTTTCTCAAATGTGCGAGAATGAAGGCGGGCAGCGTCGAGTCGTAGTCGCCAAGCTGCGTGGTCAGGTAGCGGTCGGGTGGGGTGGCGGGCGGCTCGCCATCGATCGTTGCCGCAGGGCCATCGCGATGCCAAGTACCGAAAATTTCCAAAATCGTCTCGCCCTTGTCCCGCGACCAGCGGGCACCCGGTGCTTGATCATGGGGTGACGACATGTCGAGAGGATGGCGCAGTTCCTCGCCTGCAACAAGTTCCTTCGTGAAAAGCTGGCGAGTGGGGATGGGCTAAACTTTGAATGGGAGCTGCGAGGGCTTGCCTTTCACGCGGATGAGCACGCAGGTGGCGCGTCCCTCGCCGCGCTCGGTGGCGAGCAGGACCTTGGTGCCGCGTTTCTCCAAATCCCAGCCGGATGTTGGCGGGCAGGCTTGCCACCCGTGGGCGATGAGGATTTGGGCGAAATCCTGATGGCTGCGGCCGTCGCTGCGGTGCAGGCGGAAGTCCGTGAAGGCTTCTTCCGGCGCGGGTGGGATAATTTTGTATTTTCGGACGAGCCGCCGATTTCTGACCCAAGCGCGCAAGCGGGGTTGGAGAAATTTGATGCGGGCCAAGGAAAAACGGGCGCGGAAGCCGTCGAATTTTGCGTCGATTCCGCGGAGTGGGAGCATGCGGTTGACGATGTTTTGGAATCCGGCGCTGCCCATGTGGCCGTGGTAAATGATCGAGTTGTGCATCACGCGGACGGGGCCGCCCCCGTAGATGAAGCCGCTCCATTTCGCTCCGCCAAATTCAGAGAATCGCTCGGGGTGCTTGGCGATGAGCAGGCGCTCGGCACGGCCGTAGCCGAGTTGCTGGCGGAGGAATCCGACGAGTGAGCTGCGCCGCCAGTGCCAGACGAAGGCGCCGGGCGAGAAGCCAAGGCGGAACCCGGCATCGCGCAGACGCCAGCAGAAATCAACGTCGTCGCCAGCGGTTTGAAACTGAGGGTCAAATCCGCCGATTGCGTGGAAGGCGGAGTGGGTGACGACGAGATTGCAGCCGGGGAGATGCTCGGCCTCCTCGTCGCTGAGCATGACGTGGCTCGGTGCGCCGGGAGCGGCGCAGACCACGGCTTCTTGCCAATTTTTCGGCTTGGGAGCGAGGTTTGGTCCACCCGCTGCGGCGAATTGACCGTTTTGGAAAACTCGCCGCACGCGCAGCAGCCACTCGCGGTCTGGCTCGCAATCGTCATCCGTGAAGGCGAGGATCTCGCCGTTTGCGGCCGCCGCGCCGGCATTGCGCGCGGCGCTCAAACCTTCACCCGCGCGACACAGAAGGCGCACCCAAGGGAAGTTTTTTGCAACATGCGCCGCCGTGCCATCGGTGGATCCATCATCCACGACGAGCGTCTCAAAGTGGCCGCCTTCGAGTTGGCGGATCGCCTCCAGGCAGCTGCCGATGCGGGATTTTCCATTGCGCGTGCAGACGATCACTGAAACTGGGGTGCGGAGCGGTGCGTGGGAAATTGGCACGCCGGAGAGAGCGCTGAGTGCGGGTTTTGGCGTGTTTTGGCGATCCAAGAGGCCGAAATCCCAGTCCGAGACGGCTTCGCCATTGTTCCACCAGCGGTCGCTCCACGCGTAGAGTGAGATGCCGGCGGTTTCCAGATCGTGGGCCGCTTGAGTGGCCCAGCGCAGGGTTTCTGCTTGGCGTGCGGGGCCGTTGCGCTGTGAGTCGAGGCCGAATTCTGAGATGACGAGCGGACGGTCGCCGGCGATGTGGTGGAGGCGGCGGAGGTAGTTTCTGAAGGGGGCCTCGTCTTCAAGATAGACATTGAAGGCGGTGAAATCGGCATTTTCCGGCTCAAGATACTCGGTGGTCGGGTAGTTTGCGTAGGCAAAAAGCAGCCAAGGTGTGAGTTCTTTCCCGAGGGTGATGAGGCGCTCAAGGGCTTGGCGAACTTTCAAGGGGCCCATCCAGCGGACGAGGTCGGAGGGAATTTCGTTGCCGACATAGATTCCGGCGAGCGCCGGGTGCTTACCGACCGCTTTGAGTGATTTTTCCAGATGCAGGCAAGCGGCGGCCTGCAAGCCGCCGCGCTCGATGAAATCGGAGTTTTGCTGCCAATTTAGGCCGCCGAAGACCTTCAACCCGTGCCGGTGTGCTGCATCGAGCAAGCGGGTGTCTGGAATTTCGTAAAGTCGGATAGCGTTGAACCCCGCCGCGACCATTTGCGAGAAATCCGGGTCGAAATCCTCGGGCCAAGCGCCGGGAAGTGGCCCGTAGGTGACGCATTTCATCCAGACACGGCGCGTCCCTGAGCGGAAAAATTTCCCGTCTGTTTGCCATCGCCCGTCCTGCGTCCGCTCGGTCATACGCCGATGCTAAAGGCGCTCCCGGAGAATCCCAAACTCAAAACGCGCACTCTACGCTGGCAAATTCTGCGGCGGCCCTCTAGCTTGCGCCTGTGTTTCAGATAGTTTTTAACGAAATCAGCGCGGCGGAAATTTCCGCTCTTGGGACTCTTGATCAGCTTGAGTTGCTTGAGGAATTCCGAGTGGGAAAAGAGGATTTGGAGAATCTGAATGGGGATCGCTTCGGGAAGATCGACCGCGATGGGCGCGTGCTGTATCGGTTCCGGGCGAAGGATTATCGGTTTTATTTCGAGGTGCGTGATGGCTCGGTGATCGTGCATCGCGTGCTGCACAAGGGGACGTTTTCAGATTTCATGTTCCGCTCGAAAATGCCCTTGTCCGAGGATGAGGCTTTGGCAAACTCAAAGCATTTTTGGAAATTGATCGATGAAGGGCGGAATGCGCGGCGTTTGTAAATTTCGCTGGAATTTTTGCTTTCAACCGCATGCGGCGCTGACGCAAGCTCGTGAATTATGAAATGGCTCTTCTATATCATCCTGGTGGTGCTCTTGGCCGGAAGCTGGACCTGGTACTTAAAGCAGGGGAAGGCGATGGACTCGCTGAGGACGCAGATCGAGCAGGCAGAAAATGTCGGGGAGCCTGATGAGGAGGTGGCGAAGTTGAAGGATGCGGAGAGTTCGCTGGAGGGTGAAAAGTTGTTCAATGGGATTTTGCTGACTTTCCTGAGTGCAGGCGTGGCGGGGATCTTTTTCGTGGTCTATGCGTTGCCGTTTTTCGCACAGCGCGTCACGCACGCAGTGTATGATAGCGCGGAAATGATGGAACGTGACGCGATGCACGACGCCCGCTCGTTGATGGCGCAGGGCGAGTATGATGCGGCGATCGAGGCTTTCAAAAAGGCGGCCGCAACTGACCCGCTGAACCGCCTGCCATGGGTGGAAATCGCAAAAGTCCAAAAGGACAATTTGGGTGACCCAGCAGCTGCAATTGAGACGATTCGTCACGCGCTGGAAAGCCAAGCGTGGGAGGTGAATGATGCGGCTTATTTCCTATTCCGCCTCGCGGAACTGTATGACGAGGTCCAAGGCGACCGTGAATCTGCGGTGGCGATCATGAATCAGGTGGTGGATCAATTTCCCGGAACCCGTCACGCGGCAAACGCGAATCACAAGTTGCATGATTGGGTCGCCAAGGATGAGGCGGCCGCCGCGGCTGCCGAGGAAGAGGCCTATCTCGCACGAATGCAGCAGGTTGCGGCAGGCAAGGCAGAGTAAATCGATGGACTGCATGTTGCTGGAACGGAGGCATTCAGCATCATGCGTTTCAATCAATTAGCCGATCACGCGACGGCGGGTGCACGGCGTCACCCGCTTTTCTGGACGGCACTGGTCACGGTGGCCTGTGTTGCGATGGCGCAGTGGAATGTCTCGGCCGGGATTTCTCTCGTTGGAGTGCTCGGTTTTTTGGGGTGCTTGCTGTGCGGGTGGCGCTTCGGTGCCTCATGGCTGGTTTGTGGCTGGATTTCCGTGGCCGTTTTGGTTCTCCGCAGTGATGCGCAAAAGTGGGATGAGCTGCGCTTGGTCGGGATTCAAGGGGTGGAAATGGAAGGGCGCGTGCTGCAAGATGCCGTCGGCCCGCGGAATTTCTGGAGCGCGCCAGTGGTTTTGCTGCATGGCGAGCACGCCGGGGCGAAGGTGTTGTGGAAGGGGAGGGGAGAACTGCCGGTCGCGGGCGCTCGGGTGAGGGCGCTTGGAAGTTTCAGCGCGTTGCCGGCTGCGCGGAATCCTGGTGAGTTTGATCGTGCGCTTTGGCTCGGCCGCAAGGGAGTTTCCGCACTATTTCAAGCGGATTCTCTGGATGGCGAGGTGGTCACCGGGCGCTTGGCTGCGCTCGGTTCACGCGTGAGGCGCGGGTTTCGCAATGCGGTGACTTTTGGGCTGGAGGAAAATTCCATGGCGGCGGGCGTCATTCGCGCGGTGGTGATCGGCGAGCAACCCCAGGACGCGACGGAGCTTGTGGCCGCATTTCGCAACAGCGGCACGCTTCATGCCTTCTCGGTGAGTGGCTTGCATGTGGCGATGGTCGGCAGCATGGGCTGGCTGGTTTTACGGTTTTTTGGGGTCTCTCGGCGCTGGGCGATTTTAGGGCTGATTCCATTGATTTTCAGTTACTCATGGATCACAGGCAATACGCCTCCCGCAGTCCGCTCGGCGTGGATGGCGCTGGTTTTCCTCGCTGCGTTCATCATGCGACGTCAGCCGGATTTGTTGAATTCCTTGGGCGCTGTGCTGCTCGTGGCAATGCTTTGGGATGGCCGCTTGTTGTTCCAACCCGGTGTCCAATTGTCCTATGGGGTGGTGGCTGCCATCGCGGTCGGGGTCGGGCTTGCGTCACGAATGTTCACTTGGATCGCCCAGCCGGCTCTTTATTTGCCGCTTGGAGAGATGAACCGCTGGCAAAAGCTGTGGCTCGGGTTTCGTCAGAAATTGGCGCAATCGCTGGGGGTCTCGATGGCAGCTGGGGTGGGCTCGACTCCGCTGACGATGATTCATTTTCAATTATTTACGCCGATTTCTGTGCTTGCAGGCGTGGTGCTGGTGCCTGTGGTTTTCATGCTGCTCGGAACCGCGCTGGTGGGTGCTGCATTTTACCCGGTCGCTCCTCCCGTCACTCGTGTGGTCAATTTGGCAAACTCATTTTTAGCGCATGCCTGTGTTAAAATCGCGGAGACCTTTGCAGCGGTTCCTGGTGGTCATTTTAAACTCCAGTCGAGCGGTCCCCAACTGCTGGTGTATGATTTGGGCAGCGGCGATGGCGCGGCGTGCTTCACCGGGGGGAAGAGCGGCGCGGTGATGATCGATTGTGCCGACGGCTTTGCCTTCGAGCGTCAAGTCGCGCCATCGCTGCAGCGCCTTGGAATCACCCCAGACTCGGTTGTCCTCAGTCATGCGGACGGCGGGCACTTGGGTGGCGGAGCGCCCGTTTGGGAGACTTTTCCCATTCGCCAGGCGCTTCTTCCCGTCGAGAAATCACGCAGTCCGGTTTTTCGGTCTTGGATCCATGATGCACCCGGCGCTGGAGTTAAGACCTTGCAAGTCAAAGATTTCAGCAGACTCCCACTGCCCGATGGGGCAGAGTTGGAAGTTTTGTTCGCGCCGAATTCACTGTCACAAAACATGCTGGCTGACGACCGCGTCGCGATTTTTCGAGTCCACTGGAAAGGCTGGAAAATTCTTTTCACCAGCGACTCAGGCGCGGTCACGGAGCTGAAGTTGCTGGATGCGAAAAAGGATCTCTCGGCCGACGTGATCATCGCCGGCAAGCATCGCTGGGATGCCACGCTGACGGATCCATTCTTGGACGCAGTCAACCCGCGTGTGATCATTGCCTCGCACGCTCCATTTCCCGCAAGCGAGGTGCGCACTCCTCAAACTGTGAAATATTGGCGATCGCGAGGAATCCGCGTGTTTCACCAAGGGCAAACTGGCGGCGTCACCCTGCGTGTCGGAGAATCCAACGAATTGATGATCGAGGGCTTTATGGATGGCTCGCGGTTGCTTCTGAAATCTCGCTGACTGGCTTGCGGCAGCGCAGACGCCACATCGACTTGCCCTCGCTTTCCCAGAGTTTCTGAAAATCCGTTTTCGGATAGAAAAACGAATCTTCCTGCCATTCAAGTCGCTCGAATTTCCCGAATTCCGTGACTTTTTCAATCGCCCACTGGAAATACTCCTCGTGGTCGGTCATGAATAAAAACTCACCTCCCGGGCGCAAAGCACGTCGCACGGCCTCCAAAAAGTCGGGCTGCACCAAGCGCCGCCGGTGGTGCCGCAGCTTCGGCCACGGGTCCGGACACAACACATGCAGGCGCGACACGGCCGCCTCTGGCAACAACCACTCGACGGAATAGCGGCTCTCCAAGCGCAGGACACGCGCATTTTGAAGCTCCCGCCGCGTGATTTTTTTGCACACTTTCCGGACCCGACCCAGCAGTCTCTCGACCCCTAAAAAATCGCGATCCGGGAAATTTTCCGCCATTCCCAATAAAAACGCGCCATCTCCACACCCCAAATCCACTTCCAATGGGCGGCCGTCACGCGCGAGCTCTCCGACTTCCAAACGCCGAAAATAATCGGCGGGCACGAACTCACCTCGCATCGCCGGGCGCGGAAGAATATTCAAGGGCTGCGTCGCATTCATCGACGGATGAAAATCACCTCAGCGCACAGTGGCGAGCGCGGAATCAAAGAAAAACATCCTCGCCCCCACCGAGAATCGTTGCTGCACACGCGCCGCGTCGCAATTCTTCGTTGACGCTCTTTCCCCACTCCTTCTAGCTAGCTCAGCCGAAGCGCCCCCGTCGGGTCCGCTCTCATTCACCAACTACCAACCTTCTCTTATCGTGGAACTCCAGGAAATCCGCAAAATCGTCGAACTCATGAATGAGCACGGCCTCACCCACTTCGATCTCACCAAGAAGGACTTTCACCTGAAGTTGAAAAAAGGCGCGGATTTGGACGATCTTCGTGGCCTCCTCGCCAGCCTGCCAGCCGCGGCACCACCCTCCGCCGCGCAAGTCTCTCACGCTGCGTCCGCCGCAAACGCCTCGGCCCCCGCCGCGCCCGTCGCCGAAGGCGCGGAAATCACCTCGCCCATGGTCGGCACATTCTACACCAAACCCGCACCGGACGCACCCAACTTCGTCGAAGTTGGCTCAAGTGTCTCCGTCGGCCAGACTCTCTGCATCATCGAGGCCATGAAGGTGATGAATGAAATCAAAGCGGAAAAATCCGGCACCATCTGCGCCGTCATCGCGGAAGATTGCACGCCCGTCCAATACGGCGACGTCCTTTTCCGCATCAAATAAATTTGCCTCTCTGGTCAACGCACACGGATTCACTTCTTCACTCACTACCCCATGTTCAAGCGCGTCCTCGTCGCCAATCGCGGTGAAATTGCCCTCCGCATCATCCGCGCCTGCCGCGAACTTGATGTCGAATCCGTCGCCGTTTATTCCGAGGCGGACGTGGACTCGATGCACGTCCAACTCGCTGACGAAGCGGTCTGCATCGGCCCAGCATCCAGCAAGGAATCTTACCTGAAGATCGACCGCATCATCGCCGCTGCGGAAATCACCGGCGCGGATGCGATCCACCCGGGCTACGGGTTCCTCTCGGAAAATGCGCGTTTCGCAGAAATTTGCGCCAGCTCAGGCATCACCTTCATCGGGCCATCCGCCAAGGTGATCTCCATGATGGGTGACAAGGCAACCGCTCGCGCCACGGCCATTGCCAATGGCGTGCCCATCACACCAGGCTCGGAAATCATGGCCGACGCCCAAGCGGCTTTGATCGAGGCCAAGCGCATCGGCCTGCCCGTCATGATCAAGGCCACCGCCGGTGGTGGTGGCCGCGGCATGCGCCCCTGCTTCAAGGAGGAGGAATTTCTCAGCCTCTTCCAAGCCGCCTCCAACGAGGCCGTCGCCTGCTTTGGCAATGGCGACTGCTATTTGGAGAAGCTGGTTTTAAATCCGCACCACGTTGAGTTCCAAGTCATTGCGGATTCACACGGAAATTTCATCCACCTCGGAGAGCGCGATTGCTCGATGCAGCGCCGCAACCAAAAAATCATCGAGGAATGCCCGTCGCCGCTCCTCACCCCGGAGCTCCGCGCGAAAATGGGCGAGGCTTCCGTCAATCTGATCAAAAACATCGGATATCAAAACGCCGGAACCATCGAGTATCTCGTCGATGAAAAAGCGGAAAATTTCTATTTCATGGAAATGAACACCCGGATCCAGGTCGAGCACCCGGTCACCGAGGAGGTCATGGGGTGCGAACTCATCAAGGAGCAAATCCGCGTCGCTGCGGGCCAACCGCTTTCTCGTCACGTGCTCGACGCTTCCCCGCGCGGTCACTCGATCGAGTGCCGTATCAATGCCGAGGACCCATTCAACAATTTCACACCCAGCCCCGGAACCATCGATCTCTGGTATGCTCCCGGCGGCAAGGGCGTCCGCGTGGATACGCACGTTTATTCGGGCTACACCGTCCCCCCTCACTACGACTCGATGATCGCCAAGCTCATCGTCACCGGCGCCACTCGGGAAATTGCGATCGCTCGCATGAAGCGCGCCCTCGGTGAATTCATGATCCGCGGCATCAAAACGACCATTCCTTTCCAGCAGGAAATCATCGCGCATCCAGACTTCGCCGCCGGCACCTACGACATCGGTTGGGTTGCCCGCTATTTGGAAGAGCGCCAAGCCTGAGGAGAACGCACCCCATGCCCTCTCCGAGTTCCGTGTTCCGCGTTCCCATTTCACAGGCCCGCCTCTACTGCATCCTTGATCTCGGCTACACCTCCGAGGAAAATGCGGAAACCGTCACCGCTTCGCTGCTTGCTGGCGGGGCGGACCTCATCCAACTTCGCGCAAAAGGCCACGACCTCGAAAAAATTCGGCGTGTCGCGGAAAAAATCATCCCTCTCTGCCAGGCCGCTGGAGTTCCTTTCATCCTCAACGACTACCCCGCCCTCGCCGCCCAAATCGGTGCCGACGGCGTCCACATCGGCCAAGAGGATGGCAACCTCGCCGAAGCGCGGGAAAATGCGGCACGTGGCGCGGCTCTCGCGGAATTGGACGGATCACCTGCGTCACGTCCCTTCATCTTCGGCCGCTCTACGCATTCACTCGCCCAAGCCCGCGCAGCATTGGCCGAGGGCTTTGATTGCATCGGCTTCGGGCCACTCTTTCCGACCCCCACCAAAGCGGGGCGCCCCGCCATCGGGCTGGACGAGATTGCCGTCATGGAGGCCGAGGTTGGCATGCACATTCCCGCCTTTTGCATTGGCGGCATCACGCAAGAAACCCTTCCCGCCGTGCTCGCCTCTGGCGCTCGCCGCGTCGTAATCGTTTCCGCCCTCCTCCAAGCCCCAAATATTCAAGTCGCCACCGCCGTCGCCAAGCAGCGCCTGAGCTAAGCCCCGGTTGGCGAAGGTGAAGAGGTTTGGACCGCCAAGGCGCCAAGGACGCCAAGGAAGAGTGGGGGAATGGGATTTGGCCGAAGGGGCGCGTGCATGCTGCGCGCTGTCGGTTGGCGGATATTCTGTCCGCGTTTTGTTCTTTGGAATTTGGGCGACAGGATGTTGCGCGCACGGTAGCTGACAGGATATCGGCGCTCCGGGGTGGCGAAGATGAAGAGGTTTGGACCGCCAAGGCGCCAAGGTCGCCAAGGAAGAGTGGGGATGGGATTTGGCCGAAGGAGCGCGTGCATGCTGCGCGCTGTCGGTTGGCGGATATTTTATCCGCAGTCTGCTTTTTGGAATTCGGGCGACAGGATGTCGCGCGCACGGTAGCTGACAGGATATCGGCGCTCGGGGTGGCTCTAAATTTTCGTCCGTGTTCATC
>JBEGOB010000062.1:0-6824 GCA_041182265.1 Verrucomicrobiota bacterium | reverse complement strand
CGCAAAGCTCATCAAAACGAAGTTTTTTGTCGAAATCACTCACGACGCCACCCCCTTGCTGGATGCCCCGACACGCTGCAATTGCTCACGCAAAACCAGCAATCCTCGCCTCAAGCGCGTTTTGACGGTGCCCAATGGCAAGCCCGTCTTTTCAGCAATTTCCGGATGCGTAAAGCCATCCTCAAAAAACAAATGGAACAATTGACGCGTGTCTGACGGAAGCGCCGCCACACTCGCCTTCACCGCTTCTGCATCGCAAACCACCGAGGACACTTGCGCCTCAGGCTGTGCATATCCCGCCACCGCATCCAAGGTCTCAAACCCGGGACGACGCCCAATCCGCCTCAAATAATCAATCGCCCGCCGCCTCGCCAACATGCCCACAAAGGTGAGCTCCGACGCAATCGCCGGATCAAACGAACCCGACTTTTTCCAAATCTCGGTGAAAACCTCCTGCACCAAGTCCTCTGCCTCGGAAGCATCCGATAGGTGCCGCCGCGCAATTGTCCAAACCAAGGCCCCATAACGCGCAATGCACTCATCCATCGCCCCACTCGCACCCGCCGCAATCTGCGGGAGTATCTCTGAGGGCTTTGTCGGTTCTGCTGAAATCACGGAAACGGAAGAAACATAGAAACCAATCCGACTTTGTCTAATCCTAGTTTGCCGGAATGGATAAGTATTTTTAACCAAGGACACACGCCACGCACAAAGCCGGTCCAACACCCACGGCAACACTCCCTCCAACGAAACCACAATTCCCCGAACCCAGGCAGAGTCTGCCGGATTGCGGGGTTTGTTGGTGATCGTCCTCATCAGATAGGACACGGAATATCACACGAAATCACTTTTTCTCAGCCGGCGGCAACAGCACGCTGTCGATGATGTGAATCACGCCGTTGCTGCAATTGACATCAGCCGTCACAACCTTGGACTCGTTGATGAAAAGCGCGCCTTCTTTCACTGAAAGTGTGAGTTTCTTTTTATTGAGCGCACTCGCCTCCGTCAGTTTCAAGGCGGCCTCGGCAGGCACTGCTCCTGCAACGACGTGATAGGTCAAAATATCAACCAATTTGTCTTTGTTCTCCGGCTTCAACAAGGTCTCGACCGTTCCCGCAGGAAGCTTGGCGAATGCCTCATCCGTCGGCGCGAAAACCGTGAATGGTCCTTCACCCTTCATGGTTTCCACCAAGCCCGCCGCCTGCAACGCTGCTGCAAGGGTCTTGAAGGAACCTGCCGCCACTGCGGTGTCCACGATGTCTTTCTTCTCAGCAGCACTCAGGGAACCCGCGGTCAAACTTGCTACACTCGCAATGCACAGAATGGATTTAAACAATGTCTTCATAATTTAGGAGGATTTCTTTAGTTAGTTGAACAGCCGGCATCAAGGTTTGGTGCCGGTCTGCATCTGGGTCTTCGTTGGCGCACTCATTTCAGATTCAAAAAATCTCAGTTAAAAAAATCTCCCCAAGTTTTTCATTTTGTTGAATCCAAAAAAAACAAGCCAGCGAATACCCCTGTGAAAGCAACCTCGCAACACCATGGCTTACGATTCCGATAACAGTCTGAAAATCTACCTGAAGGAAATTTCACAAACACCGCTGCTCACCATCGAGGAGGAAAACTCTCTCGCGGAACGCATCAAGATGGGTGACAAGGACGCTCGCACTCACATGATCAAAGCCAATCTCCGCTTGGTCGTGAAAATTGCCCAAGATTACTCGGGCTACGGACTTTCTCTCAGCGATCTAATCTCGGAGGGCAACATCGGCCTCATGAACGCGGTCGAACGCTTCGATCCTGAAAAGGGCGGCAAACTCTCGACCTACGGCGCATGGTGGATCAAGCAATCCATCAAGCGCGCCCTCGCAAATCAATCGAAGACGATCCGCCTCCCAATTCACATGGTGGATAAAATTGCGAGAATGCGCAGAATTTCCTCGCTCCTCGCAGAGTCCCTCGGTCGCGAACCCAGCGACGATGAATTGGCAACTGAACTCGGTCTCCCGCGCCAAAAAATCGCCATGCTCAAGCAGGCCGCACAACGCCCGACTTCTCTAGACGCTCCAGTCAACGAGGGCGAGGCCACGGAATACGGCGACATCATCAGTGACGAGTCCGCCTCGGACCCACTGGAAATGCTCACCGACAAAAATCTCCACGATCAAATAGGCGGCCTCCTTTCGCTCCTCAATGAACGCGAACGCCGCATCATCGACGAGCGATTCGGCCTCAGCGGACTCAAGCCGATGCTCCTGGAAGACGTCGGACGCGAATTCGGCGTATCTCGCGAGCGGATCCGCCAATTGCAAAATTCCGCTCTCGCGAAAATGCGCAAGGCCCTCCTCAAAAAGGACAAGCCCGCAATCCGCCCATTCCGCGCTGGCTTGGCTGACGCCTGATAGAACCTCGGTTCGGCGGACCATCACAGATGGATCAATTCGTTTTCAGGCTCCTTGGAAAGCTCAAGCGCGCAATCAATCAGCGCTAAATGACTGTACGCCTGAGGAAAATTTCCCAATTGTCTTCTTGTCCTGAAATCCAAATCCTCGCCATAGAGACCATGACCATTGGCCATGCTTAACAGGGATTCATAGAGATTTCTTGCATCGACTCGTCGGTCGATCGAGACCAAAGCTTTGACCAACCAAAAAGAGCAAACGGTGAAAGCACTCTGCGGCTCACCGAAGTCGTCTTGGTTTCGATAGCGAAACATCAATCCATTCACGGAAAGTTCCTCTCGTGACTTTTCGACCGTGGAAACAAATCGAGGATCATCGGCTTTCAAAAAACCATATTCTGCAAGAAGAAGGTTGGACGCATCAAGATGTGAAGAGCCATAGGATTGGACAAATGCCTCCTTGTCGGCGTTCCAACCGCGCTTGCAAATATCTTCATGAACTTCATCTAGCAACGAGCGATGCGCTTGCGCCCATTTGTGCTTATCCAGCAACTCGGCAATTTTAATTCCGCGATCAATGGCAACCCAACACAGGACTTTGGAAAAAACAAAATGACGCTTCTCACCGCGGATTTCCCAAATCCCGCGATCCGGCTCTTTCCACGCACGACTGACGGTCCGAACGATCGCGCGCACCCGCGTCCAGATCCGGTCCAGCGATTCAGGGCTCCGCTGGCGCATCAGCAAATCCTGATGGATCACATCCATCACCACTCCATAAATATCATGCTGCTCTTGAGTGTAAGCCGCGTTGCCAACTCTCACCGGCAAGGAGCCCTTGTAGCCGGAAAAGTGCCTTAATATCTTTTCCGAAAGAATTTTCTCACCGCGCAAGCCATACATGATTTGTAGAGAATCATCCTTGGTAGGAACTGTGCGCAACATCCAGTCGATGAAATTAACTGCCATCGAGGGATGACCAATTTTCCGCAAGACGGACACTGTCATTGAGGCGTCACGCAGCCAGCAAAATCGGTAATCCCAATTGCGCTCCTCGCCGATCGTCTCTGGAAGCGACGTGGTCGCCGCCGCGAGGAACGCACCCGTTGGACCAAATTGCAGCATTTTAAGGACCAGCGCACTCCGCATCGATTCGCGCTTGTAGCGCGTCGGCAAGTGCGTCCTAGCCGCCCATAACATCCAATAGGCACGCGTCCGCTGCAACATCAAGTCAACAAGTGCCATATCTGGAACCTGAACCTTGTCATGATAACTCATGAATAGAAAATGATCTTGCTTCAAAACCATCTCCGCACCGGCATCCACCGCCGCAGCGTCAAGATCCGTCCATAAATAAATCGATTCATAAATCACTCCCTGTTCTCCGCACCACTCCGTCATCGCCTTCAATCGCGACCGCTCATGCACCACCTTGGTTTTACCATACGCATACTCTAACTGAGGATCGAACTGAATCCGAACTCTGGGATTGCCTCGCAACAGTTTCAGCTTCCTTACAACATCAGGACTTCCATCATTGAATGCGCCCGCTCTCCCATCAGAGGTGTAGCGCGGCATGAAATCAATCAGCTCGAAGGCGCCCTCCTCACTCTCAAAAGTGGTGACGAGAACGTTGGTATTCGCTTCATACGACTGCCCGCTCACACACCCATCAACGATCTCAACACCAAACGAACCGCCTTTCTCCTCGTCAAGAATCGAAGCGAACGCCGTGCCAGAATCAAAGTCAGGAAGACAGCAAAATACGATTTTCCCGAAGGCATCGATCAACGCGCAAGTCCTACCATTGCCGATCATTCCTAAATGGTAGTCATCCGCAAGGCGGGCTGGGTCAATTTTCAAGATCATGGATTTCAAAATGTCAGATGCTTATTTGCGAAGTTCTTCCCTCAGCTTCTCCAAGAAACCACGCATGCCAATGATATCGGTGCGGTATCCTGCACGCGAGGAACCTGTCCCGATCTTTACGCTGAAAAAGTCCACGCCTTCCGGCTCCAGAGCGATCATCGTCTCGTCGGTCTGGTCGTCCCCAGCGACCAACGCGACATGATCCCCCCGCGATTTGATTAGAAAATCAACCACATCTCCCTTGCTCACTTGCAAACTCGATATCTCAACAATTTTCCGCCCGTGATGCACCGTCACTGGTAAGTTAGCCGCCATTCCCGTAAGTTCATCCAACAAGCCACGCGCACGCCATTCCCCAAATTCGGGGTCGGCCTTGCGATAATGCCAGACCAATGCCGACTCCTTTTCCTCCACATGCGTGCCGGGCGTCATCAGCGAAACCTGCTCCAGGTGCTCACGAATTCCATGCTTCCAATCAACATTGACGTGCGGATTGAACAACTCCCACTCCCCCACTCCATGGCGCAACCAGCGGTATCCATGCTCGCAAACCAATGTCGCCCCCAAGCCTCCCAAGTGCTTCTGAAGAAATCCCGACGCTCGCCCGCTCACCACCGAGAGCGAGACATTCTTAAACGCCGCAAGCCCCTCTATCAAACCCACCAAACCCGCATCCGGCACCGCATGCTCCGGCACGTCGGCGAAGTCGCGCAAGGTCCCATCATAGTCGAGATACAGTCCCAATTGCTGACCACTCTTGACTCTCGCTGCCAGTTCTATCGCCAACGGATTCAACTCGGCAATCGCTGCGCATGAACCTCGCCCCGGCACTTTATCGAGATCCTTCAAAAATAAACGGGTCCAAGCCATGCTGTCCCGCTTACGAAGCCGGCTTTGCATCACCTCGATGCGACTCAAACGCTCTTCGTCCGGCATGTCCAAGGCTCGATTCATCGCCAACGCGACCTCATCAACGTCATACGGATTGACCTGAAGCGAGTGCGAGAGCTCTTGAGCTGCTCCGGCAAACTCACTCAGAATCAAAACTCCAGGACGCTTGAAAAACTCTGGACGCTGACAATCGAGAAATTCCTTCGCCACCAAATTCATCCCGTCTCGCAGCGGCGTCACCATGCAAACTTCGGCCAATGCATAAAATGCCGACAAGTCCTCAATCGGAAATCCCCGATGGAGAAACTGCACCGGAGAATGCCCAAATTTGCCGAATTCTCCATTGATCGCACCCACCTCACGTTGCACCTCCTCTGTCAATTCGTCATATTCAGGCACTCCCTGACGCGACGGCACCGCGATCAGTACAAACAAGACCTCATCCCGCTTCTCCGGATGAATCTCAAGAAATCTCCGCATCGCCGCCAGTTTCGCCGGCAGCCCCTTCGTGTAGTCCAATCTCTCCACGCTCAGGATTAAACGCTTCCCCCCAAGATCTTGGTCATGACGTGCCACTAACTCGCGGAAACCGGGCGCAACCATCGCCTGCTCGAAAGCTTCATGATTGTGCCCAATCGGATAGACCCCGAGATACACTTCTCGGTCTTCATTCCAGAATCTCTCCATCTCTGTCTCCCAACCCAGCACTCGCAAAATCGACGACCGGAAATGTCTCAGGTAATTGTAGGTGTGAAAACCAATCACATCCGCTCCAAGCACACCCCGCAAAAGTGCACACCGATCTGGCAACACCCGAAAGATCTCGCTGGTGCAAAATGGAGTGTGCAGAAAAAAGCCGACTTTGAGCCTCTTTTTCCGGCCACGCAACATCGAGGGAACCAAGAATAAGTGATAGTCGTGAACCCAGACCTGATCACCATCACCGGCAACTTCTAAAATCGTTTCGGCAAATTTCCGGTTCACCGCCTGGTAAGACTCCCACCAATCCTTAGAAAACCGCGCTCGCTCAACCATGTAGTGCAGCAGCGGCCAAAGCGTCGAGTTCGAGTAACCTTCATAAAAACCATCCACCTCATTCTGTGTCAAAAACACTGGAACCAAGCGCGCTTCTCTCATCTGCTCACCGATTGCAGCGACGTCCTCAAACTCCTCAGTCGCCAGCCCAGGCCATCCCACCCACAAGGTTTCTGAATCCAACGCCACCCCCTCCAAGGCCGAGGCCAGACCACCCGTCGTCCTCGTATGTGACCCGTCTGGCTCGACTTTTACCGGCAGACGATTCGAGACCATAATCAGTTTGCCCATAGGTCACTCCCACACGCAGTGGCGGGTCTGTCGAGATGCATTTCCCGAGCGCCCCGCCATACCTGTCATACCCTGCTCACAGCGAGTGAGATGCAATGAATGAGTCGCCCAAGAATAAGCACTGCCTGCCGCTCGGAAATCTTTGCCATTGCCAAGCCTGCGGGGCTTTGCTCCTTTTACGGCCTATGGCCAATCCGACCAACGTCCTCTCCAGTGGAATCGAAATCACCGGTTCCATCCGCTTCTCCAACGACATGATCATCGATGGAAAAATCGAAGGTGAAATCACCTCGGACAAGGGACGCGTGACCATCGGCGAGAACGCCATGATCAAAGG
>JBEGOB010000061.1:0-25007 GCA_041182265.1 Verrucomicrobiota bacterium | reverse complement strand
CCGGATGTGGCGGCGATGGCTGCGGCCGCGATGAGAGTGTGACGGAGCGGCACTTTGCGATTAGAGGAAAGTTTTCTTAGTGAATGTTAGGGAGTCTTTGAACTTCCATCCTTTGCGTGTGTATTCCCAGAGGTTGATGTCGGGGTAGCGCCATTCATCGAGAGCCAGTGCGTAGCCACTGACGTAAAGTTGGTTGTAGCTGTATCCGCCGCGGAGGGGTGCGAGACCGCTGGTCATGAGGATGACGCCTTGTGAGGCCCCATAGTAAGGCATTCCCCAGAACTCGTAGCTGAGGCTACCGGAGCTGTTGCTTGAGCGGTTGGTGATGAAGTCCATTTGGTAAGAAGCGCGGTGATAGTAGTCGCTGCCGAGGTTTTTGTAGCGACCGCCTTGGTTCTTGCCTTTGATGAAATAGTCCACGCGCTTGGAGAGTGCGTATGAGCCATATCCATCGATTGTGAGATCCGCGGCGTTGCCGGCGGTGGTGATGGATAGGGCGAGGCCGCAGGTGGCGGTGGTGAGAAATCTACGGACGAAGTTTTTCATGGTCGGGAATGAGTTGGTGCAGACTGTGCCGGATGCGACGCGTGAGGGGGAGGGACTATTCAATCGAATCCCCGCGGGAGATTTTTCAGTAGCGGGTGACCGGGCTGTGGGCGGCTGCTTGGCTGGGCTCGGGAATCTCTGCGGCAAGCTTGCTGAGCGAGGCGCAGGTCTCTTGCCATCTGGTCTCGGACCAAACGGCAGGTTGCTTCAGCTTGCGGCGGAATTTCTCCAAGCGCTTGTGAGCGTCTTCACGGATCGACTCTGGAAGCTCGGTGGCGGCTTTGGCGGCAACTTCCGCCGTTTCGGTGTGGTGGCAAATGAGCGCGAGGTCATTTCCCGCTTGGAGGGCGAGTTTCACGTCTTGGCCGCGACTGTAGCGTTGGCCAATGGCTCCCATGTCGAGGTCGTCCGTTAGCACGAGATGGTGGTCGAAACCGAGTTGGTCACGGAGAAATCTTTGGATGATGCGAGGCGAGAGTGAGGCCGGGAAATCTGGGTCGATGTTCGGAAAATCTACATGGGCGAGCATGATCGCATCCAGTTCCGGCATGAGAGCGGTGTAGGGGATGATGTCCTCCGCAAGCAATTCTTCGAGCGTGGCCGGGGATGATGGCAGGTCGTGGTGTGGGTCCGACTGGGCACGGCCGCAGGCAGGGAAATGTTTGGCGCAACTGGCGATCGCGCGCCTGCGCAGCCAGCGGTTCCATTGGCCGGCGTAGTCGATCACGCGCTGCGGATCACGGCCCCAGCAGCGACCGCGCAGGGCGTTTTGTGTCTCAGGAAAATGGTCGAGATCAAGGACCGGGGCGAAATTGAGGTTGATGCCTAGCAGACTGAGAAGGTCGCCGGTGAAGGCCGCAGCTTCGGCGATTTTCACCATATCTCCGACCGCGGCGAGGGCCGGTGCGGAGGGCGCGGCAGGGGCGATCTCCCGGGTGCGGGTGACTCTGCCGCCTTCTTGGTCGATGGCGATGATGGGCGTCTCGATGGATAGATCGCGCAGGTCGTCGGTGAGTTTCCGAGTTTGCTCGGGTGAGACGATATTGCGTGTGAAAACGATGTAACCTGCGGGTTGAAGTTTGCGAAAAAGCGCGGCTTCCCCTGAGCTGAGTTGCGGCCCGGAAATCCCGAGCACGAGTGGTGTGCCATCCGTCATCGGCGGAAAGAAAGCACGCGGAAATGGGTTTGTCGATGTTCGCGCGAGGGCGGCTTGGCTGGACTACGCGATCAAATTCATTTTCGGATAGGCCGCGCCGAGGATCGGTTTTAGCTCGGGTGCCTTGAGCCAATCTTGGAGGAGGCTGCCGTAAACACTGCGGAAATCCACATTGTGCTGGATGTCGCCCTCGGAGAGATCGGTGAGGCTTGGCTGTTTGCCGTGGAGCCCGCCCTTGACGGCTGGGCCGGCGACGAAAAGGCAGGACGCTTTGCCATGGTCCGTGCCGGCACTCGCGTTTTCCGAGACTCTGCGGCCAAATTCTGAGAAGGTCATGAGGGTGACGCGCTTGTCGTTTCCTTGTTCTTTCAAGTCGGCGAAGAACGACTTCAGGGCGCTGTCGAGTTGGTTGAGCAGGCGGTCGTGCGAGTTGATTTGTTGGTTGTGCGTGTCGAATCCGCCATGGCTGACGTAGTAAACCCGGGTGGGCATGCCGCCGGCGATCATGCGTGCGACGAGGTTCAAATTGCGCGCAAGGGGTGTGCCGTCGTAGGGGACTTTCGTGCGGTGGCGTGAGGCGAGTTCGAGGATTTTTTTCGAGCTGACCTGTGCGTCGAGAGCGACGCGTTCGAGGAATGCGAGATTTCCCTCGCCGCTGATACCGCCGATTTTCCCGCCGCCGGGCATGGCGATGGAGCCGCCGTCGGACGGTGTGTCATCGTCGGTGTCAGGGTCGATGGCGCTCGCGGGTTGGTTGAGATCCGCAAAAAACTGTTCGGCTTGTGCTTTCTCGCCGCCGCCGTGGATCCATCGGTAAAGTTCCGGCGAGTTCAGGCAGATGCCGGGGTTTTGGGTGGCGCCGAAGCTTTCCGGTTGGGTTTTATTGAAGCTGATGCCGACGGTGGGGTCCGCGCCGGGGCATGCGTTGTCAAAGTAGCGGCCAAGCCATCCGGTTGCCGAGCGATTGGATGGGTCCGCCGTCTCCCAGATCGAGGTGGAGACGAAGTGAGAGCGGTTTGGGTTCGGGTAGCCGACGCCTTGGACGATGCCGAGTTTGCCCTCTTTGAACATCGAGCCTAAGAACGGCATGGAGTCGTTTAGACCGACCTTGTCGTCGAGCTTGATGATTTGTTTTTCTGATTTTCCGATGCGGGGGCGGGCCTTGTGATAGGCGTCGTCCGAGAAGGGGACGAGTGTGTTCAGCCCGTCATTGCCGCCGGCGAGTTGGAGGACGATGAGGATGGTGCCGTCTTTGCCGGTGTCGCCTTGGACGGCGAGGTCGCGTGAGCCTTGGTGGAGTTGCCCGAAGGTGCGTTCGATAAACATCGGGACGGTCCAAGTGGCGGATGCTCCGAGAACGGTGGAGCGGAGAAAATCGCGGCGGGTTTTCATGGTGGTGAATTGAGTTAAAAAGGGTGCTTGCGTTCGAATGTTAGCAAAGTTGATAGTATGGAGTGCTGAGCATGAGGTGGCAGAGCTCGGCGACCTCCTTGTTCGTGAAAACGACGCCTTTTTTCGCGTTTGCGTAGTCGATGAACGAGTTCCGTGCCTTGTCGGGGATGGGGCTTTGGAAAAAGCGGAAAATCAGCGAGTCCACAAGATCTGCGGGGTTCGTGCGGAGAGGTCGGGCTGCGATTTTCTCGTAGTCCGGGCCGGTCCAGTTGCGCCCCATTTTCTTGGGGGCAGCGGCCATGCCTTTGACTTTCATGCGCTCGTTGGCGATGCTTGGGTCGCCCTCGCCAGAGCCCTTGGTGAGGAAACCTGCGAGATTGTAGCGGGTGAGGAGCGTGTTCGTATTGATCCATGCCTGTCCCCAATCCCAGCCTGCGACGTTGGGAGGCGCGAAGAGAATCTGGCCAAGTTGCGCTTGTGCAGTGATGGGGAATCCGAGAGGTGCTTGTTGGATTTCCAGTTGTTTGAGAGAAGCTGCTAGGAATTGGATCGGGCACTTGATCTGCGTGCGCATGGATTTCTCCGAGTAGAATTCCTTGCTAAGGAAAATTTCGCGAAGCAGTGGAGCGACTTGCAGCTTGGCGTTTTGAAAGACGCTGCTGAGTGCGTCCAGAGCCGTGTTAGACGGTTTTTCGTAAACAAAATATTCCCAGAGTTTCTTGGCCATGAATCTGGCGGGTTCCTTTTTTTGGAAGATCATTTCAATCACATCGGTTCCAGTGAAAGCGCCGGTTTGACCAAAGATGGTTTTGTCCGATGCGTCCCAAAGCTTGCGGTTGTGGCTGACGGTTCCGTTGCGGCGCTCGATGCGGTATCCGGTGAAGGCGCGTGCGGCTTCGCTGACGTCTTTTTCCGTGTAAGCACCCTCACCCAAGGTGAAAAGTTCCATCACTTCGCGTGGGAAATTTTCGTTAGGCATGCCCTTTTGGGAATTCTGACCATCGAGGTAAAACATCATCGCCGGGTCCATGTGGACGGCATGAGTGAGTTCTTGGAAGCTGCCGAGAGCGTGGCGGCGGAAGAGTTCGTTTTGGCGGAAGAGCAGCACGGGTTGGCGCACTTTTTGGAACGATGTCGGGAAGTGATCGTGCCAGAAGAGCGTCATTTTCTCGCGCAAAGGAGCCTGGGTTTCAAGCATCCTGCGGAACCACCAGCCTTGGGCCTCCAAGGCGTGTTCGCGTGATTCGCGTTGCTCCATGCGTTGGCTTTCGCGGCGTGCTTTTTCCGCTTCTTCGGGAGACTTGTCGCGGGTCGCTTTTCGGATCTCCAGGCGCTGTTTGAGCCGCTGTTTGATTAGGCTTTCCACGGCCTCCGGGTGAGTCCATGTGGGTGTCGGGAATGCGTCCAAGGCTTCACTTGGCGAGATGAGCGACTCGACGGCGGCGCTTCGTCCAAGTGCGTGGAGTTCTTGAATATCCGCCGGGCTGCCGCCGAAGCCGGCGCGGTTCAGCAAGTGCGCGGCCTCAAAGAGTGTCCAGGATTTTTCCGCTCGTGGTAGCATGCATCTCAAACCCTGGTGGACGGGAAAGTTGCGCGAAAACTGGCGGGCTCCTTCAGTTGGCTTGGGCTTGTTTGAGGTGGCGTGGAGTGCTTGAGTGAGTGGGCACATGTTCAAAACTCACCCCAAATGGATTGTGGTCGGCGGCTGTCTGCTTGCCTTCCTCAGCGCGGCGACCAACGCGGGTTTTTTGATCCATTTAGGAACATCGGTGAGTCATCTTACCGGGGATGTTTCCAAGCTTGCGGTGGATGTGGTGCGGGGTGACCGGGAAATGGCGATGGATGCATGGATGCTCACGCTGGTCGCGATTTCCTTCGTGGGAGGTGCTTTAGTTGCGGGGTATTTTATCCATCATCCGAGCTTGGATTTGGCGCGACCGTATGGCCGTTCGATCTCAGTGATCGGGCTGTGTCTTTTGGGCGCACATGTTAGCATGGATCACCTGCCTTGGGTGGCGGTGGGTCTGGCGGGATTTGCTTTTGGATTTCAAAACTCGCTGGCGACGCACTATCGCGGGATGATTTTGCGGACGACGCACCTCACGGGCTTGCTCACGGACTTTGGCGTGAATCTCGGGATGCGCTTGAGAGGACACGATGTTGAGCTTTGGAAATGCGTGGTGCCGGGCTCGCTGATCGTGAGTTTTTTCATCGGTTCCGCCGTCGGGGCGTGCATCGTCCTGTGGTGGGATTTACCCTTCGCCCTGCTGTTGGGGTCGCTTTATCTGTTGGGCGGGCTTGGGTGGACGATCTTCAAGCACTGCGTGATATTGCGGCGTGCGTGAGGCGGATCGACTCACGGGACGCGTGGAAATTTCGAGAAATCCGGGACGCGTTTTTCGAGGAACGCTTGTTTCCCTTCGCGGCCTTCCTCGCTCATGTAGTAGAGCAGGGTGGCGTTGCCGGCGAGGTCGAGCAGGCCCATTTGGCCGTCGCAGTCGGCATTGAGGGCGGACTTGAGGCAGCGCAGGGCTAGCGGGGAGTGGGCAAGCATTTCGCGGCACCATTGGAGAGTCTCCTTTTCGAGATCGGCGAGCGGGACCACGGTATTGACTAGGCCCATATCGAGCGCTTGTTGGGCGTCGTATTGGCGGCAGAGATACCAAATTTCACGCGCCTTTTTTTGGCCGACGATGCGTGCGAGGTAGCTCGATCCGAGGCCACCGTCGAACGAGCCGACTTTGGGGCCGGTTTGGCCGAAGCGTGCGTTGTCTGCGGCGATGGTGAGGTCGCAGACGATGTGGAGAACGTGGCCGCCGCCGATGGCATAACCGGCGACCATGGCGACGACGGGTTTGGGCAGCGAGCGGATTTTTTTCTGGAGATCGAGCACATTGAGGCGAGGGATGCCGTCCTCGCCGATGTAGCCGGCATGGCCGCGGACTTTTTGGTCGCCGCCGGAGCAGAATGCGAGGTCGCCGGCCCCGGTGAGAATGATGGCCCCGACTTTGGGATCCTCGTGGGCGAGGTCGAAGGCGATGAGCATTTCCTTCACGGTCAGTGGGCGGAAGGCATTGCGCACTTCCGGGCGGTTGATGGTGATTTTGGCAATACTTCCCTCATCCGTTGTTTCGTATCGGATGTCTTCAAACTCGCGCACTGAGGTCCACATAGGCGGGCAATTTGAATGAATTGTTGCGGTCGGGCAATCCTTGGCTGCGGGAGATTTTCAAGATCGTGTTCAGAAGACGCTCGCCGTGTGTTGACGCCCGGCGCGGTGTCGGTCACGCTGCCACCATGAACGCAGCGCCAGTCGTGGGAATCATCATGGGAAGCACGTCGGATTGGCCGACGATGGAGCACGCCGCACGCACTTTGCGTGACTTTGGGGTGGTGTGGGAGGCGGAGGTGGTGAGTGCGCACCGGACGCCGGACAAGCTCGTTTCCTATGCGGCGGAGGCGCGCGGGCGCGGGTTGAAGTGCATCATCGCCGGAGCGGGAGGAGCGGCGCATTTGCCGGGGATGACGGCGGCCATCACTGATCTTCCCGTGCTGGGAGTGCCGGTGGAGTCCAAGGCCTTGCAGGGCGTGGATTCCTTGCTTTCCATCGTGCAAATGCCGGCGGGGATTCCGACGGCGACATTTGCGATCGGGCGTGCGGGCGCGGTGAATGCGGCGCTTTTCGCGGTGGCGATGCTCGCAAATGAAAGCCCGGAGCTTGCGCGGAAACTTGCGGATTTCCGAAAAAATCAGACTGCGTCGGTCAAATCCGCCGTGTTGCCATCTCTTGATCCCATTGATTGACCTCATGCTATTTTCTACGATTCCTCTTCATGCGCCGCATTGTGTTGTTGGCGTGATTGGTGGTGGCCAGCTTGGCCGGATGATTGCTCTAGCCGCGCGGCGGATGGGCATTCGCACGGTGATTTGGACGGGCGGCTTGGAAGCGCCGGCGGTGGAAGTGGCGGATGAGGTGATTGATTTGCCATTCGACGACGAGATCGCGCTGGAGGATTTTTGCAGTCGGGTGACGGTCTCGACCGTTGAGTTTGAGAACATTCCGCGTGCGACTTTGGAGGCTGTGGCAAGCCGGACGGGGCTTTACCCGTCGCCGCATGCGATTTCCATCTGCCAGAACCGCGAGCGTGAGAAAAATTTCCTCAAGCAGCATGGCATTCCGCACACGTGGTTTGCGGTGATTGCGAGCGAGGCGGATTTAGTCGCGGCGATGGCTGAGTTAAATGGGCCCGGGGTTTTGAAGACGGCGGACTTCGGTTACGACGGCAAGGGCCAGCGGAAACTGGAGGGCGATGAGAATGCGGCGGAGGTCTGGGCGGCTTTTGATGCGCCGCGTGCGGTTTTAGAGGCGTGGGTGCCCTTTGAAAAAGAACTTTCAGTCATGGCGGCACGGGGGGCGGATGGTGAGATCGTCACCTATGATCCTGCGGAAAATCGGCATCGGCATCACATCTTGGACGTCTCCATCGTCCCGGCGCGCGTTTCGCCTGCGGTCGCCTTGGAGGCAGCGGCGATTGCCCGGCGAGTGGCCGAAGCACTGGATTATCGGGGGATTCTCGGGGTTGAATTTTTCCTAAAATCCGACGGCAGCCTGCTGGTGAATGAGATTGCGCCGCGGCCGCACAACTCCGGGCACCACACCTTGGATGCCTGCGCGACCTCGCAGTTTGCGCAGCAATTGCGGGCGGTGATCGGCCTGCCGCTGGGTTCGCCGCGCTTGTTGAGTCCGGTGGTGATGCTGAATTTACTCGGTGATTTTTGGCCTGAGGAAATGACGCCGCCAGATTGGTTGCCGCTGTTTCAGGATGGCGAGGCGAGCTTGCACCTTTATGGCAAGCGTCACGCGCGGGGTCGCCGCAAGATGGGGCACGCCAATTTCTTGGGGCGCAGCGTCGAGGATGCGCTTGCCCGCGCTGAGGCCATGAAAGCGCGCTGGCTCGCCTGAGCGATTTCGTGTCACGGAATCGGCCGTATTTTATAAAAATTCCGCAGCGCGGGGACGTGGCTTGCTGCCCGGATCAAACGGCGCTGGAAATTGCCGAAAATTCTAAAAATTTCCCCTCGGATTTGCAGACTATTTGGGAGTGACCACTAAATATGGCAGTGTTTTTGAATTGACGCCACAAGATGCAGGGTTAAGCCTTCGCAACTTCCTTTATCCACTCGACTCATGCGTTGCGTTAATTGCGGACATCTTAAAGACAAAGTTCTCGATTCCAGATCGGCCAAGGATGGGACATCGATCCGCCGCCGCCGTGAGTGCATGGATTGTGGTTACCGTTACACGACTTACGAGCAGATCGAGCGGACGGACCTGCGTGTGATGAAGCGGAATGGCGAGCGCGAGTCGCTCAACCGCGAGAAGCTCATGAGTGGCTTGATCAAGGCCTGTGAGAAGCGCCCGGTGCCGATGGATCGGCTGGATCGCGCGGTGGAAGAAATTATTTCAGAGCTGCACAAAGATCATCTTGTGGAGGTTCCGTCGGCGATCATTGGCGGAAAAGTGATGGATAAGCTGCACCAGATTGATCCGGTCGCTTATGTACGCTATGTTTCAGTCTATCGCCAGTTTGAGAATGTGAGCGAGTTCATCCAAGAGATCCAACAGCTCTCCCGTCGTGCCGCGCGAGATCCATATCAGCGGCCCTTGTTTAAAGACTGATCCACTCCAACTTTGCAACTTCAGTGATTTCAATCATCGGCAATCGACCCGCGCTGCAAATCGGCCGCTATCAAGTGATCGACTATGGCACCGATTGGCTGGATGCCGCCTTGGAGCGTGCTGCGGTTGCCGCGGAGCATGAGGATTTCCCGTTTGTTGCGGATATTCGCAGTGGGATTGTCCAGTATTTAGAGACCAAGTGTCCCCTGAAGTTATTGCAGCTCGAAGAGCTCTTCGACCGGATGCGGAGGATGCTGGTGAAGATTGGTTGTGAGCGGATTGCGGAGAAATTGCAGCCTCTTGCGCCACCTGTGACCGTGTCTTTGGTGCGGACGGCGATGGAGGCGGGAAATGGCTTCGAATTGGCATTTTTCGAGACCTTGCGCACGGAGCTCAGCGATCTGCGTGCGGCGGGTGCTGAGGAAATCCGCTTCGTGGGATTGCGTGAAAGTTCGCTCATCCTTCGCGGGACGGGGACTTGGAACAAGCAGTGCGAGGCGCTGCACGCGGAAATTTCCGCATTTTTGCAAGCTTGGGACCGCGAACTGCCGAAAAATGACCGTCAATTGCGCGTGCACGTTGAAAATGGTGGCTGAAACGCAAGCAATCGCGCTCAAGCGTTGACCCCGCGTCTTAGCCGTGCAAGCTCCGCCGCCCGATGATTTCCGTCCAATCACTCCGCGTTGAATTTGGCCCCCGTGTGCTTTTCAACGATCTTTCCTTCTCCGTGCAGCCACGCGAGCGCATCGCCTTCGCCGGTCACAACGGCGCGGGTAAATCCACGTTGATGAAGTGCGTGGCCGGCATTATTCCGGCGAGCTCCGGGCAGATTCATGCGCCCAAGGGGACGCGCGTCGGCTACTTGCCGCAGGAGGGAATCCACGTCAAAGGCCGGACGCTCTGGCAGGAAACTGAGTCCGCCTTCGGGGAGACCATGGCGCTCAGCGAGAAAATCGACCGGCTTTCCGCGGAGTTGACCAAGCTGGACCCTCGCTCCTCGCCGTATGGAGATTTGCTCGAGGAGATCGGCGAGTTGGAGCTGCAATTGGATGCCACTGACCCGGCGCGCATGAAGCCGCGCATCGAGTCCGTGCTCAAGGGCTTGGGTTTTCAATCCAAAGATTTCACGCGCGACTGTTCGGAGTTTTCTGGCGGTTGGCAGATGCGGATCGCGATGGCGAAGTTGTTTTTGCAAGAGCCGGAAGTTCTGTTGCTCGACGAGCCGACGAACCACTTGGACATCGGCACGCAGCTTTGGGTTGAGCAATATTTGGTCAACTACCCGGGCGCGATTTTGCTGATTTCCCATGACCGCGCGCTGCTCGATACCTTGTGCACGCGGACCATTGCCTTCTCGCACGGGCGGGCTGAGGAATATGCGGGAAATTTCTCCTACTTCGAGCGCGAGTCGGTGCTCCGCAAGGAAATCCAGCTCAAGCAGTATGAAGCCCAGCAGCGCGAAATTTCGGAAATTCAGCGGTTCATCGATCGCTTCCGCGCCTCGGCGAACAAGGCGAGTTTGGTGCCGTCGCGGAGTAAAATGCTGGCGAAGATCGAGCGGATTCCTGCCCCGGAGCGCGATGATGCGGTGATGAATTTCAAATTTCCGCCGCCGCCGAATTCCGGTCACACGGTTGCTAAGTTGGAGTCGGTTGCGAAAAGCTATGGCGCTTTGAATGTTTTCAGCGGCTTCGACTTCGAGATCAACAAGGGCGAGAAATTTGCGATTGTCGGGCCCAATGGAGCGGGGAAATCCACGTTTTGCCGCCTCATCACCGGGCAGGAAGAGCCGGATGCAGGGGCGCATACGTTTGGACACAAGGTTGCCACCTCGTTTTTCTCACAGAATCACGCCGACGAACTCGACCCGAATTTGACGGTTTTAGAGACGGTGGAGGCCGCCGCCTCGCGCGAATCGATGCCGCATGCGCGGAATTTGCTCGGCTGCTTCCTGTTCCGGGGCGACGACGTCTTCAAGAAAATCGGGGTGCTTTCCGGTGGTGAGCGCTCGCGTGTCGCCCTGGTTTGCATGTTGCTGCGTCCGGCGAATTTCCTCATTCTCGACGAGCCGACGAACCACCTCGACATGCAGTCGCAGGATGTTTTGCAGCGCGCGCTCATCGACTACCCCGGCAGTGTGATGATTGTTTCTCACAATCGGACTTTCTTGGATGCGTTGGTTACCAAGACCTTGGAGTTTCGTCCCGGCGAGCAACCGGTGCTCTATGCAGGCAATATCACGTATTATTTGGAGAAATCCGCAGAGGACGAGGCGGCGAAAAAAGGCCAGCCCAAGCTCGCTTCGCTGGCACCCGCTGGCGCGAACGGCGCTTCATCCTCGCGCCAATCCGTGCCCGGCGTGAACCGCAAAGAGCAGCGCCGGATTGAGGCGGAACAGCGTGAAATGAAGTCGAAGGTGCTCAAACCGCTCGAAGCGGAATTCGAGGCGCTCGAAGCAAAAATCGCGGAATTGGAAGGCGCGCAGGCCACTCTCACACAGCGCTTGTCCTCCGAGGAGCTTGCGAATGACGCTTCCAAGATGCGCGAGGCCTCCAATGCGGCGGATAAGATTGCTAAGTCATTGGAAACCAGCTATTACCGCTGGGGTCAACTTTCTGACGAGATCGAGAAGGTGAAAGCCAAGTTGGGAATCCCGGCCTGAGGCGGCGCTGGCCGGATGCTTAGCGCTTCTTCCTCAGCCGCTTGCCAGTCAGGCGGGTGGCGATGAGGTTGGGGCAGCGGCCTTTTAACCGGAGTTGCTCGCAATTTGCCTCAATTTTGATGCTTTGGCGGATCGGTTTGAAGCCGAGTCGGCGCGTGACGCAATCGTTCAGCAGTTCAAGATGCGAGTCCTCAAACTCCACCACACGGCCGCAGTCGATGCAGACGAGGTGGTTGTGCGCGGGCTTGTCATGGAAATTGGGATCGTAAGTCGCTTGGTTGTCACCGAGGTCGATTTCCCGGAGTAAGTCTGCCTCCACCAGCAAGTTAAGTGTGCGGTAGACGGTGGCGCGCGAGGTGTCTGCGTCGAGTTTGCGGGCGCGTTCGAACAATTCCTCCGCAGTGAAATGTTCGTCTTTGGAGAAAGCGGCTTTCACAATGACATCGCGCTGCCCAGTCCGGCGCAGGCCTTTGCGCCGGATAAATTCATTGAGCCGTTCTTCGATGGCAGGATTCACGGGGACTTTCATACGCGCGCGAATCGATCTCGAAAAGCCGAAAGGCGAGGCGTGGGCGCGGTGGGATGTGCAAGGGCGGGGGAGGGGAGAAATTTTCTCTTGGGTGCCTGCGGGGCTGAGATGCGCCGTCGTAGGCCTAGGCGCTTGGCTTTTTCCATACGGGTCTCGCTTCGGCCTCGATGGCGGCATCTTGTTCGTGCATTTTCCGGCGAAGGCGCGCGACGATTTCTGGCTGCTCGGCGGCGAGGTTGGTGCGCTCGCCGATGTCCTTGGCGAGGTTGAATAGCATCACTTGCGAGCCTTTGGAGGCTGCTGGCTTGGTTTTGTTTTTCGGCGATTTATCGAGCAGTTTCCAATTTCCCTCGCGAATGCCTTCGATGCCGCCGTCTTTGGCGTAGTAGAGGAAATCGTTGCGGATGGACTTGGTTTCGCCGTTGAGGAGGGGGGAAATGTCCATGCCGTCGATGCTGCGGTCCGAGGGCAGCGGAGTGCCAGTGATGGCGGCGATGGTCGGGAGGAGGTCCATCGTCGAGGCGAGTGCATCACACTGAGTGTCTGCGGGAATGCGGCCGGGCGCCCACATGATGCAGGGGACGCGCTGGCCGCCCTCGAAGCTGCTCATTTTCCCATCACGCAGTGGACCTGCGGAGCCGCCGTGGTGTTTGAAGCTTAACCACGGGCCGTTGTCGGTGGTGAAAATCACATAGGTATTATTCGCGAGTTTCAGTTCGCGCAATTGATCGAAAATCCGGCCGAGCTCGGTGTCGAGGTGTTCGATGGTATTAATATAGGCGCGTTTGGGATCGGGGTCGCGGACATCGTCTGGGACGTACAGTGGGATGTGCGGCATCGAGTAGGGCAGATAGAGAAAAAACGGCTGCTTTTGGTTTTTCTCAATGAAAGCAAGGCTGCGGTCGGTGCAACGGCGTGTGATGGTGCGCTGATCCACGGGGACTTCGATGATTTTTTCATCCTCCATCAACGGCGTTTTCCATTGGGTGAGAGAGGATTCCGGGTTTCTCCAGAGTGCGTCCATGCCTTCAGTCCCGCCTTTGGGTTTCCCCTTATTTGCAGGATGATTCATGTCGTTCGAGTAGGGAATGCCGAAGTAGGTGTCGAAGCCGTTCGCCGTCGGCAGCGTCTCCGGGTGGTGGCCAAGGTGCCATTTTCCAAAGCAGGCGGTGGCGTAACCCTGCTGTTTCAAATGATCCGCGATGGTGTGTTCTTCCGAGTTTAAGCCGATGGTCGAAGTCGGGAAAAGCACGCCTTGGTGCATGCCCACCCGTTTCGGATAGGAGCCGGTGAGCAATGCCGCCCGCGACGGCGAACAGACCGATGAGGCAACCATGAAGTTGGTGAACTTGCGTCCCTCCTTGGCGAGGCGGTCGAGATGGGGGGTGCGAATCGTCTTCGAGCCGAAGCAGCCGAGGTCGCCGTAGCCTTGATCGTCGGTGAAAATGATCACAATGTTCGGCTTGGCGGCGGCATGGGAATTTCCGCTTGCGAGCGCGATGGCGGCGAGAAGGGTGAGAAGAGATTTCATGGGTTGATGGGTTGCGCGGGACGGGCTCGCACGTGGGTTTGTAGGCGGAAATAGTGCAGACGTCGCCGTTGCCCGCGCACTTTATGATGCAAGCCGCTGAGGATGTCCACCCGCGCGTTGTGCCGTGTTGCTCGGGGAAAATCTCCTCTTCCGCAAGAATGGGCCACGCGCTTGCGATCACCCGCACCACCATGGGCGCAAATCCACTTTGCCGAAAATTTGCCATGGTCGCAGCGTGCATCGAATGCTACCTGTGCGCCGGATGTTCGAAGTCAGACAGAAACCCGACATGGTCGAGCGCGCTTTGCTCGTCCGCTTTTATTTTGATGCGCGTGAGGCCACGGAGTCCGAGTCCTTGCTGGAGGAACTTGCCGAATTGGTCAAAACCCTTGGCATTGAGGTGGTGGAGTCCGTCCTCTGCCGCAGTCGGGAAAAGCACAAAAAATTCCTCTGCGGCACTGGCAAGGCGGCCGAAATGGTGGAACTCGCACGCGCCCATGACTGCGACGTCATCGTCATCGACAACGGACTTGCCCCGTCCCAGCAACGTGAATGGGAAAAACTCGCCGACCTTTGCGTAATCGACCGCGAGGAGGTGATTCTCGATATTTTCGCAAAGCGTGCGCAAACCAAGGAGGCGCGCCTCCAGGTGGAACTCGCCCGCATGCAATACGCTCTCCCGCGGCTCGCCCGCATGTGGGGGCACCTTGACCGCGAGTCCGCCGGCTCAGGCGGCGGCGCGGGCGGCGGTGCATCGCGCGGCATGGGCGAGAAACAAATCGAGGTGGACCGCCGCCTCGCCTACCAAACGATCGATCGCGCCAAGCGTGAAATCGAATTGGTCCGGAAACAGCGCCGCACCCAGCGCAAAGAACGCGAAAAACTTGAAACGCCGCACGCCGCCATCGTCGGCTACACCAACGCTGGAAAATCCACTCTGCTCAACACGCTGAGCGGCGCGGATGTGATGGCCAAGGACATGCTTTTCGCGACGCTGGATACCACCACACGTCGGATCGAACTTCCTGACGGTCAACCGCTTCTGATCACCGACACCGTTGGCTTCGTTCGCAATCTTCCGCACCGTTTGGTGGAGGCTTTCAAGGCGACTTTGGAAGAGGCGACCCTCGCGGACTTCCTCATTCACGTCTTGGACGCCAGCTCTCCGGAGGTCGATCGGCTCCACGACACCACGCTTGAGGTCTTGGAGGAGCTCGAGGCCTTGGATAAGCCGATCATCACCGTTCTCAATAAAATTGACCGCGTCACCGATCCCTTCGAGCTCATTGCCCTTGAGAAAAAATTTCCTGACGCGCTCCACGCCTCTGCTGTGACCAAGTTAGGCATGGAAGAATTGCTGCGCCGTTGCTCGCAAGTTCTTGCCGACCGCGTCCACCGCCAGGAATACCGGATTCCGCAAAATCGCGCTGATCTTGTCAGCCTTTTGCACCGTGAGGCCAAGGTTCTTGCGACCGACTACGAGGGCGATGACATCCTTGTCAGCGCCGTCGTCCCGGCTGCCATTGCTGGGCGGCTTGAAGCATTTGCCGTTGTTTCCCCGTAAGATTGTTTTCTGAGATTCCTCCATTCCATGTTCCGCACCGTCTCTGCTATTTTTTTGTTAATTTCACTGTCAGCCGAAGCGCAGCCCGCAGCGGGACCCGCAAGCGCTGGCCGCGTGCTGCGCGCAATTCCCTTGGGAGATGAAGCGTCGCCCGCACCTAGCCCGGTCACCCCGGCCCGCCCAGTGCTGCGGGCCATGCCCGTTGCGCCACCTGCGCCAGTCGCTCCACCCGTAGCACCTGCCGCGCCCGCCAAGCCGACACCGCCAGTCCTCCAAGCCATCGCCATTTCCTCACCCTTGGATCTGAAACCCAGCGGCGAGGATGCCATCCGCCTGCAAATTTTCCTCGATGAAGCGAAATTTGGTCCTGGCGTGATCGACGGCAAGCCCGGCCGCTTCACGGAGTTGGCCGCGGCTGCCTGGAATGAAGTCCACGGCCACCCCACGACGGACTGGGTCGCGGTCAACACCGCCGCCCGCAAAGCCGTCCCTAATCCCTTGGCTGTCGCCATCGTTCCGGACCTGGCCAAAGACTGGGTGGACTCGACTTTGCCCATTTCGCGCGCGCTTCAAGCCAAGCGCAAACGCATGAGCTACCGCAGTCTCGCAGAGTTCATGTCGGAGCGCTACCACTGCGACATTCCCTTCCTCATCGCCCTCAATGGCAGCTCGCGGATCAACAATCTCAAGCTCAACGACAGCATCCAAGTCCCCAACGTCAGCCCCTTCCGCATCGAGGCGCTCACGGGAGCCGGCTACAAGGCGGAACCCTCCATGAGCCAGCGCCATGCCGTGGTGGATACGAAAATTAACCAAGTCCGCATCTTCGAAGCCGCTCCCACTGCGCTCGTCATCGCGGAACCCGGCGCCGTGCCCGTCACCCCGGCCACCCGCCCGAACCGTGGCCTTATCGCCTCATTTCCAATCACTCCCGGGCAGGAGAAATTCATCAAATTCGGCACTTGGGAGGTCCGGAATGCCGTCGAGCTTCCCTACTGGCGCTACGATCAAAAACTGCTCGATACCGGAAAACGCAGTTCAGACGCCGAGGCGCTCAACATCCCGCCTGGCCCAAACAGCCCCGTCGGCATCTTCTGGTGCGGCCTCAGCAAGCCGGGCATCGGCCTCCATGGCACGTCCGATCCTGAGACCATCGGCCGCGCGCGCAGCTCCGGTTGCATCCGCCTCGCCAACTGGGACGCCATCCGCCTACCGTCTCTGATCCGCCCTGGGACCACGGTGGAAATTCGCTAAAATCCCGCCATGCACCCCGCCGCCAAATTCCCCCGACGCCTCGCGTTTTGCGGAATTTCGCTGCTCTATCTCATCGGCGATCTCTGGATTTTCTCCGGCCCGCTGCGCCAAAAAATCGATCTCGCAGATCCCGCCAGTCCCGCGGCGCTCGCGCATGCCAGAGCGCAGGGCATCATCGCCCGTGTCGCCGGTCGGCCGATCTCAGAAAGCCAGCTCGCGCGCGCCCTCAGCGAGCGCCTTTGGCTTGAAGGGCAAATCACCGCCGATCTTACCCCGGAGGCGCTTCAAGCGACTCGCGAGGCCGCCCTTCACGACTTGATCGACCACGAATTGCTCGCCGCCGCCGTCTCCGCCGCCCCGACGGCCATTGCCGTGGACGACGAGGAAATTCACGCCCGTCTCCGCCGCCTCGTTGGCCGTTTCGAGAGCAAAGGTGCCTTGGAAACCGCCATGAAAACCCAAGGCATCCGGGATGAGCCAGCCCTCCGCGCCCGCCTTGCCTCGCAGATTCGCCAAGAGAAATTCATCGCCGCGCAGATCGCCGCCGCCGCCACGGTCACCGACGATGCCGCCCGCGCTTGGTTCGAGAAAAACCACGCCACACTTGCCTTCCCCGAGCGGATCGCCCTGCGGCACATCTTCATTCCGACCCTTGGCACCCCTCCGGACGCCGCCAAACAAACGCTCGAAGCCGCGCTCGCAAGCCTCACCGCCAAAACCAAGGATTTCCCAAGCCTCGCCCGCGAAGTCAGCCAAGATCCTGCCACCAAAGACGTCGGCGGCTCGCTCGGTTGGACCACTCGCGACCGCCTCCCTGCCGACTTCGCCGCGCCCGTTTTTTCTCTGGAAACCCACGTGCCCTCGCTCGTCCGCAGCAAACTCGGCTGGCATCTCGTCGAGGTGACCGCTCGCAAACCCGCGGAACCTCAGAGCTTCGACCTCGCGAAACCCGAAATCCGCAACGCCATGGAAAATCTCCGCCGCCGCGACGCATCCCAAGAATTTCGCGCGAAACTCCGCCAAGCACGCGCCCACGAAATTCAAATCATCGGCATCTGAAGCGCGGACGAGGCCCGGGCAAAATGATCCGAAACCTCGCGGCTCGGCCTGACATCTGCTTGATGCGACGTTTGGTCAATTTCGACCGTCGTTCAAACCACTCCCGCCTTGATGATGAAGCCATTCCGTGAATTCGCCGGCCTTGCGCTGCCATGGCTCCTCGCCCTCGGCCTGGCAAGTTGTGCCGCCACGCCCTCCCGCGCACCCGCCAATCTATCGGACGCCAAGCTCGCCGTCGGGAAATACATCGACTCCGGCACCTACCATGCCGACATCACCGCCGTCGCCGCTCCCGCGAAGCAATGGATCCTCCAGCGCTCACAAAGCTCACCGGAAAAACTCGCCGTCGTTTTTGACATCGACGAAACCACGCTCTCGAATCTCAAGCACATGCAGGCGGCGGATTGGGGCTACCAAGCCAAGGTTTGGGACGCTTGGGTGCACACCGCCAGCGCCCCCGCCATCCTCCCGATGCGCGATGTTTATGACACCGCAGTCGCCCGCAAAGTCGCTGTTTTCTTCATCACTGGCCGCAAGGAATTCACGCGACGCGCCACCGTCCAGAATCTCCGCGACCAAGGTATGGGCCACTTCCAAGCACTCATCGTCCGCCCGAACGACTCAACAAACTCCGCTGTCCTCTTCAAAACCGCCGAGCGCAAACGCATCACGGAGCAGGGCTACTCGATCATCGCCAACTTCGGCGACCAGTCATCCGACCTCGCCGGCGGCTACGCGGAGCGCACTTTTAAGCTGCCGAATCCGTTCTACCTCATTCCTTGAAATCGACTGAAAAGTCGTCAACGAATCGGTTGCCAGCACGCCCGATCCCGTTATGCTGCCCGCCCCGGCCAAAGAAGGCTGGCTTGCAAAAATGAATCATCCCCATGTAGCGATCGTTGGTGCGACGGGTGCCGTCGGTGTAGAAATGCTCCTTTGCCTCGAACAACGGAATTTCCCACTCAGTCAATTAACACTGCTCGCCTCCGCGCGGTCCGCAGGGAAAAAAATGAGCTTTCGTGGCGAGGAAATCGTCGTGAAGGAGCTCACCCATGAGTCCTTTGCTGGTGTGGACATCGCGCTTTTTAGCGCAGGTGGCGGCATTTCCCTTGAATACGGCCCCTCCGCCGCCGCCGCAGGTGCCGTGGTGATTGATAATTCATCCGCCTTCCGCATGGACCCCGACGTGCCGCTCGTCGTCCCGGAAATCAACCCGGAAGCCGCGAAAAACCGCCCGCGCGGCATCATCGCCAACCCCAACTGCACCACCATCATCTCGCTGATGGCGCTTGCCCCGCTCCATGCGAAATTTGGCCTCCGTTCGATCATCGCATCCACCTACCAAGCCGTTTCCGGCTCGGGTGCCCAAGGAATCGTTGAGTTGGAAGAGCAAATGAAAGCCATCAACGCCGGCGAGCCCGTCACCCTCAAGGTCTATCCACGCCAGATCGCCTTCAACGTGATCCCGCAAGTGGACAGCTTCACGGACAATGGCTACACGAAAGAAGAGCTGAAAATGCTCAACGAAGGCCGGAAAATCATGAATCTCCCCGAGCTCCGCGTGTCCTGCACCTGCGTCCGCGTCCCGGTCTATCGCTCACACTCGGTCTCCATCACCGCGCAATTCGAGCACCCGGTGGATGCCGACGCAGCGCGCGCCGCCTACGCGGGCAAGCCCGGCATCCAAGTCGTGGACGACACCGCGAACAAGCTTTTCCCCGTGCCTCTCGACACCACGGGCAAGGACGATTGCCTCGTCGGGCGCATCCGCAAAAACCTTGTTTTCGACAACGCGCTCGACCTCTGGGTCGTCGGCGACCAAGTCCGCAAAGGAGCCGCTCTCAACGCGGTGCAGATCGCTGAGATTCTTTAAGGAAATTTCACCCATGGACTTAAAAGCGTATCTCAGCGCCCGTGCCGAGCAGGTGGATGCGGCACTCGATGCGTTTTTGCCCAAGGCCAAAGAGCGCCCGGCCACCCTCCATGCGGCCATGCGTTACAGCGTCTTCGCGGGTGGCAAGCGCCTGCGTCCCGTCCTGTGCCTCGCTGCCGCAGAGGCTTGCGGTGGCGAGCTTTCCAACGCGCTCGCACCCGCCTGCGCTGTGGAATTGATGCACACCTACTCGCTCGTCCACGACGATTTGCCCGCCATGGATGACGACGATCTCCGCCGCGGCCGTCCCACCTGTCACAAGGTTTATGGCGAGGGCATGGCCGTCCTCTGCGGCGACGCGCTCCTCACGGAAGCCTTCATCGTCCTCGGTAAAACGCCAGCGACCAAGCGTTATGACACACGCAGCCACCTCTCCGAGCTGGCAAACTGCGGTGGCAGTCGGCTCCTCATCGGCGGCCAAGTCATGGACTTGGAAGGCGAGGGGAAATCGCTCACCAAGCGCGATCTCGTCCGCATTCACGAATCCAAAACCGCCGCCCTGCTCACCACGTCGCTGCGCCTCGGAGCCATGACGGCCAATGCCACCCCAGCCAAAATGGAGGCGCTCACGCACTTTGGGCGCGCCCTTGGGCTGGCATTTCAGGTCATCGACGACATCCTCGACGTCACCCAAAGCACAGAAACTCTCGGGAAAACCGCGGGCAAAGACCAGGCCGTCGAAAAATCCACCTATCCCGCCATTCTGGGCCTGAGCGCCTCGCGCAAGGAAGCGGCCAAGCTCACGCAAAGCGCCCTGCAAGCGCTCAAACCGCTCGGCAGCAAAGGGGGCCGCCTCCAAGAAATCGCCGCCCATCTCCTCCAGCGAGAATACTGAGGCACCCGCGTCCACGCTGGAAATTTTCACAGCGCGTGCATTCCCCGCGCTCTCGGTAGGCGGGCAGCTGGCCGCACGTTTCTCCTTGCCCCAGAACGGTGGCACAGCTTGACTCACCGCGTCCGCCTTGGCGGACGAGGACTTCGAAATCCTCTCACTAAGCGGTTGGCATCGACCGCAATGATGCCGCCAACCCGACCCAAAAGGCCGGGGAGGCGGCGGCGCATGTCCAGGTCGTCTCCCACGGGGGTTCGGCTAAAGGCCGTTGCGGTCGACTTAGTGCGACTTTCGAACTCCCCGTCCACCGGAAGGACGCAAAATCATGCCTCCTTCCGCGATACAGGCTTTGTGCTGGACCATCCCCCTTGCTGCGCCCCCGTGCCTAGCAGGCGGCGTGGCCTCCCGGGTATGCGCGTTGGAGCGATTCCCGCATCCACCGCATTGACCCTGCTCGACAACATCACAAGCTTGCTCGGCGACGATCTGAAGCGCTCTGTCACCCCCGGTGCCAAGCTCAAGATCGCCGCTTCCTGCTTCTCGATCTATGCCTACGAGGCGCTCAAAGCGGAACTCGAGCAGGTGGAATCCGTCGAATTCATCTTCACCTCGCCCACCTTCGTCCAAGGTCAGGCAACCGACAAGTTGCCGAAGGAAAAGCGCGAATTTTTCATTCCCAAGCTCGAACGTGAACGCAGCCTCTACGGCACCGAGTTCGAGATCCAGCTCCGCAATAAGCTCACTCAGCGCGCCATCGCCCGCGAATGCGCCGAGTGGATCCGGCGCAAGGTCACTTTCCGCTCGAACGCCACCAAGTCGCTGATGCAGCAAATGGCCTGCATCCAGCCCGCCGACCGCGAGGCGGATGTCTATTTCCCACTCCAAGGATTCACCGCCGTCGATCTCGGCTACCAGCAAGGCAGCGCGCTATCGAACATCGTCAACAAGTTCTCAGGTGCCGCCATGACCGACGGCTACCTGCGCCTGTTCGAGCAAATCTGGAGCGACCGGGAAAAACTTGAGGACGTCACGAGCCAAGTCTGCGAACACATTTCCAACATCTATTCGGAGAATTCGCCCGAGCGCATCTACTTCGTGATGCTCTATAACATTTTCTCCGAGTTTCTCGAAGACATCACTGAGGACGTGCTGCCGAACGACCGCACCGGCTATCAGGAATCAGTCGTCTGGCAGAAGCTCTTCAACTTCCAGCGCGATGCCGCCACCGGCATCATCAACAAGCTAGAAACCTTCAACGGCTGCATCCTCGCCGACAGCGTGGGCCTCGGCAAAACCTTCACTGCCCTCGCGGTCATTAAATACTACGAGTTGCGTAACAAGTCCGTGCTCGTCCTTTGCCCGAAAAAACTCGCGGACAACTGGCTCACCTACAACAGCCCGCTCAAGACGAACATCCTCGCCGCCGACCGCCTCCACTACACGGTCCTCAATCACACCGACCTCCAGCGCACACGCGGCCACTCGCACGGCACCAATCTCAAACAGATCAATTGGGGAAATTTCGACCTCATCGTCATTGATGAATCGCACAACTTCCGCAACCACACGCCCGGCGAGGAAGAACGGGAATCGCGTTACGAGCGGCTCATGAGCCAGGTCATCCGCGCCGGCGTGAAAACGAAAGTCCTGATGCTTTCCGCCACGCCGGTGAACAACCGCTTCGCCGATCTCAAAAACCAGCTTGCACTCGCCTACGAAGGCGAATCGGAAAAACTCAGCGCCAAGCTCAACACCCGCAACAGCATCGAGGAAATTTTCCGCCAGGCCCAGGCCGCGTTCACCCGCTGGAGCAAGCTGCCGCCCGAAGAACGCACGCCGGATGCCATCCTCAAATCGCTCGATTTCGAATTCTTCGAGCTGCTCGACAGCGTGACCATCGCCCGCTCGCGCAAGCACATTCAAGCCCACTACGACACCGCGGAAATCGGCAGTTTCCCCGTGCGCCTGCCGCCTCTTTCATTCCGGCCGCCGCTCACCGCCCGCACGGATGTCCATGACTTCGATGCCATTTACGAGCAACTCACCCAGATCGAACTCGCCGTTTACACCCCGGCCGAGTTCATCCTCGCCAGCCGGAAATCGAATTACGAGGAGTCGTTCCGCGATGATCTCGAAGGCATCTCGCGCAATGTTAGCCTCGCCGGCCAGCAGCGGGGCATCCGCGCCCTGATGACCGTGAATCTGCTGAAACGCCTCGAAAGCTCCGTCCAAGCCTTTCGTCTAACATTGCGTAAACTCGCCGCGAACAATCTGGCGATGCTCACGCAAATCGCCAGCCACGAATCCGGCAAGACATCGCTGAAATCGGTGAGCAGCGCCTTGGTCGGCGACTTCGATCCCGACGATGACGAGCTCCCGCAAGCCGACGAAATCACCTTCGGCGGGAAAATGGAAATTTCGCTCGAAGATCTCGATTTGCCTTCGTGGAAACGCGCCATCGAGAACGATCACGCCATCATCAGCGCGCTCATCCGGGAGATGGAAAAAGTCACGCCGGAGCACGATGCCAAGCTCCAGCATCTCATCGATCACATCCGCGGCAAGGTCGGCAACCCGATCAACCCCGGCAACCGCAAGGTCCTGATTTTCACCGCCTTCGCCGACACTGCGGACTATCTTTACGACTGCATCGCCGCCGATCACCTCAAGCGCTACGGCCTGCACACCGGAAAAATCACCGGCACCACCGGCCCGAAAACCACCATTGGCAAGGGCTACGATTTCCAGGACGTGATGACCCTGTTTTCGCCGCTTTCCAAGGAAAAGGCCCTCATCATGCCGGAGGAACCCTATCAAATCGATCTCGTCATCGGCACCGACTGCATTTCCGAGGGGCAGAACCTCCAGGACTGCGATTATCTCATCAACTACGACATTCACTGGAACCCGGTTAGAATCATCCAGCGCTTTGGACGCATCGACCGCATCGGCTCGCAAAACGCCTCCATCCAGCTCGTCAACTACTGGCCGGACATCTCGCTCGACGAATACATCAACCTGAAAGAGCGCGTCGAAAATCGCATGATCATCGCGGACGCCACCGCCACCGGCAGCGACAATCCGCTCGACCCGAAGGCGGACGAAATTTCCTATCGCAAGGAACAACTCCGCCGCCTTCAGAGCGAAGTCATCGAGATGGAGGACTTGAAAACCGGCATCTCCATCACCGATCTCGGCCTCAACGATTTCCGGATGGATCTCGTCAGTTACATGAAGGAGCACGGCGATCCCTCGCGCACGCCTAACGGCATGCACGCCATCGTCCCCGCCGATCCCGCGCGCGGCTTGCTGCCGGGCGCGCTTTTCACCCTCCGCAACCGCGAGGACGGCGTGAACATCGACCAACGCAACCGCCTCCATCCCTACTACCTCGTTTACATTGGGGAAAATGGCGAGCTCGTCACTCGCCACACCGAGGTCAAGCGTCTGCTGGATCTCGCGCGCACGGCTTGCAGGGGCCGTGCGGAGCCTTTGCAGGAGCTTTGCACGGAGTTCAACCAAGCCACCCGCGACGGCCGGGACATGAAACGTTGCTCCGCCATGTTAGGCCAAGCCATCCGCTCGATGATCGACGTGAAGGAGGAAGGCGACATCGACAGCCTTTTCACTCCCGGAAAAACCAGCGCCCTCGTGGATTCCATCTCTGGGTTGGATGACTTCGAGCTGATCTCATTTCTCGTCATTCAAAATCCATAATTCAAAATCTATAATTTTGTATCTCTTTCCGCCACAGACCGCCTTCGGGAAAATTGTTCCCAAGAGCCGCATCTACACCCATGCCGCACCCTCGCGGCGGGTGCGGGATCTGTTTGTCTCGCAGCTATCAGAAATCGTCTGGGCGCACAAACTCTCGCCGGAAACGCTTCATCTACCCGCCACGCCCGGCGTGCCGGAAATCCAAATCTTCGATCTCACGCTCAAGACCGACGTGCTTGACGATGAGGTGCTTCAAGCCATCGACCGCGCGATTCCCTATCCGCTGATCCATCGCCTTCATTCGGAAAGCGGCATCGCCGTCAGCGCCGCCTTCAAGCGTCCCAGCGAGGCGGATTCCAGTCAATGGGTCGTCGGCCCGCGTTTCACTTCATCATTCATCATTCAAAATTCAAAATTTCCCCCTCTGCCCGTCGCGCTGGATCTCGGCCACCTTTACGCCGCGCTCTTCGTGCCGCTGCTGCCCCTGCCGCCACGTTCTGGCGAGGAACTGGCCGCGCACATTCAGCGTTGCGAAACCCACCAGCGCCTCACCCGCAGCATCGATCAACTGACAGCCCGCATCCACCGGGAAAAACAATTCAATCGCCGCGTGGCCCTCAACCAACAGCTCAAGCCACTCCTCGCCGAGCGCACCGCCCTTGGACTGCGGCAGCCTGCTGCCGCTTTCCCGGAGCCAGCCTGCTGGCCCGGAAGCCAATGCTCTGCCGAAGAAAAGCCCGAAGGCGTAACATTTTCCACCCAACCGCTCCCCGCAGCAGGCTGCGGGGATGAAAGCGGCAGCAGGCTGCACGCAGTCCAAGTCATGAACAAACTCGATCTCCAAACCCCGGACTTCACTTCCGTCAACATCGCGCGCCTTGCGGAGCTGTTCCCTAACTGTGTCACTGAGACGAAAAACCCGGACGGCACGCTCAAGCGCGCCATCGACTTCGATCTCCTCAGCCAGGAACTTTCCCATGACCTCGTCGAAGGCCCGCAGGAACGTTACCGCCTCGACTGGCCCGGCAAACGCGAGGCGCTCGCCCTCGCCAACGCGCCCATCCGCAAAACCCTCCGTCCCGCCCGCGACGAATCGGTGGACTTCGACACCACCCGCAATCTCTACATCGAGGGCGACAACCTCGACGCCCT
>JBEGOB010000060.1:0-6248 GCA_041182265.1 Verrucomicrobiota bacterium | reverse complement strand
CGCAGTTGGCGCTGTCGCGGAAGTAGTCGCGGTTCTGCGGCTTGCCAAACCAGCGAGCCTGCCTCGCGGCTTTGGATGCCTTGCGGCAGCCATCCTTCGGGCAGTATTGCTGGTGTCTGCGGTTGCGGGCATCGCGGGGGTGGAACTTTTCCTGACAACACAGGCATTTGCGAGCGGCGGCACTCAATAGCGGGTGCAAAATTCACCGCCAACTGCCCGCTCCCAGACTCGGGTTTGTAAGAAATTTCTCCTAAGCCCCCCACGAAGAAGAGCGGGAAGAAGACGCAGGAAGAAGAGTTTTGATTGAAGCACTCGAAGAAAATCCAGCGCAGGTGCTATCCGATGTTCACACCGCCTGATCTATCGGACTTCCAAATCGCCGCCCCACAATCAGCGCCCGTTGCATTGGACGATCCGCAGGAACTGGTCGCATATCCTCGCGCGCAAAGGTTACCAAAATGGATATGGAGTCAGGAAAATTTGGTTTTTCTGGCTAATTTATTGTTGAATCATCTATTAAAGACGTTTAAACGCTATTTTAAACGCTATTTCAGAACAAAATGAACGAAGAAAGTATGAACGCCGCCTTGAGACTGCTCGGCGATTTCCTAAGCTCAGGGAACTCTGGCCCAGTGTGGCTGGTCGTCGGCGGCAGCAGCGCCATGCTCATCCAACGGTTGAGCGCACGCCAGACCAAGGACGTGGATGTCATGGCCCTGCGGGGGGTGGGAAGGAAACCTTGTCAGCGCTTACCCCTTGCCGGATTCCGTGAAGGGAGCCGCCACCAAGGTTGCTCACGAACTTCGCCTCGATCCGGATTGGCTGAATGGAGCAGCCTCCCTTCATTCATTCGACCTCGCAAGCCTTCCGGCCTGGTTCTGGCAGGACCTCGACACCCGGGAATACGGCCTCAGTCTCAAGATCAGCTTTGTCCACCGGAAAGGCCTGATTCTCCTCAAGGTTTGCGCGGCCTTGGACCGCGACCAGCGGCGCGACATGGAGGACCTTGCCTCCCTGAATCCCAACGGTGCCGAGCTTGAGGAACTACTTCGCTGGGTTCTCAACAAGGTCTTCGAAGCCAAAACTCACCCTAAACTCCCGCCCCTCCTCCAGGAGCTAGGCCATGCCGACCTCATTCACCGATTCCAGTAGCCGCCTCACCGGGCAGGTGGTCGATTTCCTCTGGCACCAATGGTCTTCGATCGGTGTCGCGGGATACGCGCGCGCTGGCAACGACCGGATCATCGATCCTGAGGCCCTCTTGCTCGCCACCACCCGCTTCGGCCGATACGATTCCCGCTTGATGGACGAGTCGATCGATTGGCTGGTGAAATTCGGCCGTCGCATCAATCTTCAGCGTCTCCAGAACCTGCATCGCGAGTGGCCCGGCGTGGCCGATCCGCGGGTGCTGGCCGCCATATCCGAGATTCTTGGCCAACAGGCCGTGCTGCGAAAATGGCGCGTCATCGCCGAGCTCGCGCCGAAGCATAACGCACTGGAATCCCTCTTCCTTTCCCGCGATGGAAAGCCATCTGGCCACTTCGGTGCCGTCGAGCCATTCTTCGAGAAATACGGCTTGTTGCGAGGGAAACTGGAGCACCGTGGCATGAGTCAACCGCCGGATCCACTCTCGCCGGGAAATCTCCTTTTCACCCTGCGCGCCCTGTTCGGCGTGAATGCCCGTGCGGAAATCATGGCCTGGCTCCTCACCCACAACTCCGGCCACCCCGCCGCCATCTCCCGCTCCACCGGCTATTTCTCCAAGTCCATCCAGCAAACACTCAATGAGATGGAGGAATCCGGCCAGATTATCTCCGTCCGCCAAGGCCGGGAGAAGCTGTTTCGCGTCCGCGCGCAAGACTGGTGCTTCCTGGCAGCCCCAGCGGCAAGCGATGAGAGTTCGAAGCCCTTTCCCCGCTGGGTCGATTGGATGCCATTGTTCGCTGCCATCGCGCGATTTGCGGAAGCTCTAGCACTCCCTGGAATCGAGGAGAAATCCGAACACTTCCAAGCCATCAAACTCCGGGAGGCGCTTGATGAGGCCATGCCCGCGCTGGTCCGTGCCGGCATCTCCCATGAATTCCATACGACCCGCGACTTCCGCGGCAAGGACCTCGTGCAATCCCTCCTCGCCGACATCGATTCCATCCTCGGCTAAGCAGCGCTCCAATTCCCCGGTGATTTATGAGCCATGGCTTCAAACTTGGGCCACGTTTCCTTATATCTCTCTCCCGCTGGCGCGGGGGTGCAACGACCGACTAAAGCCGATTTTTCATCCCCTTCTTGGTGTCATTCTACTTGGCGTAATGCGCGTGGCTTTTAGGGTTCTCATCCATCCATCACACGTCTGCCAGATCGTCGCCTCCGATCAAGGGCGAAGTATTGGAGCGCGCTCTCCGCCTTCAATCATCGTAATGGCCTCGGGCTTGAGCAATGATCAATCGCTGGCCCTCAACTTGGTAAATTAGCCGGTGTTCCTGATCGATACGTTTCGACCACCAACCCGACAACTCCCTTCGCAGAGGCTCGGGCTTGCCGACACCTCCAAACGGATCGCGCTGTGTTTCCTCGATCAGACGCAGCAATCGCTTCGCTAATTTTGGATGGGTCTGCACCCAGAATTGCAGATCCTCGAAAGCCTGAGGCTTAAATTCCAAGCGCATTCCTAAGATCTTCCACGGACTCAAAAACGCGGTGCTCGGAATCAGGGGTCGCAATGGCATCCCGCAACCGCGTTGCATTCTTAGAGGAACCCATCAAGCGATTCGTGGAATCCCCAGCGGCATCCCGTTGGGAGCCAATCGTCTTGCTGAGAATGAATTCCTTGATCGTCATGCCGGAAAAAGTCGCCAAAGTCTTGATCTGGCGATGTTGCTCCGGTTCGATTTCAATAGTGAGTCGATTCATACCATGAAAATTGTCAACTTTGACGACTTTGTCAAAGTTGAATTGCCCTCATCCTCGCCTTGCCCTGATCTCGCCAAGTCGCCTCATCTCGGCTATGCCATGCCATGCTAGGCCAACCCGGACTTCCCAATTTCACCGCCATGCGTGGCCGCCACAAAGGTGGCACACCCACACCGCAGGCATCCATTTCGCAGGGCATCGCCGCTCATGCTGACGCCTTCCTCTTGAACCTTTCCGGACGCGCCTACTCCCAAGCTTCCATCGAAGCCCGACGTTGGGCGTTGGGGCAAACTACGGTGTGGGCGGATTCGTGCTGTGTCAATGATCCCGCCGCTTTCACCCGTGCCGATCTCGAAGCCTACCAGCTTTTCCTTCACCATTACCGCAGTCCCCGGGGCGGAAGGGTGCTTGTCATCAACACGCAGCTTGCCCGCCTTGGCTGCGTGCGGCGGTTCTTCGCCTGGCTATGCCGGTCCGGCGTGCTTCCTGCCAACCCTGCGGCCGATCTTGATTTGCCGCGTAAGCAGTCGCGCCAACTTCCCAAGTCCCTTAGCGTTGAGGAAATCAATCGGATCCTCTCCATTCCGAATCCAGCCGATCCCTTCGGGCTGAGGGATCGGACGATTCTGGAGCTGTCTATGCCACCGGCATTCGCCGCACCGAGATGACCAACCTCGACCATGGCGACTACGACCCAAGCAGTGGCACGCTTCTGGTTCGCAAGGGTAAGGGTGGCAAGAGCCGGATGCTGGAAATCGATCAATCGCACCACCGGGTCCGCCTCGTCGGTTTCCTCGTTGAATTCCAATAAGGTGCGGTTGACGGAGGATCTGGCTGCGCAGGTTTTCAAGCTGCCGGTCGGTCAGCCAAGGATTGATCGCCCGCACCGCCTCGCCGAAAACTTGCGGCAAGAGCCACTCGCGGAAATTCTCCCGCAAGCTCGCCGCCGGGTCGGAAGAAATCATCCTGCAGCCCTGATCGACGATTTTCCATCCCGGCGCGGAAAGCTGATCGAGGAAGAGCTTCTCGACGTGGAGGCATTAGGACATGGCTATGCCAAGAGCTCTTGCGCGAGCGTCACGCATTGCGGCCGGATTCGTATCGACTCTTCTTCAAATTCGCGTTCCATATGGCGGTTGTTCAGGCGGAATGCAGCGCAGTCCATCGGGCCTTCCGCGTCTTCATTTCCGAAGTATCGCTCCAGAGCCGAAATGGCATGTGGCACGGCTCGATTCCCCGCTTTTCGCTCCGTATGAAATGCCTGAATCGCGGCCTCAGAACCACCGATGTATTCGGTCGTCAGGTAAAGGATGTCATGAGCGTCCTTGAGCGTTTTTCTTCCGGCAGGGCCTCCAAATGCATTCAGCTTGAGTGCAATCATCGGCCCCACTTCTGCGACAGCGATCACTTGTGTTGAATCCGCACCAACCAAAGTCCTGCCAGTGATTCTGACGTGACGATTCACCTCCAATGCTCGGTCAATTCCGGGCAAGGTCCCGACGTCCCATCTGAGACGATTTGCAGCGTTGCCGTTGGTATCGGATAGTGGGCCGGTAGTCATGTTGCTGTCCAAGTCGAAAACGGGTGCAGCATTGAGGCTTCCGCTGATAGCTCCGGTCCCTGCGTATTGATTGAGGTGTGTCAGGGCATGGCTCATTGCTGCGGTGAACATTCGATCTGAGTTCAAAATGGAAGACCAATCTGGCGAACGGTGCATGAGTGGCACCGAAAAATCAGTTGCACCGCACGGTTGTCTCGTATTACCCTCTGCAGATGAAAATCAAAACAAAACCTGCCGCCGGCAAGCGGGGGCGCCCGGCAGGAGAGGCCACCAAGCGCATCAACACTCGGTTCCCGGCAGGACTGGCGGAAAAAATCGAGTATGCGGCGTCTTTGCGTGGGGTTGCCGTTGCGGCATTCATTCAGGAGGCGGTCGCGGAAAGGGCGGATCGCGTCATCGAAGCCGAGTCCCACTGGCAACTGACCCGGGAAGAGGCTACGAATCTGTCGGCGATGATCGCGAAGCCACCCAAGCCCAACCCAAAGATGCTGAAGGCCATGAAACTCGCCGCACGCCATGTCGTCATACGTTCTTGAGCTTCTGGAAGCTTCTCATGACCGGGCAGGATTCGTAAGTGGTCTCGATTCAGTGGACCGCTATCTGCGGGAGACAGCTCGGGGTCACATGGGCAAGGGGGTGAGTGTCACCCGGGTGTTGGTCGAAGCCGGGGCCATTTCGCCAAAAGCCGTGCTCGGATACTTTACCCTGTCCAACATCACCGTTGGGGCGAAAGAATGGCCGGAAGCGCCCAAAGGCCTGCCAAGGCAGGCGGTTTCCGCGGTGCTGTTGGGGCGTTTGGCCGTGGCACAAGCCTCCCATGGCAGAGGAATCGGTTCCATCCTGGTGGCCTCCGCCCGTCAGTTGGCACGAGAGACAATCGTGCGCACTGGGGGAGTTGGCTTGGTAGTGGATGCCGCCAATGAGGAAATCGTCAAATTCTACGCCAAATACGGCTTCCTTCGAGTGATTCCGGAGGGTTTGCGGATGTTCCTGCCAAAAGCCTCGCTGAAGGCTGGTGCGGAGATTCCGCTAGGGTGACTGAATTCCATGGGTCAACTTGGGTCACGTTCTGCGTCTCAGTGACACAAGTAGCGGTAAAATAGCCCAGAATGACCCAAAGATAAAAAACGCTCATTCTGTCCTGGATGGGAGGATGGATTTGAATCCCGACTGACAGGAACCCGCTTCACGGAAATCCGGGAGTCGGCATGTCTAGTCAGGTTTTCTTCCATCCGTCACACATCTGCCAGATCGGCGATTCGGATCAAGGGCGGATTCTCGGGCGCCCTCCTTGAGTCTGGTCAGCCCAGCCTGCCGGGTTCTAGGTTTGTTCGTGGCAGGCAAACCCGGAATTCGCAAGCTCCTCTTGGGTCGTTGTCAAATCGCGCAGACAAAGCAGGCTTCGGATGATCCTTGTCGCCTTTGGCGAAAAAAGATCGGGGCCCTTCTTTGGGCTGCGGTAGCGGGCTTCTACCGGCCGCAGATCGATGATGCTTCGCGTCGTTCTGAGAAAAAGACGACCGTTCAAGTCCGCGTGGGCCACGCCCGCCCGCCGGAGATCCTGGGCAAGAGGTTCTGCGATATGGGGGCAAACCAGCAGTTCGTCCGACCGAATTCCCTCTCCTTTGAGAACACGTCGCGTCGCCTGAAGGGCAGGCTTTAGCTTCAGGTGGAGCTTTTCGTGACCAAGCTGTGCCCAAAACTCTGCATTTTCCTGCGACAAAATCCTGAAATAGACAGAAAATCCGGAGTAACTTTCAAAAAGTTCCTCAGAATGAAC
>JBEGOB010000059.1:0-2729 GCA_041182265.1 Verrucomicrobiota bacterium | reverse complement strand
CAGATGCAATGGTTTCTCGATCGAATCACCGACCGCGGCCTGCTGAATGCCCGCGAATACACTTCGTTCGACAACCCGCTGGCCTACATCACCTGCGAGGGAGCGAACATCAACGCCTTCTTCTATCATGCCCTCCGCGCCGCCGCGTATCTGGGCGCGATTGTCAATGAAACTTCCCAAACCAACACCTACAACGCCGCGGCCGACGCCCTTCACACCGCCTATAATGCGCAGCTCTGGAACGCGGACGAGCAGGCATACAGCGCGGGATTCCATGACGGCGGCAAGCTCGGCCCCACGGTGCATGCGCAGTTGATGGCGCTCTACAGCGGCCTCGTTCCCGCCGACCGCCTGGCTGCCACGCGCGCGTGGTTTCTGGCGAACTATAAGAATCCAGGTTCCGGAATAGTCATCGGTCCGAAATCGAACTATCAGACACTAATCGGCAATAAAGCCGGGCTCGACATGCCGATCATGTATTACTGGGCTTTCAGCGAACTCTACCGCGCGGACACCGCAGCCATGGACCAGGAGGCAATTTCCGAAATGCGCCGCCGCTGGAAAAATATGGTCCATTTCCTCCAGGACGCCGGCACGCTCAGCGAATCGTTCGTCAACGATCAGGGCGGAGGAATGCACGAATCCTGCCACAACTATGGCTCGATCCCCGCGTATTTCCTCAGCTCGTTCGTGTTGGGTCCCCGAGTCACCGGGCCTCATGGAAACCGCCAACTCGTCATCGAGCCGCGTCCGGCTGATCTAACATCCGCCTCTGGCACCGTAGTTACAGACCTCGGCCTCGTCGCGGTGAGTTGGACGCAGCTCGATGGGAAGTTTGATCTATCATGCACCATCCCTGCAGGGACGACCGCGTCACTGCATCTGCCAATCACAGATGGGAAAGCCACTGTGAATGGGGTCGATGTGGAGACATCGGCGACCCACGGGCGATACTGGGTCCTGCCGCTTTCATCAGGTTCCCATCACGTCACGGCCCATGGCGCGACGACTCATCGATAAACAAGATTTCACCCTAAAATGACTGATATCAATCCTGTCTCCCATTGAACCTTTTACCCACACATCCTCACCGTCGCGGGTTTCTGCCAAGTCGCAGCAGTCGCCGAACTGATGAGCGTGTGGTTCACCGCGCTAGCCCGGTCGGATTATGAATCCTGCCCGCCCGGACGCCTACATGTGCCTGCCGGCAGCACGCGAAGCCTTGTTCTCCGAAAACCACGATGCAGCAAAAGCCCTGCTCGGCGCGAACTTCCGGTATCCGGAGGGAGTCAGCGGATGGGACGATGAAAACCAGTTCGGATACTATCAGGCACTGGGTGATCTCACACTGAAGTTCAAATTCGACGGCGAGGGGGCTGTCATCACCTCACCCAGTGGCCACGTCTCCGGGAACTTCCTCGCAGCCATGAGGGAAGTAAGAGGGTGGGGGCTTCCCAACTTATTTGTCAGAATTTAAGGATTTTAATGTCGTTGCACAGGCTGCCCACTCGACATTGGTTAGTAGGTTTAGGCAACTCCGCGTCCGGGCAATGTGAGTTCCAGCAGCAGTCACGCTGCCCCTGAATCCCCAACGGAGGCTGTGGTCCGTCTTTCCATGCGGCAAACCTTGCTGCACGAAATGTCGTCAAAAATGCATGAAGTGTCATTGTGCGCCACTCTCGACAGGCCTAGGTTAGGAACCTCGTCTTAAGCCCATCTTGTAGGTTTCTCCCTCCAAATACTTCGAACCCATGAAATCCAAATTGAATCCGTTTCTACGTTATTCCCTCATCCTCGCAGCATCTTCTTCCTTCTTCATGGGGGGCGCTCGCGCGGCCACCTATGACTGGACGGGTGCTACCGACTCCAACTTCACGGAAGGTGGCAACTGGTCCCAGAATAGCTGGACGCAATGGGATGACTACCGTTTCGGTGGCAACCCCACCAACCCAAGTATCACCATCAATGGCTACTTCGGGATCGGAAGCCTGACTCTGGAAAGCGGCCTAACGCAAGATATCGTCATCAATAGCACCAATTCCCAGCCGGTCATCATGCACACGGCTGTCGCGAACAGCGGATTGGCTTTGATCTCTATCGATGCGGCTTCCCAAAATCTCACGATTAATGGTGAGGGCATTGCGAATGGCACTGTGACCTGGGATGTCGGTGCCGGGCGCACGCTCACGATGAATGGCCCGCTGAACCAATGGTTCGACACCGCATCCCTCGTCAAGAATGGCGAGGGCACCGCCGTGCTCGCAGGTGACTTTGGATTCACCGGCGGTGCCGCCATCAACGGCGGCACGCTGGAACTCAATGTCGATAGCGGCTTGCGTGACTTGGGCAGCACAACCTTCAGCGGCACGGGCATCTTGACCAAGACCGGCGCGGGTAGTGTCATCTGGGCAGCTGGCAGCGCTACCTTCGCCCTAGGTGCAGGCTCGTTGATCGACTTGCAGGAAGGCGTATTCGGTGGGGGCGCCAACGCCAACGAAAACTGGACCAATAACCTTGCCGGGCTGAATGTCGCCAGCGGCGCGATTTTCAATGGTGTGGAAGCCAATGTCCGGGTCGATGCGCTCACCGGCGCGGGCACCGTCACCTCCGGTTACCCGGGCGCGGGCTACGAGAATTTCACCTTCGGCGTCAACAACGGCAGCGGCACCTTCAGCGGATCTTTGACTGACTCGGATACGGCTTCCGCAAATTTCGTCAAGGCAGGTAGC
>JBEGOB010000058.1:0-2844 GCA_041182265.1 Verrucomicrobiota bacterium | reverse complement strand
GCAGTGGCGAGCGAGACGAGTTTCCACTTGCCCTCGCGAATGGCGCGATTGCCCTCGTGCTCCCACGCGAGCATGCGGGGAGACGGTGGGACGGGCGAAGTGGTGGGGGGAGAAAATAATGGACGCAGGCTTATGCCTTCCATTGGGAGAATGTTGTTTCCCTCAAAATTCGCGGGATATGTTGCGCCCGCAACGTCCACGCAGGTTGCCATGATGTCGATGAGATGCGATGCTTGGTGCCGAATGCCTTTACCTAACATTTTTGGCCAGTGTGCGATGAGTGGATTGCTGATACCGCCTTCGTGGCCGTAGTGCTTGTAGAGTCGCCATGGAGTGTTAGATACATTGGCCCACGCGGATCCATAGGCGGGAAAGGTGCCTGCCTGACCCATGGTTGCGAGTTCATCGGCACGGTAGAGTTTGTTTGGAATCGCTTGCGTGCCTTGGCTGGTGCCCATTCCGGGAATGGGATTGGGAATCGGCGACATATCAAATCCAAAGGGTTCCCACTCGGCGCAGGCTCCATTGTCGCTGAGAAAAAAGATCAGGGTATTTTCGAGTTGGCCGCTCGTGCGTAGGTCGGCGAGGAGACGGCCGATGTTGCGATCCATGCCGGTGACCATGCCAGCGTAAACCGCCATGCGTTGTGCGAGGTCGGCGCGGCGCTCTGGCGTGAGTGAATCCCATGGCGGGTTGTTGCCGTCGGCAGTCATCGAACCCTCGCGCGTGGCGGCGACCGGATGTGGAATTTTACTGCGCGGGGGTAGCGTGGTATCTTTGTCGATCAGGCCGAGCTGTTTTTGGCGGGCGAGGCGTTGTTCACGAATTTTGTCCCAGCCTTGTGCGTAAATTTCGGGATAGCCCGCCATATCGTCCTTGCGTGAGGCGAGTGGGAAATGCGGTGCCTGATAGGCAAGGTAAAGCAACCACGGCGCGCCGGATTCACGCATGTCCGCGACGAAATCAAGCGCATGATCGGTGATGGCGTCTGTCGCGAAGAATTCGCCGGGCTCGTAGGTGCGTTGGGGTTTGCCTGCGGGCAGGCGCGTCATCATGCGCGGCTCCCACGAGTCCACGCCATAGCCGCTGACAAAGCCGTAAAAGTCATCGAAGCCGCGCTTGGTAGGAGTTTCGTGATCGCCGACGTGCCATTTGCCGGCGGCGGCTGTGCGGTAGCCAGCGGGTTTGAGGACTTGGGCGATGCTTAGGCAACTCTCGTTCAGTGCGCCGCGATAGCCGGGAAATTTTTCCTCGCGTTTGCCTTCGCCGTTAGGAGTCGGTGCCTTGCTGGAAGCCATCAATCCAACTCCTGCTTGGTGTGGATAGAGCCCGGTGAGTAGCGAGGCGCGCGACGGGCAGCAGCGGGTGCTGTTATAAAACTGCGTGAAGCGCAAGCCATCTGCGGCGAGTGAATCGAGATGCGGTGTGCGGATTTCTCCACCGTAACAAGCGAGGTCCGACCAGCCGAGGTCGTCGGCAAGGATGATCAGGATGTTCGGCTTCGCGGGCGCGGCGTGGGCCGGAGTGATCAGTGCACAGCAATTTGTGATCAGCGCGGTCGCGGAAACTAACATCCATTTCCGCCGTTCGCCCAGTTTTACCGTGACCGGCTCACTTGCGCTCATATTCGTAGGGGGTGTTATTTCCATCCGGCAAGTGGGCATGATAGAGATACATCGCGCCGTAAGTCCAATTTTGCTTGGGCATCCCCGGGAAATTCAGGCGATCCATCATCAGGGCGATGTAGCGCGCTGGGTAGCCCTCGGGCAGGGGAATCACATTGGGCCAGATGCGGGTGCCGGATTGGTCATCCCAGGGGGGGAGGTGGAGATTCAGTTCGCCGGCAGGTTCGAGTCCCGGATAGGCGCGGATGTAAACTTTGCGGTCCGCACTGCCGAACATGGCGTAGCGCTTCGAACCGATTTTCTGGATCGAAGTGCCGGTGCTGTCCATTTCAACGGGTCCGCTGAGTCGGGTGTAGCCATGGTCCCAAGAATCCGATTCCCAGACGCTGGCGCGGAATTTCCCGGCATGTTCGGCGAGCAGCATGCGCCACTTCTTCGCTTCCGCATCATAGATACCGTGAGGGTCCTCGTGCATGCCTGGTGGTAAGCCGATGGGTTTTGCCCGCATGATGGAAAAACCCTTGCGAGGGTCACGCTTGCTAGATACTGCTAGAACAGCTTTTTGTGCGCCTTGCGCATCATTTCCGTAAGCACTGAAGCCCACCGTCCAGCCGCGCCATTCCTTCGAGGCTTCGTCGTAGAACAAGTGCGAGGCGAGTTCGTTGCGGAGCATTCCATCCCCTGTGTCGAAGGCGATGATGCCCTCGAACTTGAGGTCAAACACGGATGGGTTCATCGAGAAAACGCCTTGCATTGGGTGTGGCAGTGCGCGGCCGCGCACGGTCATAGTGAACCACAAGCGGCCTTCGTCGATCAGCGGTTCACCGTCTGGGCGGGTGATGGCGCGAATGTCGGCCTGGCCACATCCTGGCGACAAGGCTGCCGTCATTTCACCTAACATTACGGCCGATCCGGCGTTGAGATTGCTGTGCAAACAAAACTCGAACCGTTGCATCAGTGACTTCTTGCGGAGCTCGAAGCGTTCGGAAAAATCTGGATAGGCGATGAGGTGGGATTGGCCGTTGGTTTCGAGAAAAAGATTCACACCCACGGCGAGCATTTGGACGCGGAAGCGAAGGGGGAAAGTCGGTTTCACGCCTTCTGGCAAGGGATAGTCCTCACGCACGACTTCTATGCCATCCTTCACCACCACCCAGCGGATCGCCGAACAAGCGCCGGAGGAAACCACGAGCGACGCGCCAATTCTGTTTTCTTCCAC
>JBEGOB010000057.1:0-42047 GCA_041182265.1 Verrucomicrobiota bacterium | reverse complement strand
GCGACTTCTTGCGGGGTTGTGACGATGATCGTGCCATCGACCGTGACGGTTTGGACGATGGTGAGTTGGATGTCGCCGGTGCCGGGCGGGAGGTCGAGCACGAGATAGTCGAGGTCATCCCAAGCGACTTGGCGGAGAAATTGTTGGGTGTATCGAGTGGCCATGGGGCCGCGGACGATCACGGGTGAGCGGTCTTCGAGGAGGAAACCCATGGACATCAGCTTGAGGCCGTGGGCTTCCAGGGGGATGATTTCGTCGTTCTCGTTCGCCATTGGGCGCTCGTTGACGCCGAACATTTGCGCGACGGACGGGCCGTAGAGGTCACAATCGCAGAGGCCGACTTTCGCGCCGGTGGCTGCGAGGGCGACGGCGAGATTCGCGGCGACCGTGGATTTTCCGACGCCACCTTTGCCGGATGCGACGGCGATGACGCGTTTCACGCCAGGGATGGAAGATTTTCCGACGGAGCCACCCATGCCACCAGCGGCGGCGGGAGCGTCCTTCACGTCGATTTCTACCTTCACTGAGCCGACGTCTGGAAGAGGGTCGAGGATGGTGTGGCAATCTTGGAAAATCTGAGCCGGCACCTTGGGATCTTGGGTGGCGACCTCGATTTTCACCGTGACGAGGCCGGGCTCGCAGCGGACGTCTTTGACGAGGCCGAAGGAGATGATGTCCCGGGAAAAACCGGGGTAGCGGACTTGGCGGAGGGCTTCGCGAATGAAATCAGGACTCATGGACGGGCTCAGTCTCAACCAATCAGACCGGGGTGCAATGCGTTTGTGAGAATCCAGTGCAATTTCAAATTTCGCTGAGGCCGGGTGGTGGCGCGCTCACTCAAGCCAGCTGAAATTGATGCGGGATGGGTTGACTCTCTTACGGATCCGCCGGAATACTCTCGCGCGTCGAACCCTTTACCCAAACCATGGAAAACGTCATCATCATCGGAACTGGCTGCGCGGGATACACCGCCGCCATTTACACCGCCCGTGCCAATCTCACGCCTCTTCTGCTGTCCGGCACCCAGCCTGGTGGGCAGTTGACGACGACGACGGAGGTGGAAAATTTCCCCGGTCATCCAGATGGGATCATGGGGCCTGAGTTGATGATGAAAATGCAGGCGCAGGCCGAGAAGTTCGGTGCGCGCATCGCCTGGGCCAGCGTCGAGTCGGTTGAGCGGCGGGATGACGGGACATTTTTGCTGAAGGCGGGTTCCGAGTCATTCGAAGCGAAAACGGTGATTGTTGCGACTGGCGCGGCACCGCGGCACCTCGGGATCGCGGGGGAGAAAGAGTTGATTGGCCATGGGCTTACGTCCTGTGCGACCTGCGATGGCGCGTTTTACCGGGATGTCCCCGTTTGCGTCATCGGCGGGGGAGACAGTGCCTGCGAGGAGGCTAGTTTCCTGACTCGTTTCGCAAGCAAAGTGTATTTGATTCACCGTCGCGACGAACTTCGCGCCTCGAAAATCATGGCGGATCGTGCGTTGGCCAACCCGAAAATTGAGCCGATTTGGAATTCGACGGTTTCGGAATATCTCACGGATGAAAAAGGTGAAATGCGCGCAGTGACCTTGAAAAACCTCGTGAACGGCGAGGAAAGCGAGTTGGAAGTCGCCTGCGTGTTCGTCGCAATCGGCCACGTGCCGAACAGCGGATTTTTGGGAGAATTGGTGGATAAGGATGAGAATGGTTACATTCTTCAGAATCCCGGGCGGACCGCCACCAAGACGCCGGGGCTGTTTGCGGCGGGCGATGTCGCGGACCATTATTACCGGCAGGCGATTACGGCGGCGGGCCAAGGATGCGCGGCCGCACTGGAAGCCGAGCGTTACATCAGCGACCACGAGTGAGAGCATGAAACGCCTGCAATTCATCGCGCTGCTGGCATTGGGTGCGTGCTCATGCCTGCAAGCCAAGGAAGCTCGGACGCCGGGTGCGGCCTGTTACGAATTGCGGATTTACCATGCGCAGGACGGGAAGTTGGATGCGCTGCATGCGCGGTTTCGCGACCACACGATGCGGCTTTTTGAGCGTCACGGCATGAAAAACATCGCCTACTGGGTGCCTGTGGAAAATTCCGGGCGGCGCTTAATTTACCTGCTGTCTTACCCAGATGCTGCGGCTCGCGAGAAGTCGTGGCGCGCGTTTGCAGCGGATCCGGAGTGGATTTCCGCCAAGGCGGCGTCGGAGGTCGGCGGGGCCTTGGTTGCCAAGCATGAAAGCCTGATGCTCGGGGCCACTGAGTTTTCCCCAGCGCCTGAAGCGGTGGCGGCAGGCGGTGTTTTCGAGATGCGGACCTACACGGCCAGTCCGGGAAATTTGCCGAATTTATTGAATCGCTTCCGGGACCACACGCTGGGGCTTTTTTCAAAGCATGGCATGCGGCATCTTGGGTATTACACCCCCATGGCGGGCCAATCTGGTGCGGGTGAAACTTTGATTTATTTTCTCGGTCACGCCTCAAGCGCCGCGCAAGTCGCATCTTTCGCCGAGTTCCGTGCGGATCCGGCATGGTTGAAGGCCAAGGCGGCCTCGGAAGCTGCCGCAGGTGGCTCGCTGACTGTGGTGGATGGCGTGAAATCCGAGTTGCTCGTCGCCACCGACTACTCTCCGCTCAAATAGTTCCTTCGTAAATCGTCACCACCCCGCCGGTGATGGGGGTGGCGCGAGCTTGGGAAAAACCGCAGGATTCCAGCAAATCAGTCATTGCCGCTCCTGCTGGAAACGCCTCGATGGAGCCGCCGAGGTATTCGTAGGCATCGCGCTGACCCGTGAGCCAGCCGGCCATGCGCGGCAGGACGTGGTGGAGATAAAGTCGGTAGGGGATGCGTAAAATCCCGGTGGGCAGTGAGAAATCGAGGATGACGAGACGCCCGCCCGGCTTGAGAACTCGGTGCATTTCACGCAGTGCTGCCGGGTAGTCCGCCATGTTGCGGAGTCCGAAGGCCACGGTGACGACATCGAATTCCCGGTCTTGAAACGGGAGCTGCATGGCGTCTGCAACGATGGTTTTTGCGATGCCACGGGTGGCGGCGTGTGCCAGCATTTCCGCACAGAAGTCCGAGGCGATCACCTCGCACTGCGGACACTGGCCTTGGATTTCCAGCGCCAAGTCCCCGGTGCCGCTTGCCACGTCCAGAAGTCGCCCGGGTTGCCATTTCCGGATGCGCGCGGTCACAATTTTCCGCCATAGAATATCCATGCCGCAGCTCAGCACGTGATTGGTGAGCACGTAGCGATCCGCGATTCTCGCAAAGGCATCATGAACATAAACGGCGTCTGGCATGCCGGATGGGTAAACCGGATCCGCTTTCTGCCAAGAGTGAAATGCCGTGTGGAGCAAGAATCCCGCTTTGGGTGCATCAAATCCTTCTTGCTAGCGACTCGGCAAGTGTTCTAGCTGGCAGCGCTTATGAAAAACCGTGCAAGCTGGCTTTTGATCCCTGCCCTGGCGCTGAGCGTCGGTGCGTGCAAGAAAAATGAAGTTTCCTCCGCGCCAGATGTGCCTGCCGCCAGTGCCGAGGCTGCTTCTGGAGAGACCGCGGTGCCGCCTCTTGCCACGTCCGTGCCCGTGCCCAAGCTTAGCGCTGAGGAACGCGCGGCGAAGTTAGGATTTGCGAAATTTTTACCGCAAGACACCGAGGTGGTCATGTCCTTCCACAACGGATCGAAGGCGGCGACTCGCATCAAATCCTCCAAACTTTGGAATCTCATCGCAGGTCAATTGGGTGGCGGCATGCTGTTCAATGGCGGCATGGAAATGCCGGAGGAGGATCTCGTGCCGCTTGATGCTGAGCAGGATGCGGACGCCACCGAAGCGGCGGCCGAGTCGGAGGAGGACGCGGAAATGGGTGCTGCCACCTTGTTTGGCCAAGAATTCACCCTCGCCCTCGGTGCTGGATCCGGCGAGCAATTTGGCAAGATTCTCACATTTTACCGACGCATGGGATACTACCAAATGCGCACCATGGCCAAGACCTTGGCGAACTCGGTGGACGGGGCCGAGATTTCCGAACTCGCGGCTGCGATGGTCGATTCCTACGGCGCGGACGTCATGGGCGAGCTGATCAAAGACCCAGAAGCTGGCCTGCATATTTTCGAGGATGCGAAGATGCCGCCAGTTTATGTGGCTTTCAAAACCGACCCGCAGGAGCGCGAGGCCGGGGCGCAACTGCTCGCTGCGACCCTTGCTAACCTCTCAATGCTCGGTGAAATGGTCGAACCAATCGACGCTGAAAATTCCGGCCACAAGTTTTCTGGATTCAAAGTGCTCGGTGAAAAAATCTCCGCAACCATGGCCGAGGATCGCGACGTCATCGATGCGGATCTCGGCACGGAATTGGGCGATCGGCTGCTCGCGCTCGTCGCCGAACACGATTGGTTTTTCCTGAGTGGAAATGTCGGCGACTACGCGGTGATTTTTGTTGGGAGTTCGTTAGATGACTTGAAATTCGCGCCAGACGCCGCCCAATCGCTTGCCGGGACCGAGGAACTCGCCTTCAGCGACGCGTATGCATCCAAGGAGCTTGCAGCGCTCATCTATGGGGAAAAGGATGCCATGAACACGCTCATCACCGCTTCCGGCGGCTTGGTGGATATGACCAATGGGCTGCGTGACGGCCTCTCCGGCACGGAGGGTCTCGGCGACACGCGTGACTTGGAGGCGATGTTTCAAATCATCGCTGAGCGCGAGGAGGCCTTGCGGAAACTTTCCAGCCATGAGGCCAGTGGCGTGCTCGCGTATTTTGAAGACGGCTTGAAAATTGAAGTTTTCGGAGGAACGGATAGTGGCATGCTGGATTGGGATGCGCCTCGCACCCTCGGTCATTTGGGAGATTCCGAGGACGTCGTGTTGTTTGCCAATTCCACGACGCACGCCGACTATAACGAAAAAGCATCCGCCTATCTGGAGGCGCTGTTGGAGACGTCCTATGCGATGTATGTGAAGATTGCCGAGGCGCCGCTAAAAAGCTCGGATATCGCGGAACTTAAAAAAATGGTGCAGTCGTTTGATACAAGCTTCCGCTCGGATCTCGTTGGCGTCTGGGAGGCGCTCCGCCAAGGATCCGGTGCTGGCCTTGGCGAGGAAAGTGCCTTGGTGATGGATCTCAAAGGCTCTGCTCCCGCAGTCCCGGGCATCCCGCAGAAAGTCTTGGATGAGGGGAGAATTCCGCGGATTTCCTGGGTCGCTCCCGTCAAGGATCGGACTCAGCTTGCCGGCTCTTGGGATGCAACGAATCGTTCGCTAACAGGCGTGCTTGCGAAATTCAGTGAGATTTACAACACCGATATTCCGATGCAGAAGCCCATCAGCTCGGAGCGTGATGGCAGCACGAGTTGGTTCATCGCGATGCCATTTCTCACGGATGATTTCCTGCCGTCTATCACCGTCAGCGACGAATGGTTCGCGGCATCGACATCGAAGAACCAAGCCTTGGATCTCATTGGAAAAGCGAAGGTCGGCGGCGCGTCGGCAGGCGGACTTTGGTTCAGCATGAATTTCAAAGCGCTGCAAAATTATGTCGAGCAATCCTATCAACTGATGGATGCGGAGTCCGAGGCATGGATGGGTGAACCGCTTTCTGAGGACCAAAAAAAGATGATCGAGAACTCGATCCAAGTGCTCAGTGATCTCGATAAAATGACGGTGCATGCGCGTCGTGAGGGCGGGGTGCCGCGCACGAGCATTCACTTGAAAACCCGCTGAATTTAGGACTGCTGCTTGTTTGTGATGACTCTTGATCCGATCGGGACAGTGCGCAGTTGTTTTGGTGGGAAATTCGCCATTCCTCGGCAACCGGGGCTGTGTCCGAGTGCGTGGGGGCGCTTGGTGTTCCATCCGCCCTACCGCAGCTTGGAAGCGGTGCGTGGGATCGAGGGCTTTTCTCACTTGTGGCTGATTTTTCAATTTCATGAAACGGTGGATCAGGGGTGGAAGCCGACGGTGCGCCCACCCCGCCTCGGCGGAAATCAGCGCGTGGGAGTGTTCGCCAGTCGCTCGACATTCCGGCCTAACGGGCTTGGGCTTTCGCTGGTGCGCTTGGAGGGCGTGGACACCACAGCACCGGATGGACCTATACTTTTGTTAGGTGGGTTGGATTTGTTGGATGGCACGCCAGTGTATGATATCAAGCCGTATCTGCCCTATGCCGAGGCGCTGCCTGATGCCACAGGTGGCTTCGCGGCGGAGGCACCGGCGCGTTTGAGCGTGGTGGTGGAGAATGCGGCGCAAGCGGAATTCGCCGCTCTCTCCGATCGTGCGCGGGCCGTTTTGTGTGAGGCCTTGGCGCTTGATCCACGCCCGGCGACGCAGATGGCGGACTCCGGGCGTGTTTTTGGTGCGTCGCTCTGCGGTTGCAATGTGCGCTTCACTCTCGCCGCTGGGGTTTGCCGGATTTGTGAAATTCGCAAGGCGGAGTCTGCCGGTTTGGATGCTTGATGATCAAGTGGTTTTTCAGACAGACGATCCCCTTGCACCGGCCGAGTGAATGCGATAGCATGCGACCTTCATGGAGACAGAAACCATCATTGATCACGGAGAGCCGGTCCGCCAATTTTCAGTCATGTTGCCGAACCGCGCCGGGGCTTTGGCTGCGATGGTCAAGCTTTTGCGCTCGCTGCACATTGAGGTGATCGGCCTGAGCGTCCAAGACTCGCGTGATGCGACGGTGGCTCGCTTGGTGGTTTCTGATCCTGACGCCACTGAGCAATTGTTCATGGAAAAAGGCATTCCGCACACGACCTGCGAGTTGGTGGTCATCGCCATGCGTGAGGCGGGGCCGGGGCTTTTGCAATGCCTTGATTCTCTGATGATTGCTGAGACAAACATCGATTTCGCATACGCGCTCATGCCAAGCCCGAATGGTCAGTCGCTGCTGGCGATGCATGTGGAGGACTATGAATTTGCGGTCGCGATTCTTCACCAGAGCGGCTTCAAGTTGATGTATCAGGAGGATTTGAGCCGTTGATATTTCAAGAACCCATCCCAATTTTGGAACACTCTGCTTGCGCCGCATCGCCTGTGAAATGGCTGATCCGTATTTCTGAAACCTTCGAGTCATTCGCGGAATCGATTGTGCATGGGCTGGGTGGTGAAACTTTGAAAAAGCTCGGCACGGAGTATTTTATCATCCAGTTGCCGGATTCGGCAGCGCTGCGCAGTTCTGAGGCAGCGAAGTTTATCCGGTGGAATCTGCCTCTCGAGCACGCATGGCCGTGCAATCCGGAAAAAATGGAGGGTTTTGTCGAGAAGGCGGCCCAAGCGATTTTCCGAAAATTTGGCGGGTTTGGGCCGCAGGCGGTCTTCATCGGCCAGACGGACCCGAGCGCGACTCATCGGTATTATAAGACGCTCGCCTCGAACTTGCGGGGCCGGACGCTGCAACTTTTTCCGCGCGCGGTCGCCGAGTTTAAGGATGTCGAGGCGCAGCATAGCCGCAAGCCCACCGTGTTTTGCCTGGTGGGGAAGGAGGGCTTGTTTTGTGGAATGCAGAGCCCTGCCGCATCCAACGGCTTCTATCCCGGCGGCACCAAATTTATCAGCCAAAACGCACCTGACACGATCAGCCGGGCTGGCGCAAAAATCGCGGAGGCGCTGCATTACTTGGGCTTGCACCGGCCGCCGCTGCGCAAAGGCGCGCATTGGCTTGAGCTGGGCGCCAGCCCGGGTGGCATGACTTCCGAGCTGCTGACGCGCGGTTTCCAGGTGACGGCGATCGACCGCGCGCCGCTCGATCCGCGCTTGGCGCAGCAGAAATTGCTCAATTTCGCGCTGTTGGACGTCGCTGGATTCAAGCCGAATGCGAATATGCAGTATGATGCAATTCTCAGCGATATGAATGGAGATGCGCGCGAGTCACTCGCGCAAGTGCTTCGTTTATCAACGAATTTGCGGGCAGGTGGCTTGGTGGTTTTCACGCTGAAGACGCCGGGACTTACGACGTATGAGGAGGTGAATGAATTGCACCGGCATGCCTTGGAGCGGGCGCTGGCTGCCGGGCTTTGTTTGTTAGCCAGCACGCATCTCACCTACAATCGGCACGAGCTCACCTTGTTTTTTGAATCGCCCAAAGCGGCCGGCCCGGTGGCTTGACTCCGCGTTGGGACTGGACATTCTGGCGGGGATGAAACGCGTTTTCCAAGCAGTCGGCATCGCCGCAGTTGTATTTTCCTTAGCGTCTTGTGGATTGCCGATGGCTGCTGCGCGTTCCGCGAGCCGCTTGGTCGATGCGGTGGGCGGGATGGCGATGGCTGGCCAGTGATGATTTTTCAGCGCCTTTCGTGGCGGATGAGGCGGCTGCCATCCATTTCAACGGAGAAGTGGAGCCAGAGTGTCTCGGGCGGCAGAAGTTCAGGAAATTTATCCGCCCATTCTGCGATGACCACGCCGTCTTGCTCGAGAATTTCGTCCCACCCGAGGGCGATGAGTTCCGCCGCTGAGCCGAGGCGGTAGAAGTCGAAGTGGAAAACGGGCAGCTTGCCATCCGCATACTCGTGGACGAGGCCGAAGGTCGGGCTGGTGACATCCGCCCGCGATGCGAGGCCGGCCACGAAGCCCTTGGTCCAGTGGGTTTTCCCCGCGCCAAGGCCGCCGACGAGTGCCACGACTCTCCCAGGATGCGCGTCCGCAGCGGCAGCGCGGCCGAGGGCTTCCATCGCTTCGGGTGATTCGGCGCGTTGTTCCATGGCCATTCGGAAAGCGGAAATGCGCGGGCAAGTCGATGGAAAAAATTGCGGATTTGCGGGATCTGGGCGGACGCGTGGGTGGACAATTCGCCAAATCGGTGAAAATTCGCGTTGATTCCGAGGGCCTCCGCCCGTGAGAGTCTTGCCGCCATGCTAGACATCCGCGTCATCCGCGAAAATCCCACCGCCGTTCAAGATCGCCTCAAAGCCCGGGGTGGCGACCACTGGAAACTTGTGGACGCCGTGCTCGCTTGTGATGAGTCGCGGCGCGCCGCGGAAACCTCGAAACAGCAACTGCAAAACTCACGGAAAACCATCTCCAAGGAAATCGGGATTCTCAAGAGCAAGGGCGGTGACACCTCGGCCATCGAGGCCGAGGTTCGTGGCATCAATGATCGGATCACGGCGCTGGATGTGGAGGCGGAGGCTGCTGCGAACCGCCAGAACGAATTGCTTTTAAACTTGCCGAATCTCACGCACGACGCCTGCCCCGTCGGCAGTGATGAGGCGGCGAATCCGGTCATTCGCGAGTGGGGATCCAAGCCGGAAATCGACGCGCCAAAGGATCATGTCGAGCTTGCGCTCAAGCATGGACTCATCAATTGGGATGACGGCATTCGCACGGCCGGCTCGGGATTCGTCGTCTATCGTGGCAAGGGCGCGCGCTTGGAGCGCGCTTTGATCAACTTTTTGCTAGATACCCAATCGGCTAACGGTTACGAAGAAGTCAACGTCCCGCATCTCGTGAAGCGAGAGTGCATGGAGGGGACGGGGCAGTTGCCGAAGTTCGAGGATGACATGTATGGCACGGATGCGGATGAGCAGGGTGTGAATAGCCTGTTTCTTGCGCCAACGGCCGAGGTGCCGGTGACGAACTTATACCGTGATACCTTGCTTTCCGAAGCGGATCTTCCCGTGAAGATGGTGGCCTATACGCCGTGTTTCCGGCGCGAGGCAGGCTCGGCCGGGCGGGATAACAAAGGCATCATTCGCATGCATCAATTTGACAAAGTCGAGTTGGTGCAAATTGTGCATCCAGACCACGGATTTGAGGTTTTAGAGCAGTTGACAGGGCATGCGGAGTCGATTTTGCAAAAGCTGGGATTGCACTACCGGACCATCGAGCTTTGCACGGGAGACATTGGTTTTTCCTCGGCGAAGACCTACGATATTGAAGTATGGGCACCTGGGCACGGGAAGTATTTGGAAGTTTCGAGTTGTTCGTGTTTTACCGACTATCAAGCGCGCCGGATGCGCCTGCGTTTCAAGGATGCGGAAGGCAAAAACCGCTTCCCACACACACTCAACGGCTCCGGCACCGCCTTGCCGCGCTTGTATGTTGCCTTGCTGGAGCAATATCAACTGGCGGATGGCTCAATCCGGATTCCAGAGGCTTTGGTGCCTTACTTTGGCGCAAGCTCCATTTGAAAAGTGCGGGATTTCAGGCATGTTTCCCGGCAGAGCGCTGGCTTTAGCTGACAATTTTTTAGCGGATGAAAACTTGCCAGTTAGAGGCAGCGCTCAGTTTTCCTCGTGAGATTTTGAATTTTCAGGATCTTTGAAATCCGCATTGCACCCGCAGCGGTGAATTGTTAATCCATTGGGAAACCTGAACGTGCGTGCCTATTCCGATAAGGTAGGTCTGCCTCAGGGGAGTGATCATTGACGCGATAGACATCAAAACCATGACTTCAACGTTTCCTCGGGTGCATTTGGTGGATGATAACGCATTGTTCCTAACTGTTTTGACGAGATCATTGCAGTCAGTCGGACATGAAGTCGCATGTTTCCAAAGCGCGGGCGATTGCCTATCAAGCATTTCGGAGAACACGCGTGGCTGCGTGATTGTGGATTTGCGGATGCCGGGTTGCGACGGGCTTGAGCTTCAATCTCGGCTTGCGGAAACGGAGAATCCATTGCCCGTGGTGTTTCTGACTGGGGAGGGAGATATTCAATCGAGCGTGATGGCGATGCGGCGTGGGGCGGAGGATTTTTTAACGAAATGTGCGCCACGCGAAGAACTGCTTGCTGCTGTGAGCCGCGCCTTGGTGCGGGATCGTGAGGAGAGTGGAAAGCGTGAGCGTGTGCGTGAGTTGAAGCAATTGTTTGCTAAACTGACGCGGCGTGAACATGGGGTTTTGGCGTTGGTTTTGCGTGGAATGTTGAATAAGCAAATCGCCGCCGAGTTGGGAACGGTTGAGAGGACGGTGAAGCTCCACCGCACGAATATCACTCGCAAGCTGGAAGTTTCATCCGTCGCGGAGTTGGTGCGCCTCTGGGCGGATCTTCATGCACTTGGTGGAAAAGACTTTCCGTGAAGTTTCGGTTGATTCAGGTTCTGCCGCATGTGGCGCACGCGAGTGCAAGGAATGTGAGAGATCTCATCGACATGAAGCTGAATTTCAATTTTCGAGTGTTAACATGTGATGCGTGGCGAGTGGCTGCGGCCTGTGGGGTCGCCATGCTGCTTGTTGCATGTTCGGGAGTTTCCCTGCCGGAGCCAGTTCTCGCCAAGCCGCGTGTCTCAAAGCCGCGGGCGGATGCCTTGCGCAATGAGACGCTCGCCTCAGCCTTGCGTGACGCGCAGGCCTTGCCACTTGCTGAGGCATCCGCCGTCACGGAAGATTTCCTGCGGGCTCTTCAAGCGGAAGTCCGGCTGCACGATTGGAAAAAGCCGATCGAAATCACCGGGGCCGCGGGTTCTTGGGAGTTGTCATTTGATAGCAAGGGTTTGGAATCACAAGGGAAGCCTGAGTGGTCACCGGGCCTGTTTGATCGACTGATCCCGACAGGGGAAATGGAAGTCGGGGGCTACCGTCGGATTCTGCAAGGTGAGGGCGCGGGAGCAGCGCTTGTCCTTGCGTTTGAAGATATTGAGAAGCTTAGGCAGATGTATGCATTCCGGCCGCGGAATGGACTCTACTTGCCTGGAACTGCGATTTTGGAGTTTGGTGAGGCAGCGTCTCCAGCGGGGCCGACTCCGGTGAGATTGCGGATTTTCAATACGTTAGAGGAACGCAGTGCGCGCTTGGGTGAACGGAGCGTGCCGCTTGCTTGGAACACCACGGCCGCGCTTGAGTTCAATTTGCAAAATCCGTATCTTTTAAAAAACGGACTCAATGGATTGCTGCGGCCTGACCGTCGCACCGAGGATCTCGGACTGTTTGGAATGGGACCTTATGATCGGAATAAAATTCCAGTGGTTTTCGTGCATGGGTTGAATTCGGATCCTCATATTTGGAAGAATATCATCAATGAGATTGAAGGAGATCCGGTGTTAAGTGCGCGTTATCTTCCTTTGCTATTTCTCTATCCGACGGGAATGCCCGTGCCAGGTGCGGCAGCGCGCTTGAGGGAAAGTTTGGCTCTCTATCGAAACCATTGTGATCCGGATGGAAATGATGCGGGCTTTGATAAAATGCTGGTGGTTGGGCATAGCATGGGCGGCTTGTTGACGCGACTGCAGGTGATTGATCCGGGGGATGAGCTTGCCAAGGCGTTTTTCACGAGGCCGATTTCTGAGATTCCATGGTTGAGCGATGATGATTTGAAGTCGTTGGAGAAGACTTTGAAGTTTGCGCCACAGCCATTTGTGAAGCGTGTTGTATTTGTAGCGGTTCCGCATCAAGGCAGTGAAGTTGCGGATTTGGGCTTGGTTCGGTTTGCGATTCGCTTGATCCGCTTGCCAGTGGATAGCATGAAATTTATGGCTCAGGCCGTGGTGGAAGATCCAAGTTTGTTGAATCCGGAGTTGCTTCAGTATCATTCGCTTGGGCTATGTAGCGTGGATATGCTCTCACCGGAGCATCCTTATTTTAAGGCATTGAAGACTTGTCCAATGACAGTTCCCTATCACTCGATTATTGGAGATCGCGGGACGAACAAGGGGCCAGCAAGTTCGGATGGCGTGGTTCCTTATTGGAGCTCACATGTCAAAGGCGCGCATTCCGAGAAAATCGTTCCCCATGGTCACAGTTGCACGGCGGAGTCCGACACGGTGGATGAATTGCTGCGGATTATGAAGGAGCACCTCGTGCAATAGTCACACGGTGGCCTTCGGTTTGTGCTGGGCGTGCGATGGCATCCTGCAAGGTTTTGCGGGTGGATGATGCAGGATGCTTGATTGTGAAATCCTATGGATCGCTTGATTTTATTTCAAACTGACCTTGGCTGAGTTCCTCACGGTCCGGTGAGCGTCTGGCATGGCTTGTGCGAGTTGAAAGTGCAGTTCCACTCAACCATCCACCCAAGATGAATGCTGACTCTAACTTAGCCGAATTACTGCGGCAGCTTAAAGATGATACCGCGACCTTGCTGCAAGAGGAGGTGGCCTTGGCGAAGACTGAATTAAGCGAAAAAGTGTCATCCGCCTCGCGCAATCTTATCTATCTGGCCGCGGGAGGGTTCATTGCGTCTTCCGCACTTTTGTTAGCACTCATGGCCTTGGCGTATCTTTTGGCGGAGTTCTTCATGCGCCGTGAAATAGCGCCGGGGATGGCTATGTTCCTGGGTTTCCTCGTTGTATCCACGACGGTTGGGAGCCTCAGTTGGGTTCTTATTTCAAGGGCGCTCAAGCATCTTGGCCAGGAATCCGTCACTCCAGAAAAAACCGTCCAAAGCCTGCGTGAAGACAAGCAATGGGCACAAAGCAAACTATCATGAAACCGGAAACTATCCCTCAAGAAGAAGCCAAGCGGTCGAGCACTGAAATCGAGTCCGAGATTCGGCAAACACGCAGCCGGCTGGATGCCACGCTTGATGAAATTGCGAATCGGCTAACAGCCCGCTCGATTTACCAGTCCGCGTCGGATTGGTGGAATGCGGAAGACCAAGGAAGTGCGGCGCTCCGCAGTGCTGCCAAAACGGTCTATCAACAAATGAAAACCTATCCGGCACCGGCGTTGCTGATTGGTGGCGGGTTGGCATGGTTGATTTCCGAGAGGATACGCGACTCGGGAGATGGCGTTGTGCATGAAGCTGAGGGTGCGCTGGAGCGCAGTCGGGAGCTCGCGCTGAAGCTGAAGGAGGAGGTTTTGGAGGGGTATGAGGCCGGCAGCGAGAAGATCGAAGTTGCCTATGAGACTCATCCAGTTGCGACGGGTTTGGCTGTCGCGGCGCTCGGGAGCTTGGCAGGATTTGCCATTTGGCGCGGTCTGAGGGCAGAGGGGTGGGCCGAGCGTGTGAAGGGGGATTTTTTTGAGGACTCTGGCAAAAAACTGAAAAGCTGCTGGAAAACTCTGAAATCTTAGTTTTGTTTGAAGGTTCACCCGAATTTTGCGTCTCACGCTCATGAAGATTTTCATTCAACTGATGTTTTTCCCGCTTTTGTTGGTTTCTGCACAGGCTGCGGAGAGAACGCGTGAGGTGGTCCGTGATTCGTCGGGAAAGATCACTCAGATTGTTGAGCATCAAGCGCTTCCGGGAGGAGGCGTGCGCTCGACCACGCGGGATGCGTCGGGGCGGCTCACCGGCAGTTCGGTCAGCAGTCCGAGCGGTGGTGCCGGCTCGCGGACGGTGCACCGCGATGCAAGTGGCCGGCTCACGGGGAATACCCAAACGGCGTCATCCGGTAAGGCGGAGCGGGTGGTCCACCGCGATGCGAGCGGCCGATTGGTGGCGACAGGCGAAACCCGTCCAAGCGGCGGCGGTGGCAGCAAGACAGATTGCCGGGATGCATCCGGGCGGCTAACTGGGACTCAAGTGACGCGTCCGAGCGCAGGTGGCAGTTTTTCCGGTGTCCGCCGTGATGCTTCAGGGCGGATCATTGGCACCAGCAGTGCGACTGGTAAGGTCAAGCCGCCGGTCGATTGCAAAAAGTGAATGGACGGTCTCGTCTGTGATCACCAGGGGAAAATGACCGGTGGGACGATGATTTTGACGTTGTTTCCGCGGCGGTCCTCACTTTCCTCGATGGCGGTAACCCATTCATTCTCAAACTCGACGGTGGTTTTGCTTTTTTCAACGCGGGTAACGCTGACGAGTCTGCGGTAGGCGGCCCCGGTCGCGCGATCCACCTCGGTGATGTAATTTTTCACATCTTCGTAATCGATGTATTCCCAAGTCCCTGACTGGCCGGCTTCCGTCTTGCGGACCTTGGTTTGGGTGGGTTTTCCAAGGGCGAGCTTCACTTCGTCGAGGGACATGCCGACCGCGACTTGGCGGGCGGCGATGAGTTTTTGGACCTCGATTTGGCGGCGATAAAATTTTCTCAAATTCTCCGTGAATGCCGGGTTTTCGACTGAAAATGCCCAAGGCGCGACCCATCCGGAAATTCCGTCGCGCGTGCCTTGGCCACGGACGCGGTAAATTTTCTCAGTGATGGCTTCAAGTTGGACGGTCTGGTTTGCCTTGAGAGTGCCAAGGCGTTGGCGGCCGTCTTTATCAGAGAAAACCGATGCCTCCTTGGTCACTTTAAGCAGGATCGGTTCCTTGAGTGCCTGCGCGAGGTAGACCACTTCAGGGTCCGAGTCGAGCAAGGAGCGCCGCTCAGGCCGCTTGATTTCGGCGGCAGCCGTGAGTGTCAGGCAGGCAAGGGCAGCGATCGCGGCTTTCATCGGGTGAATATACCGGACCTATTCAAAAACGGAACAGGATTTTCAAGGAGCCTGAGAGTTCGGAAATTCGTGAAATTGAAGCTTCGCGGTTGGCTGATCCGAAATCCTCGGTCATGGTCTGGGCATGAATTCGCAAGGGTCGCTATCCCAGAAAATGTTCGCTGTCGCCAAACAATACATTCCCGGTGGGGTGAACTCTCCGGTCCGTGCCTTTCGGAATGTTGGAGGCGAGCCATTCACCGTCCGGCGTGCCTACGGCAGTCGCATTGAGGATATCGATGGGAAGCACTACATTGACTACATCGGCTCGTGGGGTCCGAATATTTTGGGGCATGCGCCGATTGTGATCACCAACACGATTCACGAGGTGGCGAAGAGTGGAATTTCCTTTGGCATTCCAAACATGTTTGAAGTGGAAATGGCGCGGACCGTTTGTGATTGGGTGCCATCCGTGGAGAAGGTGCGGATGTGCAATTCCGGGACTGAGGCGACCATGTCGGCCATTCGCTTGGCGCGCGGCTTCACTGGGCGCGATTGCATTGTGAAGTTCAACGGTTGCTACCACGGTCACAGTGACTCGTTGTTGGTGGCTGCGGGCTCGGGCGCTCTCACGCATGGTGAGCCGGATTCTGCAGGCGTGCCTAAGGCATTTGCGGAGAAAACGATTGTGCTGCCCTACAATGACGTCGAGGCCTTGGAGGCGCTTTTTGCGGCGCGTGGTGAGGAGATTGCAGCGATCATCGTCGAGTCCTATCCGGCGAATGCGGGCCTGGTTTTTCCGAAGCCGGGCTATCTCGCGCTGTTGTCATCCATCACGAAGAAGTATGGTGCATTGTTAATTTTCGACGAGGTCATGACAGGTTTCCGCTTGGGCAAAGCGGGGGTGCAGGGGTTGGAGAATTTGACGCCGGATCTGAGTTGCTTTGGCAAAGTGATAGGCGGTGGTTTGCCAGTGGGGGCCTTTGGCGGGCGGGCGGATGTGATGGATTTCTTGGCACCACTCGGCCCGGTCTATCAGGCTGGCACGCTCAGCGGCAATCCGCTGGCGATGGCGGCGGGCTTGGCGCAGCTCCGTGAATTGAATGCGCATTCCGGCTACGCACGCTTGGATGCACTCGGCGGGCATTTCGAGAGAGGTGTGCGACAACTGCTTGATGAAAAGGGAGTTCCATACCGTTTTAACCGGGTTGGCTCGATGTTCTGCCTCTTTTTTACGGATCGGGAAATCCACAATGTCGATGATGTGATGAAGCAGGATTTGGAGTTTTTCAAAAAGTTCTTCTGGTCGTGCTTGGATCAGGGAGTCTATTTGGCGCCATCGCCTTATGAAACGGGATTTATTTCTTTGGCCCACACCGAGGCAGATTTGGATGACACCTTGACTGTGTTTGAGAAGGCTCTCTCGGGAATTTAAATTCGCCCGAGTTCTATCCGTCTGTGGGCCCCGTGATGTCGCTGCCCAATCTTGCCCGCACAACAACTTGTGCGGTTTTGGCCTTTGCGTGCTGTCTCAGAATGACGCAGCGGCGTGATCGGAGAACCTCATGCTCGATTGACAAGTGCCTCAGCGCAAATGCATGGGAACTTCGTGATGAAAACGTTTTAAAATGGCTCCGGCGCTTGGGATCGAACCAAGGACCTAGTGATTAACAGTCACCCGCTCTGCCGCTGAGCTACGCCGGATTTTCGCTCCTTTCGGACGCGGGCGGACGATGGGATTCTAGCCCCGCTTGTGGCAAGGGAAAAATACCTGTCGGGATGAAAAAGAAATGCAAAACGAACGCTCGTTCGATCAATCCCTGCGGCAATTTTCCAATTCATCCTCCGGCGGCGAGGGTGACCACCTCGATTTTTGCGCCGTCTTGAATGCGGACCTGCGCATAATCGCGGGGGAATACGGCAAGTTCATCGAGCTCGACGATCACCGGCTTCCCGCCGAGGCCGATGCGATCCAAGAGTTCTGCGAGCGAAAGTTCGGAGTCGAGCGGGTGTGGACTTCCATTGAGATGGATTTTCATCATCGGGAATTTACCTCCATTGGGCGAGTTGTTCGGGGAATGGGCAATCTTGGCAGTCTGAGAAATCCTCGAGACAGAAATCTTGATAAATTTGCATCAAGGCTTGGTGATGGCAGACCCGGCGGATCCATGGCTGTGCCGCTTTGGATGAGCCGAATAGGCGCAATGAGCAGCGTTTCACTTTGTCGTTGGGTGCTGAATTGCGGAGTTTGAAATAGGATTGAAAGGTCATGCCATTTTCATGCATGGCCAGCGGTGCCAAGTGGTTGGCGACCAATTCCAGCGCCTGCGCACGGCCAAATAGCGCAACACGCTGTGCCGAGGGGGCTGAGGTGAGGGTGTGGCGGAATGACCAGAACTCATGCTCTAAGGATTGTAGGAAATCCACCAGCGGCTTCACGGCAAAGGGTCGTGCCAAGGCGAGTCTGCGGTAGCGTGGCCATTCTTTGATCAGTGCGGCCAGAGCTCCGGTCCGCCGGTGCGGGTGATTTGCTGGGCGCTGGCCATGGGTTTTCCACGGGATGATGCGGTCGCCCGTGGCTTCGAAGCGGGCGCGATTTTTCCACCATGTGTCCCACAATCCGCGGAGGTAATCGCGGGTGTCTGCGGGTGCTTTTTCGTGCAAGTCGGCGGATAGGAATCCGGCGGTTCCGAAAAGGATGGCTTCGGCGGCATCTCCCTCGGATCTGAGGAGGGAAAGTGGCGCGCGCTGGGCGAGGAGGCGCATGGGGAGAGAATTTCCACGATAGCCGAGCGTTTCCGCCGTCGCCTGGAATAATGCAGCGTCACTTCCGTGTGCATCCGCAGTCCGCAGCCAGCGAGCGGCTTTTGTGGCGGCTCGGAAATTTGCAGCTTCATTCAATAGCCGGTCGATCGCGCCGACAGGAAGGTGTTTGAGTGGATTCACACAGCGGCCGGGGTGGGCGATGGCCACTTCGCGCTGAGGGCGGCTGAGAGCATCCGAAATCTGCGTTTCCGTGATGACCACCTGCGGGATCTCGGTGTGGTCGCAGGAACGTGTGAAGATCCGGCGCGAGTCTGAGCGGAAAACGACGTGCAAGATGACATCGCGAAACGCTGGATTTTCCGAGTGGCCGTGCGCCTCCCAGTCCCCAGCGGAAGGGTCGAGTTCAAGCGGCCCCGTCCGCAATTCTCCGTCGATTTCCACGGCAGCCTGGATGAAATCTGGCCCGGCCCCGCGGTTCCATTCCCCAAATTGGACGATTTGCACGGATTTCCCCAAGTTTGTGCGGAAACTTCGGCCAAAGGCACCTGCGAACCAAAGGGCTTGGAGTTCAAGTTCAGAGGGCAATTTCCCGCCAGATATCTCGGCAAAGGCGAGGGGTGGGTGCCAAACGGATTCTAGCAAAAAGCTGTAAGTCATTTTTAAGCAGTGCGCTTCAAGGATTTTTTCCGGCAGGTGGGGTGGCGGGAGCGTTTGGATCTTTCGGTGGCGGCGGCGGGGGATCGACGATTTCCAGCCATGCCTTCAGTCCATCTGCCTCGGAGATCGGGCCGTAGCGGATTTGTGCCTCGCGCAAGCTTTTGATGGCAAGATCTTTGCGTCCGACCATGCGTTCGAGGGCGATCAGGTGGAAATCCTGTCGCAGCTTGTCCTCTGTATTTGCGAAATAGAGCTTGGCGGTGCGGAACCAATTTGCGGCGCTAAGTCGGTCCCGGCGCTCCAGTGCGGTCAGTCCGATGAATTCCGCCATGGTGCCGCTTCGCATGCGACCGGATGCGGCCTCGACTTGGCGTTCGCGCTCGCGCTGGCTTGTTTTCCACTGAACGGCGGCGGCTCGCAGCGCCCGGAATTCGGTGTCGGTATCTTGCAAATCTCCGCTGCCCTTGAGATGGCCAAAGGGGCGGTAAAGCGGATCTCCTAAGACAACTCCTTGCCACGAAGTGACCGGCATCGCCATCCAACAGGCTTCCACCCAAGTGAATCCGGCGAGCAGGCGCTCATGGAGAATTTTGAAATCGTGAGTCAGGTGCAAATAAGGCTCATAGACATTCCCGATGGTGACTGCGGCACCTCGTTCCAACAGCGCGCCACTCCAGTTTTTCCGGCCATCCGTGAGTTGTTCCGCACTGAATGAGTGGAGATGCATCGCCACCGCTCCCTTGCGGAATTTGAAGCGTGGGTTGAGAAACGGGCCATTCACGCTCCATTCATACCAACCGTAATAGAGTGAGGCATCGGTCATCGGATAATTTTTCGGAAGCGTCTCATTGAAGCGGTCCACCACCGTGGGGATGCCCATTTCAGCATTTTTGAGCACCACGCCCTCAAGCCACTGGTCACCCTGCGGAAACTTGTTCGCAATATCCACGTAGGCCCGCCCCCAAAGTCCGGTCTTTTCGGCCTCCACGGCGTCGCGGATCATCCGTTCACAAATCGTCATGCGGGGTGCATCGATTCTCGCGGTCAGGACCAAATACGGAAGTTGTTCCTTGGAAATCGACTTCTCACTGAGGTGAAATTTGTTTTGTAGCACGCCATCGATTGGCAATCCCTCTGCGCCGAACATGGCCAACTCCGAGTCCACCGAGGCCTCGTCATGCCCGGCCACTGGGTCGTTTGGTTTCGGCTCGCCTTCCACAGGCTTCGGCTTCGGGGTCGCTTGAATTCTTAGCGGCACCCCACGCATCGTCACCAAGACCCGGATTCGGTTGACGACGGGGAGAATCAAGCCATTGCGATCCTTCTCGCGCTTCCAAAACCCGCGCTGGTCGAATGCGTCTCGCAGCGGAATTTGAATGAACGACTCGTAGTCTCTCCGCGAAATATCGGCCGTTAGCGGCATCTCAAGCGGAATGAGATTTTCTTGCGGAATGCCGCGCGCCACTCGGTAAATCTCCGCCAACTTCACCGACTCAGGCACCGCGGAATTGTAAAGCACAGCCACCGACTCGGGTGAAATGGCCGCGCTCACTGCCGAGGGGAGCCCGGCGAGCATGAGCAAAACGAGCGCAAATTTCTTCATGCCCGCGAGCATGCCCAGATGTTGGAATCATGCAAGACTGGGAGCAGCGGAGAGCGAAATCTGCAGGCCGTCCCAAGCCATCTTCACCCCCGCTGGTAGCTCGTGCTTCGCTGCTCCAGCATGGTAGTCGTGGCTCAAGTGAGTCAGCCAGACCTCGCGCGCTCGCGCTTCCTTCGCCGCATCCAGTGCTTCCTCCAGCGAGAAATGCGTCGGGTGCACTGCCGGGCGCAGCGCATCCACGATCAAAATTTCCACATCGCGGATCAAATCCATCGTCGTTTCTGGAATCCGCTTCACGTCTGGAATATAGGCGGTGCTGCGTGATTCCGGATGCTCAAAAAGATACCCGCAAGTTTCCACATTGCCATGTTCCACAGGCAGGGGCGTCACTTTGAGATCTCCATAGAAAAACGGCCCTTCGATGAGCCTCGCGTCTGGCCTGACATAGCCTTCCACCACGCGTTTTGGGAAAAACGCCCAGCCATACATATTCATCAGCGTCTCCATGCAGCCCTGCGTCGCATGCAGCGGCAAGGCCTCCTCGCGCCTCCAACAAAAGGCGCGTAATTCATCAAACCCAGCGACGTGGTCCAAATGCGCGTGTGTGTAAATCACGGCATCCACTGCCTTGAGCCCCTCACGCAGCGCCTGCGCCCGCAAATCCGGCCCGGTGTCCACCAACAAGGTCCGCCCACCGATTTTTACCACCACCGAGGACCGCAGGCGCTTGTTCCGTGGTTCCTCCGAGGTGCAAACTTCACAGCAGCAACCGATCACCGGAACTCCCACCGAAGTCCCAGTCCCAAGAAATGTTAAGGAAAAGTCCGCCACGCAGCCACCTTACACATCTGCGGCCCCAGCCCGCAACCTTTACACCGGATTTGGAAAATCTCATCCTCGCCCGGCAGGCATTCATCTGCGGAAATCAATCCGACGATTGCGTCCTGCCAGAGGACGTGCATCATCCACACGTTCTGCAAACCGCATGCTCACTCTCTTAAAAATCCGCAATCTCGCCTTGGTCGACGAACTCGCATGGGAGCTTGGCTCCGGACTGATCAGCGTCACCGGCGAGACCGGCGCCGGCAAGTCCGTCATCGTCGGCGCGCTGAAACTCGTCCTCGGCGAGCGCGCGGAAAAATCCCTCATCCGCACGGGCGAGGACCATTGCTCCGTCGAGGCCGTTTTCGAACTTCGTGATCCGGGCGAAATCAACTCGATCCTTGAAGACGGCGGCCTCCCTCCTTGCGATGACACCCAACTCATCATCCGCCGCGTCATCGGCCAATCCGCCAACCGCCAATTCATCAACGACTCACCCGTCACGCTCGTCCTCCTCAAGCGTCTCGGCGAGCACCTCGTGGACCTCCACGGCCCGCACGACCACCAATCTCTCCTCTCCACCGAGCGCCAACTCGCCATGCTCGACGCATACGCCGGCGCGGATTCTGCCGTCGCGCACTACCGCGAAGCTTACCGCGCCTGGCGCACCAAGGCTGCCGAACTTGAAGAAATCCGCCACGCGGAAAATGCCAGCGAACAGGAACTCGAGCTCCTCCGCTACCAACTTCAGGAAATCGACGGCGCGCAACTCAAGCCCGAGGACGAGCACGACCTTGACGACCGCTGGCGGCGCGCTTCCAACGCATCCCGCCTCGTGGAAAACGCCGCCGCCGCCACCACCGCATTGAGCGGCGACGACGGAATTCTCGAACGTCTCACGGAAGTCCAACGCCTCGTCCGCGACTTGGAAAAGCTCGATCCTTCCATCCGCGAGCGCACCGCCTCGCTGGAGACCGCCTGCCTCGAACTCCAAGATCTGGAAAGCAACCTCGCCGACTACGTGGACGAGCTCGACATCGATCCCGCAGAAGCCGCCAATCTCGAAGAGCGCGTCAATTTACTCGAATCCCTCAAGCGGAAATATGGCCCGGGCCTCGCCGATGTCATGGCGCGCCGGGATGCCGCCGCCGCCCGCCTCGACACCATCGAAAACCGCGGGGAAAAGCTCGAAACCCTCGAGCGCGAGCTCGCCACCTGCCGCGCCTCGCTCGACAGCGGCGGCAAGTCACTCAGCGCCGCCCGCCGCAAAGCTGCGCCCAAGCTTGCCAAGGAAATCGCCAGCCAACTCAAGGATCTTGGCTTCAAGCAATCCTCCTTTGAGGCACCGCTTCACCCGCTGGCCGATCCCGGCCCACAAGGTTTGGAAGGAATTGAGTTTCAGTTCGGTCCCAATCCAGGCGAGCCACTTCTACCACTTCGCCAAATCGCCTCGTCGGGTGAAATCAGTCGCGTCATGCTCGCCGTGAAGTCGGCATTGGCGAACCAAGATTCTACGCCGCTCATGGTCTTCGACGAGATCGACGCGAACGTCGGCGGTGAAGTTGCGCGCGCCGTGGGGCGGAAAATGGCCGCGCTCGGCACCCGTCACCAAGTCGTCGCCATCACCCACTTCCCGCAAGTTGCCGCCACGGCGGCCCATCATTTCGTGGTTGAAAAGGAAGTCTCCGGCGGGCGCACCCGCTCGCGGCTTTTCCCCGTCAGCGGCGAGACACGCATCCAAGAACTGGTCCGCATGCTTGGCGGCGGAGGTGAGCAGGCACGCGCCATGGCGGCCTCACTTCTCAGCCCCTCGGACTAGAAAAAACCTCAAGCCACCTCATGCCTCGCAGCTACCAGGCCGTTCCCTCGCGCATCGATGCCAGATCCAAGGACCTTGCCCGCCAGCTCGGGCTTCCCACGCGCGGGCCAGAAGCACCGCGCCTCGTCATCGGCAGGCGGGAATGGATCGCCCTGCCAGACTTGGGCGTCTATCCGCTCAACGCGAAAATTGACACGGGCGCACGCAGTTCAAGCATCCACGCCCTCGACGTCGCGCTTTCCGAGGATGAAACAAGCGTGAGTTTCACCTCCGTGAATCATTACAACCAAGCGATTCCATGCACGGCCGCAGTCGCCAGAATCGCCCGCGTCCGCAGCTCGACGGGTAAGGCTAAAAAGCGCGTCTTCATCGAGACCACCGCCATCCTGCCCGGTGGCCTCCGATGGAAAATTCTCGTCAGTCTCGCCAATCGCTCAGACATGCGTTGTCCCATGCTCCTCGGCCGTCGTGCGCTCTCCGGCTATTTCCTCATCGATCCACAAGGCGCGCACCTTCTCGGTCCGCGCCGCCAGCTCGGAAGCTACCAAATCAAACAGCCAGGCGAGGATCAAAGCTGAACGCCTCGGGATTTCCCGGCTTAAGATCCTGCATCTGGCGATGCGTCACATTGAGCAAAATGGAAAACTCTTCCGGGATGATCGCGCTCGGCACGCGCAAGGCGAGCGCGCGCCGGCTCAGCAGCCAGCGACCGCCAAAATTCTGTGCCGCCGGAGATGACGGCTGCTCGCGCCAAGTCGCCGGGAGCACGCTGCGCGGAATTTCCTCGATCCACTCGTCCGGGATCTCGATTTCTAGGATCTTCCACTCCAGCAAAAGCGCCTCGCGTGGCGCATGCACCAAGATTTCCAACGCCGCCAAAGCTCGCGAGCCTGCCAGATAGACAGCGGCGACCCCCGGCGGATTCCAGCGTCCACCGAAGCGCCTCGCGCCCTCACCATCCATCGCAGTCGCTGCCCAGCGGTCCTGCACGATTCGATAATAGCGGGCCATGAGACTCAGGAAAAAACGCCATGTTCCAAGCGCCCCAACAGCGCCTCCACCTCGCGGGCACCCATTTCCGTGTCTGCGTAATCCAGTGGACACTCACCATGAAAGGCCAGCGCTGGAGCCAGCAACCATGAGCGCGCGCCATCCACACCGCCCAGTGCCTCGGAGGCGCGGGAAACAAGCCGTGCATACCGCACGAGCCGGTCAGACTCTGCGCGGTCCAAGCGCCCGCTTTTTTTGCGGCGGTGGAGTGTGGCGCGTGACAGCCCGAGCATGCCGCCGAGGCGCTCCTCGGTGACGCCAAGGATCTCACGCATCAGGTGAAATTCCTCAAGCGGCAGTCCTTCACGAATTTTCTCAATGAGGTAGGGGGCCTCTGGCTCACGAAGGTAGGAGCTCTCCATTGGAGGGAGGTCGAAGTAGTTGAGGGGCTTGGGCTTCACGTGAAGCATTTGATCATTTCATCTGGATCTTTTCAAGCATTTTTAGAAAAAAAGACGCCCGGAACCGCGAAGTGCGGCCCGGGCGCGGGTCTTTAGGGGGGAAAGTGATTCGGATCAGTAGCGGTATTGCTCGGCCTTGAACGGGCCTTCTGTCGAGACGCCGATGTAGTCGGCTTGGGCTTGGGTGAGTTTGGTCAGCTTGGCTCCGACCTTGGCCAGGTGGAGGCGGGCGACTTCTTCATCTAGGCTTTTCGGCAAAACCATCACTTGGCCTGCTTGATAGACGTCCTTGTTTTTCCAAAGGTCGATCTGCGCGAGGGTCTGGTTGGTGAAGGAGTTCGACATCACGAAGCTTGGGTGTCCAGTGCCGCAACCGAGGTTCACCAAGCGTCCTTCCGCCAACATGTAAATGCTGTTGCCTGCCGGGAATGTGTATTTATCGACTTGCGGCTTGATGTTGTTCCTCACCACGCCCGCAGCGTTGTTCAACTTGTCAATTTGGATCTCGTTGTCGAAGTGGCCGATGTTACAAACGATCGCCTGATCCTTCATCAACTCCATATGCTCCAAGCGGATGATATCTTTATTTCCGGTGGTGGTGACGTAAATATCGCCCCAGCCCAAAGTATCCTCAAGCGTTAGAACGCGGAAGCCTTCCATCGCTGCCTGCAAGGCGCAAATCGGATCCACTTCCGTCACCACAACTTGTGCACCCGCTCCACGCAGCGCTTGGGCACAACCCTTGCCGACGTCGCCATAGCCGCAAACCACACCAACCTTGCCGGAAATCATCACATCCGTGGCGCGCTTGATGCCGTCTAGCAGAGACTCGCGGCAGCCGTAAAGATTGTCGAACTTCGACTTGGTTACCGAGTCATTCACATTGATCGCAGGGATCAGCAGGGTGCCAGCCTTGGCCATTTGATAGAGGCGGTGGACACCAGTCGTGGTTTCCTCAGAAACGCCCTTCCACTCTTTCACGATCTCGTGGAAAATGCCGGGTTGCTTGCCCTTGATGTCGCGCAGCAAGTCCTTGATGACAGCTTCCTCATGGCTCTCGGACGGGGAGTCGATCCAATCCGAACCATTCTCCATTTCATAGCCCTTGTGGATAAGCAAAGTGGCGTCTCCGCCGTCGTCCACGATGAGTTGCGGTCCAAGGCCTTGTGGATTGACGAGGGCTTTCCAAGTGCACCACCAATACTCCTCAAGCGTCTCACCCTTCCATGCGAAGACGGGAATTTCGCGCGCTGCGATGGCGGCTGCCGCGTGATCCTGAGTCGAGAAAATGTTGCAGGAAACCCAGCGCACTTCCGCGCCGAGATCCACCAAAGTTTCAATCAGAACCGCTGTCTGGATGGTCATGTGCAGCGAGCCCATCACCCGCACGCCTTGCAGCGGCTTCTCCTTGCCATACTTCTCGCGAGTGGCCATCAAACCTGGCATTTCATGCTCGGCGATTTCAATTTCCTTGCGACCGAAGTCTGCTAGGCCGATGTCTCTAACTTTATAATCTGTGAAGCTCATATTCGTATTTGTTCGTTTGTAAATTAACCAATCGCTTTTTGAAGCGCCGCAACCTTGTCGGTGGCTTCCCAAGTGAGATCCGCATCATCCTTGCCGAAATGACCGTAATTGGTCGTCTTCGAGTAAATCGGGCGCAGCAGCTTGAGTTGTTTGACAATTTCTGCCGGCTTGAAGGAAAATACCTTGGTCACCGCAGCAAGAATTTTCGCATCACTAACCGAACCGGTTCCGAACGTGTCGATATGGATCGATAGCGGTTCTGGATGACCAATGGCATAGGCGAACTGAATTTCGCAGCGCGTGGCAAGGCCCGCAGCGACGACGTTCTTCGCAACCCAGCGTCCCATGTAAGCGGCGGAACGATCGACCTTTGACGGATCCTTACCGGAAAAAGCGCCGCCGCCATGACGACCCATGCCACCATAACTATCAACGATGATCTTACGACCTGTGAGACCGGTATCTCCCTGAGGTCCGCCAACGACGAAATTTCCCGTAGGATTGATGTGATACTCGGTGTCCTTGGTAAGCATGTTTTTCGGCAGGACTTTCTTGATCACTTGCTCGATGCAGAATTTCTCGATCACCGCATGTTCGACCTCGGCGGAGTGCTGAGTGGAAATCACCACGTTCACAATGCGGGTCGGCTTGTCATTGACATACTCGACGGCCACTTGGGATTTCGCGTCTGGGCGCAGCCACTTGGCAAGTTTCCCCGCCTTGCGGATGCGGGTGAGCTCACGTCCCAACCGGTGCGCATACATGATGGGTGCCGGCATCAACTCGGGCGTTTCATTGCAGGCATAGCCGAACATGATGCCTTGGTCGCCGGCTCCCTGCTCATTGTGTTTTTTGCCATTCGCCTTCTTCGCGTCCACACCTTGGGAGATGTCGGGTGATTGAGGCGTGATGTAGTTGTTGATGAAAATCTTTTCGGCGTGGAAGACATCGTCGTCGTTGGTGTATCCAATGCCGCGGATGGCCTCACGGATGACGTTCTCGATGTTGATGACGGTCCCGATGGGTGTCTGCTTTCCGATTTTTGGAATGCTGATTTCACCGCCCACGACGACGACGTTGCTTTTGACGAAGGTTTCGCAAGCCACACGGCTTTTCGGATCAATCCGGAGGCACGCGTCAAGAATGGCGTCCGAAATGGTGTCGGCGACTTTGTCCGGATGGCCCTCGCCAACGGATTCGGAGGAGAAAATGAAGGTGCTCATGTGCTTTTGAATTTTCGTATCGTCAAATCGTGATGCGTTGATGTATTCTCCCACGCATGGCGTCAATGCTGAAATCACTGAAGCTCCTTTCCGATGCGACACGGCTGCGAATTCTCTTCTTGGTGGCGGATCAGGCGCTCTCCGTCGCCGAGTTGCAGGAAATTTTAGGGATGGGCCAAAGCCGGATCTCGACTCAGCTCTCACTCTTGAAAACGGAGGGTTTGGTGACGGATGAGCGCAGTGGAAAAAACAACATTTACACGTGTTCTGCGGCGGCGGATCTGATGGAAGTTGCGCGACTCGCAGCGGCGGAGGTGCCGGAAGTGGCGGCGGACCAGTCGGCGCTGCGGCACCTGTTGCGCAAGCGGAAGGACACGGCGCGTGCTTATTTCGACGAGCTCGCGGGGCGCTTCGGCAAGGACTATGTGCCGGGCCGCTCATGGAAAGCCTTGGCCGAAGCTTTGATCAAGGTGCTTAATTATCAAGTTGTTGCAGATCTTGGCGCGGGTGAGGGGACTTTGGCGCAATTGCTTGCGCAGCGTGCGAAGAAGGTGATTGCCGTGGATCTTTCCCCGAAGATGGTGGAGTTTGGGCAGAATCTTGCGACGCAGAATGGCCTGCTGAATCTGGAATACCGGATTGGTGACATCGAGGCGCCTCCGATCGACGACGCGTGCTTGGATCTAGCCGTTTTGAGCCAAGCACTGCATCACGCAGAGAACCCGCAAAGGGCGGTGGACGCGGCATTCCGAATTTTGAAACCTGGGGGGCGCTTGATCGTGCTGGATCTTTTGCAGCATCACTTCGACGAGGCGCGTGAACTCTATGGCGACCGCTGGCTGGGTTTTGCGGAAAGCGAATTGGCGGGCATGTTGGAGCGCGCTGGGTTTCTCCAAATTGAGACGGTGGTGGCGGATCGGGAGGCTGAGGCCCCGAGATTTCAGACGCTTTTAGGCATCGGTGTCAGGCCTCTGTGAATTTGGGTGGGCTTGCCAAGCGCGCGTCCAAATGCGAGCAAACGGCATGCGATTTTGGCCGATGGCTCCGATTTTTGCTGCCATGGCAGCGTGTTTTCCTGCGGCACCGGTCAAGCGGCCACTCCAAGTCGCTGCCGCCATACCAGTTGCACCCGCGGCGCTTGTGGTAAAGCCTCCTGAAACCCCGCCACTTAAGCCGGAACTGACGACCGTGGAGATCTCGGGCATCACCTTTGAGGGCGTCTCCTTCGACACAAAAATCCACCGTCTCACCGTCGTGGATCAAGCGTCCGGGCCCGGCACTGAATTTGCGGATGCCGCCGCCGTAGCTCGTGCGCACGGGGCGCTCGCTGCGGCCAATGCGGGATTTTTCACGCCCGAGGGTGAGCCGCTTGGATTGGTGGTTTCTCACGGGAAATCGACGGGTGCTTGGAATGCCGCGTCCTCCCTCGGCAGTGGGGCTTGGCGCGAGGATACGGCGGGAAACGTGGCGATTTCCCGGCGCGAAAATCTCGGCCGGGCCACTGCGCGACAGTCGCGCCAGCTCATCCAAGCCGGGCCCATGCTGCGAGAAAACGGGCGCAGCATCGGGGGGCTAGAACGACAAAAAATCAGCGTGCGAATGCTCGTTCTATCCGATGGCGGCAGTCGCTGGTGGATCGGGCGGAGCACTCCATGCAGCCTGGCCGCGCTCGGCGACGCACTTTCTGCCGGAAATCCCGCTGGCTGGCCTGTCCGCGATGCCCTGAATCTCGACGGCGGGCGCTCGGCGGATCTTTGGGTGTCCAGCGCCATTTCCGGCGGCCCGCTCGTCCGCCGATCTCCGTGGAATCGACCCGTCCGAAATTTCCTCATCCTCATTCCCCGATAATCCCGGCTTGATGCCCGCCCGCCGATGCGAATGATCCAGCCCATGTCACGCCTCCTTTGCGTCCAACTCCTCGCCCTCGCCTTCACTGCGGCGATGGTCACTTCTTGTGGAGGAAATCCGCCGCCGCGCACGCAGCGCATTCCAACTGCCCGGATCGCGACGGACGCGCCTGTCCGCGTCGGGACGATTCCGCAGACGCCGCCGCCCGCAGTCGTGGGCGAGAGTGCCATCGTCCTCGACGTTGCCAGCGGCCGTGTCCTATACGCGAAAAACGCGGATTTACCGCGCCCTGTCGCCAGCACGCAGAAGTTAGTCACCGCGCTTTGCGTCCTGGATGCCGGGAATGTGGACAAGGGCATCGTGATCGAACCCACCGACCTCGCCTGTGAGCCAACGAAACTTTACCTGAAGCCGGGTGACGTCTATCCGCGCCGTGAATTGCTTAAAGTGCTCATCGTCAAGAGCGCCAACGACGTGGCACGCGCCTTGGCCCGGGATGTCGGAGGCAGTCAAGAAGGCTTCGCCGATCTGATGAACCGGAAAGCGGCTTCGTTAGGCATGCGAAATTCCAATTTCATCAACCCGAACGGTTTGCCGATGACGGGCCAATACTCGACCGCGCGCGACGTCGCCATCGCGGCGCGTGCAGCCTATCGCAGCCCCTTGATTCGCTCATTTGCAGCCACCAAGTCATTCACATTCCGCTACAATGACGGTCGGAGCCGGGTGATCCCGAACACCAACCGCTTGTTGAAAACCGTGCCGTATTGCGATGGTTTGAAAACTGGCACCACCAATGCGGCGGGGCGTTGTCTTGCGGCGAGCGGCTCGCTCAACGGGCGCTCGGTCATCGTCGTGGTGCTCAAGTCCACCACGCCGCATATTTGGTCGGACACGAGTAAATTGTTGGCTTGGGCGCTCGAACGGCCGGCCTCACAGTCCTAAGCTGATGCCCGTGCAAAGTCCTGCCGATTCCCTCCGCCAATTGGCGGCTGCCGGCTTGCTCCGGACACCGCGTCCCTTGGAATCTGCGGCGGGCACCCGAGTCGTCCGCGAAGGGCGCGAGCTCTGGAATTTCGCATCCAACGACTACCTCGGCCTCGCCCGGCACCCGGAAATTGAGGCTGCACTCGTCGAGGGCGTGCAGCGTTTTGGTGCGGGTTCTGCCGCCTCGCGCTTGGTTGCGGGCACTTTGCCGCCCCATGTTTTGTTGGAAAATGCACTCGCCGAGGCGAAGCAGGCGGAAGCGGCACTCACGTTTTCATCTGGCTTTGCCGCAGCGCTCGGCGTCGTGCCTGCCATCGTCGGAAAATCGGATTTTGTGTTTCTCGATAAGCTTTCACACGCATGCCTCGTCGATGGTGCCCGCTTGTCCGGCGCGACGCTGCGAGTTTTCCCACACAATGATTTGCGGAAACTTCGGGCACTTTTGGAATCCACCCGCGCGAAGGCACCCACCGCACGCATCCTCGTCGCCACGGAATCCGTCTTCAGCATGGATGGGGACGTGTGCCCGCTGCGCGAAATTCTCGAACTCACGGAATCCTACGCGGCGCTGCTGCTCTTGGATGAGGCGCATGGCTTCGGCGTTTTAGGCGAGCACGGAATGGGACTCGCTGAGCAAGAGGGACTTCAGGGACGGGTGACTTTTCAGATGGGCACGCTGAGCAAGGCGGCCGGGCTTTCTGGCGCTTACCTTGCCGCTTCCCGAGATTGGATTGATTGGCTGATGAATCGTGCGCGCTCGTTCATTTATTCCACCGCTCCGCCGCCTGCATTGGCGCATGCCGGGCTTGCGTCGCTGGCGCTGATCCGCTCCGGCGCAGGGCGTGACCTACGCGCGCGCCTTCAGGAAAATATCGCTCGGCTTGCGCCCTCTCAGACGCCGATTATCCCGCTGCAACTTGGCACCAATGAGGCGGCGCTCGCGGCTTCTGCCGCCCTTGAGCAGGCAGGTTTCATGGTGCCTGCCATCCGTTATCCGACGGTGCCGCGCGGCACGGCGCGACTCAGAATCAGCGTTTCAGCGACGCATCCAGTTCAAGCGATTGATGAACTTGGCGAGCTCTGCGCACGCATTCGCGCTTGAAATCCAGTGGGTTAAAGAACGGGGCGTTCTTTTTTCTCAAAGATTTGGCGAGGCGAGCGGGCAGGGGACAGCGACCACTTGCATCCCGGCACGTTGTGCGGACAGGATGCCGGCCGGCGCGTCTTCCAGCACCAAACAGCGCGCTGGATCGACCCCAAGAAGTTTTGCAGCTCTCAGGAAAATGTCAGGGGCGGGCTTGCCCTCGGCGACGTCTTCTGCGGTGACGACCTCGTCAAACCAATCGGAAATTCCGACCATTTTCAGAGTTTTCTCAATCACCATGCGGGAGCCGCCCGTGGCAATCGCCAGCGGCATTTTCCCACGCAGGGACTCAGCGAAGGCGGCGACTTCGTCGATCAAGGTCACCGAGGAAAGCCGCTTGAGGAACGCCTCACGCTTGGCAAGCGCCACGGAAACGGGGTCAAGTTTGAGATCATACTCGTCATTGAGCTCCACGACGATGTCGAGCGTCGGCCTGCCGCCCATGGCGAAAAAGACGTCTTCTTTGAAAACTCCGCCAGCTCCATGGATCGCAAGTGCCTCACACCAAGCCTCGAAATGCGCCGACATGGAATCAACCAAAGTGCCGTCACAGTCGAAAATTACAGCGTCAAAGCCGCTAGAAGGAAGTGAGAGAGTGCCGATACTTGCCATGTCGGCGGAGGATTTAGGCCGTGAAACACCTGTTGGCAAGTGCGGTCGCTCAGAAAATCGCGTCCCGGCGACATGCCGGTTTGTTAGGCTTGGAGGACGAGGGTTTCATTCTCATAGACACCGCTTGGAACCTCTTGAGTTGTGGTGCCAGCATTCTCAATTTTCACGTCACCACGCAGAATCACGCCGGGCTGGAATTTCACACTGCCAGAAATTCTCAGGGAGGCGCAATCGATCAAGCTGGGCACGCCAAGCGCCTCGATTTGATCGACCAATTTGTAATCGTCGGAAAGAGAGATCACGGGAGGCACACCGTTGCGCGAGGTGGCAAGCCGGACTTGGCCATCGGCGCGGATCTCGTAGGCATCCGAGCGAAGGGCGAGCAAATCCGCCGTGGTTTTCACCGGGGCGAAGCGGCTGCGCGGCACGTCCATCGCGGCCGCACCTTCGAAGCACTCGATCGCGGCACCCATGGCAATCTCCAACTGGACGACGGGTTTTGAGTTTTTATCGCGTGGGTCCACGGTCTTATTATTCCGGATCATGGGCAAGGGAAGCACGCCTGCGTCTGCCGCAAGCTGCTCCTTGAGGAGATCCAAGCGGAGCCACAAGCTGTTGGTGTTAAAGTAGCCGTGGCGATTGATGTCTTGAAAAGCATCAGCGTCCTCATCCGGGCATTGGGCGACCTCACGCAGGAGCAGGCGGCCATCGGAATTTCTCACGGCGAGGTGACCGCCTTTGCGATCTGCGGCGGTGCGGCGCGTGACTTCCATGAGGAAGGGGGCGCCGGAATCCGCAAAATATTGCAAAATCGCCGGATCAAGAATGGCTCCAAGATTGTCGGAATTTGAGACAAACGCATAGCGCACACCTTCCGCGAGCAAGCGGTCGAGCCAACCGCTGCCGACCAAGGCGGGATACAAATCCCCGTGACCCGGCGGGCACCACTCCAAGCTCGGATCGGCCGACCACTCGACCGGTCCCAGCGTGCCCGCATCAATTTTCGGGATTTGGGGTTGCATCAGCTCGACTTCCGCAGCGTCCGCCAATCCATCTGCCCGGTATTTTTCCAAATCGGCCAAGGTCTCTGCGCTGGTGCTGAAGCTGTTCATGAGCAGCAGTCTCACTTTGGCCCCGCTGGTTTTCCGGAGTTCGAGGATTTGGCGCACCATCAAATCGAGGAAATTCACGCCTTCGCGGACGGAGAGCAGGCTTTTAGGTCCCTGCAACCCCATGCCAGTTCCCAAGCCGCCGTTGAGTTTGATGACGACGGCGCGTGAGAGCAATTCTGCATTTGCAACACCTTTGGCTGCAATGGATTCGAAAGATGGCAAGCCTTCCGCAGGGGAGATCGACTCTTCGGGAATCATTCCCGTTTCGTTGCGCAGAAGCGCGTCATAATTCCGGCGGAAAGCACGGATGGCGGCATCTCCCATGCCGGCGGCGGTCATTTTGGTTTCGAAGGGGGCAAAGTTTTCCATAAATTGAAGGTTCGGTGTCGCCAAGTTGGGCGGAAGGTAGTCTGCGGTCACGCCGAAAACACAACGATTGCTTGAAAATCACTGGGATGCTGTGACGTTTTGGTCACGCACTTCTTTTCGCGATTGACCGGGACTTGGCTTGCCTATTGGAAGACGCCGCAATTTCTCTCCGAAGGCGCTCTCATCGCACCCCTCATGAAAATTCTCATTCTTTCCCGGAATCCTAAGCTTTACAGCACCGCAGCCCTTGTGAATGCGGCGACTTTGCGTGGCCACGAGGTGCGCGTGGTGGACTACTTGCGCTGTTACATGAATATCACGTCGCGCAAACCCCGGATTTACATGGATGGCGAGGAACTGGTGGCGGACGCGATCATTCCTAGAATCGCTGCCAAGCATACGTTTTATGGCAATGCGGTGGTGCGTCAGTTCGAGATGATGAATGTTTTCACGCTCAATGAGTCGGTGGCGATCGCTCGTTCGCGCGACAAGCTGCGGTCTTTGCAAATTTTAGCCAAGCGTGGCATCGGCTTGCCGGTCACGGGATTCGCGCACCACACGGAGGCTTCGCGCGAACTGATCAAAATGTGTGGCGGCGCGCCGTTGGTGATTAAATTGCTGGAAGGCACTCAAGGTGTGGGAGTTGTCCTTGCGGAAACAACCAATGCCGCTGAGTCTGTGATCGAGGCTTTCAAAGATTTGAACGCGAATATCCTCGTTCAAGAGTTCATCAAAGAGGCGGAAGGCGCGGACATCCGCTGCATCGTCATCGGTGGCAAGGTCGTTGCCTCGATGAAACGGCAGGCAGCTGAGGGGGAATTCCGCTCAAATCTTCACCGGGGTGGCTCGGCGGAGAAGGTGAAAATCACGGCTGACGAGCGCGCAGTCGCCGTCCGCGCGGCGAAGGCGATGGGGCTGAACTTGGCTGGCGTGGACCTGCTGCGGTCCAACCATGGCCCGGTGGTGATGGAGGTGAATTCCTCACCGGGCTTGGAAGGCGTCGAGCAATCGTCGAAAAAAGACGTGGCGGGAATGATCATCGAGTTCATCGAGCGGACGGCCGCGAAGCCGTCCAAGGCGACGGACAAGTGATTCAGCCGTTGGCTTTGAGGCGACCAAGCACTTCTTCGTAGGCCTCCATGACGTTTCCGAGATCGCGGCGGAACCGATCTTTGTCCATTTTTTCACCGGTCTTTAAGTCCCACAAACGGCAACCATCCGGGCTGATCTCGTCGGCGAGGACGATGATCGAGGGGTCCGAGGTGAGTCGGCCGAACTCGAGTTTGAAGTCAACGAGCTTGAGCCCGCATTTGGCGAAAAAGTCGGTGAGGATCGAGTTCACCTTGAGCGCGGATTTCCGCAGATGTGCCAGATCATCAGGCGTTGCCAGACCCATTTCGCGGATATAGTCGTCGTTGATGAGTGGGTCGCCGAGTTCGTCGCTTTTGTAGGAAAACTCGATGACGGGCTGGGAAAATACGCGGCCTTCCTCGATGCCGGTGCGCTTGCAGTAGCTGCCGGCGGAGAGATTCCGGACGATCACTTCGACCATCAGAATTTCCACTTTTTTGACCTCGACGTTGGTTTCGTCAATTTGGCGGACGAAGTGAGTGGGGACGCCTTCTTTTTCAAGAAACCCGTAAATGAGAGTGCTGATCTCGTTGTTCAGGCGGCCCTTGTTTTCAAAGCTGGCCTTTTTTTCACCATTGAAGGCGGTTGCGTCGTTTTTGAACTCCATGCGGAGCGTATCAGGGTTTTCCGTGGCCCAGAGTCGCTTGGCTTTGCCTTCGTAGAGAGGTGTCATTGGCCAATTCGTAAAACCCCGGCCTGCCACGGTCAAGAGCGCTGAAAGGGAAGCCCGAAATCATTCTGAACTTCCCGAATGCAACATCATCTGAAGAAGGGGGGATTTACGCTTTGCAAAATTTCAACAGATTTGGATGATCGACCCTCAACGAGTTGTGAACAAATCCAAGCCTCCAGACCCTAAGACGAAATACAAGTCGAGGATGTTGCGTGAGCGGTCGATGCCCCCGAATCGCGGGTTCCGGTCGGCTGCAAGTTTGGCACTGCTGCATTATTTCGCGACGCTGGCTGCGCTCGTCACCGTTGTGGTGGCTTATTTGCAGCCTGAGAAAATCCCGGTGATTTGGATCGGCGGCGCGGTGGGTGCCGCCCTGTTGACATGGATTATTTCTTACCTGAAGCGGCGCGATGCGATCTGCCCGCTGTGCCGGGGGACGCCGCTGGTGAATTCACAGGCGCGGGTGAACGAGCGCGCCGAGCGATTTCTCAGCTTGAACCATGGGGTCACGGCGGTGCTGTCGATTCTAGCGACGCAGACGTTCCGCTGCATGTACTGTGGCTCCAAGTTTGATTTGCTGAAGCGCTCTTCCCACCGCACCAGCAGCAAAGATAGAGAGAGCTGATGTTTTGGCGCAATGATTTTTCCCAATCACAACGCCGCGTGACGCCGCGCCATGGGCCAGGCGACTTCGGGCACAAAATCTTGCCAGGACTCGTCACCCGCGCAGATCATGCGGCACACGTCGCGACCGGTGTAAGATAGCGTTTGTTCGTCCGCATAGGGGATGCCTCGAATGCGACCGTTTGCTAGAAAGTGCGCGTAGAGATGGCGGCTGTCTGCCGGTGCTTGAAACGTCTCTGCCGTCACCAACTCGCCGGTTTTGCGGTTTTTCCATGGGAAAACATGCAGGGTGACTCCCGCTTTGAAGAGGCGGCCGAAGGATTCTAGCAATCCACCCGCGAGATTGTCCGACCATTTGGGTTTAAAGAGTTCATTCAGCAGGCCGATGCTTAGCACGATGCCGACGGGCTCGCTGGTGTAACGGTGCAAAAATGCGGCGATGCGGTGGAACTCTGCGCAGCGCGAGAGAAGCACGGTTTTTCCAAGCGACTGGAGCGCATCCGCGCGGTCGAGGAAGTCCACCGGGTCCACGCCACGGTCACGCAGCAGATTGTGCACGGAAATCTCACAGAGCTCGATGGCCGACTGACGCGCCTCCAAGGACAGTGGCTCGTCAAAGCCAAGCCGCGCGTTTTCGAGCATTTTCAAGTGGATGTTCATCACCGGATTGAAGCTGCCGCGCAGCAAAAGCACGGCTTTCCGATAGAGCGTTTCTGCTGGTTGGACGACCTCGCCACTCGGCAGAAACATGGTGGCCTCGGTGAGTCCGCTCTCGACGAGTTGCAAGGCGCACAGGCGGTTGTCGAAAAATCCGTAGCCGTTTCCGCTGAATTTCAGCAAGTCCACCTCGACTCGCCCGACGGCAAGATTGTCCACCAGAGATTCGACAAATTTTTGCAAATGCCCGCGATTGCGAAATGCCGAGTAAATCAAATTCACGCCGACCACGCCGAGCGCTTCCATCTGGTCGATCGTGCGCGCATCCAGCAGGCGGAGGTGCAGGACGATTTCTGATGGCGGGTCTCCCGGTTTCATTTGGAATCTGACGCCAAGCCAGCCGTGGCACTCGCCACTGTCCTTCCAGCCACGGGCGCGGACGGTGTTGCAAAAGGAGAAGAATGTGGTGCCTTCGCCGCGTTTTGGGCCAAGCCGTTCGAGTAAAATCGAGTATTCGTGCTCCATCATCGCATGGAGTCGCTGGGCGGAAACGTAGCGTCCAGACTGCCCGTAGAGCGCGTCGCTCATGGTCATGTCGTAGGCGGAAATGGTCTTGGCGACGAGGCCGGCAGTGCCCGAAGCGCGGAAAAAATAGTTTACCGTTTCCTGGCCAGCTCCGATTTCTGCGAAGGTGCCGTAAACCGTGGGGTCGAGATTGAGCTCTTCCGCTTTGTCGATGGTGTTGAGGCTCATGGGGCTTTCAGTCCTTCCACCCAGCCCTTGCCGATCAAGCGGTCGATGAGCACTTGATTGGATGATGTCGCGGCTTCGGGGAACTTGATGCTTAGGATCATTTCTGCCTTTTTCGTGTCGGCATCCAAACGCAGTTGATCGTGCAAGGCGGAGTCTTTTTCGACATATCCAAAGAGGCCGTGCTCAAGATCTGGGGATTCCAAGCGGAAGGATTGCCATTTCGCGTCGTCGCTGAAGTCGAAGTTGTAGTAATCCACATTGGTCAGAGTGACGCGGAATTCCACGGGGGTGACGGGCTTTTTGATGGCTAGCTCCGGCCAAGAAATTTCCGACCAACCGACCCAACTTTCCCAGTCAACCCGGAGGCCGTCCGTAGTTTGAACGAGGACGATGGCCTTGTCGTCAAGATTGCGGGTTCTGACGGTGGCAAAAACGGCTTCTTCAGGGGCATCCAAATCGTCTCGAAGCTCGAGCTTCGAAAGCCCTTCTGAGGTGATCTGTCCCGCTGGATAGAAGCGGCGCATGCGCTCCTCGATGGTGTCGCTAGGGCGGACCCAGAGGCGCATTTCTTCAATGGATTTCGCATCAAGGAATGACTTTGCCACGGCTTCGGATTCGGCTAAAATTTCTTGGCGCGTGCGCTTAAGCGGGGCGGCTTCTTCGACCGCAGTTGTGGCGCTTGGTTCGGAGGCTTGGGCCGTGGGTGGCGGTGGCGGCTCGTCCCCCATATTCAGGAAAATTAAGACGCCCGCGACCATCAGTGCGAAAAGTGCGCCCCCCCCGATGAGCATGAGCCGCATCTGCTTTTTTTCACCGCTTTCCGAAACGGAAGACTCATGTTCCCACGACGGGGACTCGGCGTGTTTCTTGCCGCGCCGCCGCTTTTTGACGCGTTTTTCCTCCTCCTCTGGTGCCGGTTCTTGCGCTTCTGCCTTGCGCAGTGGAGCCATCAAAGGGGGCGGACTGTCTGTAGCCTTCGGCACTTTCAGCATTCTACGGCAGCTCGGGCAAACGATTCCCGTCCCGTCGTGATCCCGCGGGACACGGAACACAAACCGGCAATCCGGACACACATAACCGCTCCAGCGGCGCGCTGCTTCCATCGTTTCGGGCACGCGGAAAGCTGGCTCCACTGTGGCCCGACTGCAAGCTTTGGTGAATTGAAAAAAGTCGAATGCAATTCTGGCGACTTTCGGAGCGGGTGGGAGAGAGCGCTCAATCGTCTTTGAAACCTGCAAAATCGTCAGTTAAATCGCTGAGATCCTTCCCCGTCTTTTTTGAGCACCGATCCGCCCCAAGGCCGAAGTTCCTTGATCTTGAAGCGGATGCAGTGAAACTCCGGCAGAACTCGATTCACCATGGACCCCTTCCTACTCAAAACATTGCACATCGCGGGCGTCATCGCCCTTTTCGCCTCACTCGGAGCCGTGATGCTCGGCGGATCTTCCAAAAAGAGCGCCTCCATTCTTCATGGAGTTTCGCTGATTGTGATCCTCCTTGTGGGCTTTGCCATGCTCAAAAAGCCGCCGATGGGCCAGTCCTGGTGGATGATCAAGCTCGGTTTATGGCTCTTTATCGGCGTCGCTCCCGCTCTATCAAAGCGTAAATTGCTACCTGCTCCGGTCGTGCTGGGGCTCTGCATTTCTGCGGCGGTCGGTGCGGCTTGGCTTGGCCTCGCAAAGCCTTTTTAGTGTCACTCCGGCGTGCCGATGCTCGGAATGCGGCGAGGCGTTTCATAAGCCCGGCTCTGCCATGGAGCGGGCTGATAGTCCTCAAAATGATTTTAAAGTCTTTTTTGGGGTCTGCTGATCAAATCATCTGGATTGTCAGGGTTGCAGGCGCTGGTCATCTTCTAGCAGTCGTTTTTTTAGAATCTCATAGGGCACATCCTGCACGGAGACACCATGATCCATGGCAATATCCGCCGCAGTGGCGGCGCTTTGAGAAAGAATCATGAAGACGGGTTCCATGCGGATGGAACCGAAGGCCATGTGGCTGGCGGACAGGCTCCAAGTGACGAGAAGGTTTTCGCACTCGCCTTTTTTCGGCACGATGGCGCGGTAGGAAACTGGATAGGGTCCGGGGATGCTGACTTGCACGTCTCCCTCGTTCTTGACCATGCCGTTTTTCACGCAGCGCTGAACCGCGTGGGAATCCATGGTGTAGGCGGCTAGGCCGATGGATTCCGGCACCGCTTGCTTGCGCGTGCAATGATGCTCGGTCATGACGAAATCGGAGATCATGCGTCGGGCCTCGCGGACGTAGATTTGATGCGGCCAGTGCTTGTTATCGGTGAACTCGTCCTTGGGAAGTCCCCATTTTGAATACTGTTTGCGGATGTTTTCCGGCACGCGCGGGTGGTTCTGAAGTGTCCACACGAGGCCGCGTTGCCAGTGTTCGTGCTTTTTTGCTAGGGCGAGACGCTCGTCATGGTTGAGCGTGGTCCAGTTCCAGTCCTTGCCGTAGTTCGCACCGATGAAATTGTTGGAAATTCCGCTGTCGTTGTTGGAGTCGGTTTTGCGGTTCGGCATGAGGGTAAATTTGGTGAACTTGCTATGCTGCCCCGCTTCGATGGCACGGAAGAGGATCTCGTAGGTGGCTTCGTCGTAGCTCTCGGGTTTTTCGATGTTTACGCGGTTTGCTGGCACATCAGTGAGGCACATGCGGAAGCAATAGGCCTGCAAGCGCTTGTCACCCTGGCCATCCTCGCCGCCTGCATCCGGGTTCACGCCGGGGAGCAGTCCGCTGCTAGGATTGCCGCGACTGATGTAAGGGTCGATCCCGTCGGGCAGTTGGTTTTTTAAAGCGCGCTTGGCCTGGATACCGTTGATGGTCTCGTTGTAGGTGGTATTCGCTTCGCGCCCGACGGTGAAGCTCACCCCCGCACCGGGGAGTAGGTCGCCCTCGTAAGTGGCATCGATGAACATCTTCCCGGCGAATTCGCGGCCGTCCTCGGTGCGGATTTTTTGGATGCGTTTCCCATCCATGGCCACGCCGTTTTTCAGATCGAGCCGGGCGGTGACGACGGTGATGCCATGTTCCTTGAGCATTTCATTCAAGATGGCGGTGGTGACAGAAGGTTCGAAAACCGAAGCAAGCTGGGATTTTGGATTCAGGGCCGGCACGCCTTGTCCCCGATTGCCAAACTTCGCGCGCTCCTCCCATTTCCATGCATCTGGTTTCTGATAGTGTTGATAAACGCGCGTGTAGAATTCACGGCTGAGCCCGCCGAGAATGGCGTCGCTGCCAAGGTCGGTCCAGCCGAGGCCGCTGGTGGTGAGTCCGCCAAGGTAGGCCGTGGGCGAAACTAGCACGACGGAGCGCTCCGATTTGGCGGCTTGGAGGGCGGCGATGATGCCACCCGAGGTGCCGCCATAAACGATGATGTCATGTTGTTTCTCTGCGGCGCAAAGTGGCAGTACAAGTGAGAAAGTGAGCAGCAATTTTATCATAAATTCAGAGAGTCTTATTAAAATCAAACGTGCACAAACTAGCAAAACGATGCATTAGTTCTTTATTTTTGGTTCGCGCATATCATTGCGATACCCACTCGGCGACATTCCGAATTTGCGTTTGAAAAGCCGAGAAAAGTAAAAAACACTCTCGTAACCGAGTTGTGCTGCAATTTCTGTAATTGTTAAGCGCTCATGCCGCAGCCACTCGCAGGCGCGGTCCAGCCGAAGTTGCTGAAGGTATTGACCCGGAGGCATTCCGGTGACTCGGCGAAATTTTTTGCGAAAACCTGATTGGCTCAAGCCCAGTTCGAAGGCGAGTGCTTCGAAATCGATTTCACGATCCTGCAGCTCGAGAATGCGCACACACGCACGGCGCACGAGCGCTGCCTCATCGTCATCTCCCTCGCGGTGCCGGTGCGCGGCCAACATCCGAGCCACAATCTGCGCGGCCTGCGTCGCGATGACGTGCTCAAAGCCGGGCTGGCCTTGGCGGATCAAATCCGTCATGTCCAGGAATAATCTAACGATTAAATCGTGGTGACGCACCGTCAATACAGGCTTGCTTTTTGATAGGTCGCGCTGGTCCATGATGTGTCGCGCGTGGTCTCCATCGAACTCGACCCAGTATTCGTCCCAGCCAGTGCCCGGATCCGGTCGATACCGGTGCCACTCTCCAGGAAACGCGACAAATGCATCGCCAGCCTTGATCCGCTGTGGGCCAGCCGTGGCACTCTCGAAGCATCCCTCGCCGCGGGTGATATAGACCAAGGTAAAGGATGGTAAAGTGCGCCCATTCTCCCAAGTGAAGGCATGGTCATCAGGATGCTTACCCGGAGGATAAACCGTACCTGGCGGGATCAAAGTGTAGCCTGCATCGAGCACGTAAAAACCCCATTCGCGCGACTTCATCGTGGCCGGAAGGTAACGAAACCACGTGGTAATCTGCGCATTTTCCATGGGTCAAATTGTGCAAAAGATAAAGCATTCTGTCTATTCAAACATTCACGCCGCTGTGCTTAACTCACAGCAGTCAAATTAGATAAACCATGGTTGCACTCGGACTTTTATTTCACGCGCTAGGCGGTTTTGCCGCAGGTGCCTTTTACGCACCAACCAAGAAAGTTCAACGTTGGGCGTGGGAAAGCTATTGGCTAGCGCTCGGCATCTTCGCATGGGTCGTCGTTCCGCTCATCGTCGCCTCGCTCACCGTGCCGAGTTTCGCGACAGTACTCTTAGCGGCCCCCGCGCGACCGCTCGCTCTTTCATTCATGTTTGGCATTCTGTGGGGGATCGGCTCGGTCACCTTTGGCCTCAGTGTGCGCTACCTCGGCATGTCGCTCGGCTTCGCGATCTCACTCGGGTTTTGTGCAGCTTTCGGCACGCTGATCCCACCTCTAATCGATGGCTCAATCTGGGAAATCCTGCGCACCGCAGCCGGTTGGGTCACCTTGGGCGGCATTGCCACCTGCCTCATTGGCATTTCCGTCTGCGGCCGCGCAGGCGTGATCAAGGAGGCATATCTCTCACAAAAGAAATCTGAAAGTGGCGATCCCAGCGCAAGCGATGAGACGAAGGAGGAATTCCGTTTCGTCCG
>JBEGOB010000056.1:0-8821 GCA_041182265.1 Verrucomicrobiota bacterium | reverse complement strand
CCGAGAACCCGGATTTTGATCGCCCCCCCATTAGAAATATTATGATTCAATCAAGAACGGAAGCGGATGGCACCGTCGTCATGACAGTGATGGTCGATACTTTGGATCGTCTGACAGCGGCGGATTTTCGAGAGCAGGCATCGCCGATCTTAGCGGCATCACGCGGGCCTGTTGAGGTGGACTGCACGATGTTGGAATTCATTGACAGTTCGGGCGTGGGCGCGTTTTTGCATGCGAACAAACTGTTGCCTGCGGAGCGGCGTCCGGTGCGTTTGACGGGAGTGGGCGCGAAGATTTTGACCCTGTTGGAGTTGATGCATGTGCATCGGAGTTTCGACTTGGAAGCGAGAGTTTAAAACATCGCACAACCGTGATGAGCGCACGATATTTTGAGGGATACTATCCTGCTTTGGAGCGGCGTTTGGAAGATCACTTTTCCAGAGTTGGTGCCGCATTCGTGCTGCAGGGCTGGCGTGGTGCCTTGGTTCTAGGAGGTGGCTACGGGCGGGGTGAAGGTGGTGTGATGTTGGGTGGAGGCGAGCCAGAGTTCTCGAACGATCTCGATTATTTTTTGTTTGACCCTGTGCCAGAGGATCCAAGTTTGCAGGGATGGTGTCGCGAAATCGAGCGGATTGAGAGTGCGGAGTTGGGGATTGATGTGGAGATCAAATGTTTGAAGGCGGATTCGATTGGAGATGCGAGTCGGTCCATGATGTTTGCGGATTTGGTTGCTGGGCATGTGGTTGTGGCGGGTGATGCGGGATTTTTGGAGCGGATGCGAGGGGGGCTGGATTTTTCAAAGATTGCAGTCGGTGAGGCGACGCGTTTGTTGTGGAACCGAGGAAGTGGCATGTATTTCTCCGGATGCCGGATGTGGGAGGATGAGGCGAAGACCTTTGTGATTCGGAATCATGCAAAGTTGAAATTGGCCTTGGGAGACGCGTGGTTGTGCATTCATGGCCTCTACACTCCGCAGTGCCGTGAGCGTGGCGAGCGCCTTTTGAATTTGGTTTTGCCTGATGAGTTGGCTGGCTTGAAGGCGTGGCATGCAGAGGGGGTGGAGTTTAAATTTCGGCCATTTTCTGATGGGCTGACATGGGATGAGTTGGAAGTGGAGGCGGCAAGTTTGGTTGAGGCGTGGGCGGGTGTTTACTTGATGGCGGAGGGCAGGCGTATGTTGCGGGATTATGACAATTTCGCGGAGTATTTGGATGAGTCGCGTTTAATCGCCGGGACTTCGACGCTGCGGAATGTGGCCTTGGCATTGAGAGATCGGCTCAAGCGGGGTGGGTATTTGCGCCCGGTAATCGACTATCCACGAGGCGCGTTGATGCGTGCGCTGCCGTGTTTACTCGGTCTGTCAGAGGGAGGTGTCGCGGAGGCGGGACGTTTTCTTCCGTCGCCAGCGTTTTCCCCGGAGAAGGCCGGCTCCTGGGAAGAAATCTATGCGAAATGGTGGGCTTGTTACGCATGATCCTATGAAGCGTTTACTTATCTTTTTACCCTACGTTCCCTATCCGCTGATGCGGGGGACTTATCAACGCGTCTATCATTTGGCGGAAGCTTTGGGTGGGCGATATGAGTTGGACTTATTCTGTTTGTCATCCGAAGCGGGAGATTCGGCACATTTTTCGAGATTTCAGAGTTTCTGCAATCGGGTGCATTTTCAACCGTTTCAGCATGGGCCGTGGGCACCATTTTTGACCGATCGGGTTTGGCATCCATTGCCGGTCTCTGTGCGCCATTGGTGGTCGGAGGAGGTGTTGGAAGCATTTAAGGCGTTTACGGCGGGGCATGATTATGAGGTGGTGAATTTCTGTGACCTCGTGCTGTGGCCGTATGTGAAAGAGGTGTTTCCGTCGCATCCACGGCGTGTGATGGATCGGAGTCGGGTGGATTGGATGTATCAAACCGAGGTGTTGGCCACGCTGAAGCAGGGATTATTAGGCAAGTTGATGGCGCGTGAGAATCTTTTGAAAATTGCGCGCCTTGAGCGTGAGGTCCGGCGTGAGCTTGCACTGAGTGTGGTTTGCGGGCCGGACGATCAGGTATTTCTGGAAAATAAGCTCGGGCCAAGCGAGCGGGTGTTTGTGCTGCCCAATGGCGCAAATGTTGATTTTTTCAATGCAGAGGAATGGCCTGCGATGCCGACTTCGCATCCGACGGCTTTGTTTTGTGGGGCATTGGATTACACACCGAACACCGATGGTTTGAAGTGGTATTTTGAGGCGATTCATCCTTTGGTTTTGGCGAAGTGTCCAGATTTTCGAGTGATTTTAGTGGGGAAAAACCCGACGGCTGAGGTGCGACGCTATGCGGAGTTGGCGAGTGTGGACTTCGAGGGAGAAGTGCCGGATGTGCGTCCATACTATCAGAAGGCGTGGATGCAGATGGTTCCTTTGAGGATCGGTGGAGGAACGCGCTTGAAGATTGCAGAGGGTTTGTCGATGGCAAATCCAGTGGTATCGACCCGCTTAGGAGCGCAGGGCTTGGAGCTTGTGCATGAGGAGCATTTGCTGTTGGGAGATACGCCGGAACAGTTTGCGGGTCTGATGTTGCGTTATGCAGCGGATGCCGCATTGAGGTGCCGCCACGGGAATGCGGGACGGGCACGGATTCTTGAACTTTACACTTGGGACGCACTTGGTGGGCGTCTGGCAACACGCTTGGAGCAATTGAACTCAGTCCGTCCATGAATCAGATGATGCAAGAACCCGCAATGACCGTGCTGCTAGGTCTGCCCTTTCACGATCTAACGCTCACAGAGACCTTGGACTACTGCCGGGAAGCGATGGCAGGGAATGTGAGTCGTTATCTGGTGACGGCGAATGTGGATTTTACGACGCAGGCGTATGAAGACGAGGATTTGAAGAAGATTGTATTTTTTGCGGATCGAGTGGTGTGCGACGGGATGCCGTTGGTGTGGTTGTCGAGATTGTTTGGCTATCCGTTGCGTGAGCGGGTTGCGGGTTCAGACATGGTTCCGAAGTTGCTTGAGATTTGTGCGGAAACTCGGCGATCGGTTTACTTTTTTGGGAGTGATTTAGCGACCTTGGAGGAGGCGAAAGTCATTGTGGAGGCGCGCTATCCTGGTTTGAAAGTGGCGGGTATGGATTCGCCGGCGCATGGAGCGGTGATTGAGTGGGATAACGAAGGTTTGTGTGAGAGAATGCGGGCGAGTGGTGCGAGCTTGTTGCTGGCATGTCTCGGGTGTCCCAAGCAGGAGCGTTGGATCTTCGCTCATCATCAAGATGCGGGGATTCCGCTCAGCATTGGGGTGGGGGCAAGCTTGGATTTTATCACAGGCAAACAAAAGCGCGCACCGATGTGGATGAGGAAGTCGGGCTTGGAGTGGTTTTGGAGAATGTCTAGCAGTCCATCGCGCTTGGTGGCGAGGTATCGGAAAGACTTTGTTTTTCTTTTGAAAGCCTCGTTGAGGCAGGCATTTGCCCAGTGGAGGCGGGAAAAAATCGAGGAAATGACAGTGCCATTGCTGCCGAGTGTCGATGAGCAGATCGTGCATGTCACCCGAATCGAGTGGGCGGGTGAGTTGCGGCAAGCGGGCTTGGAAAAAGCGGAGGTGCCGGGGGTGATTGAGTTTCCAGTTTTGTTGGATGGATCTCAAGTGAGTTTCATGGACAGTTCCGGACTGGGTCGCGTGGCCTTGTTGGTGCGTTCTTGTCGGACCGCTAGGCAGCCCTTGATCGTTGTCAATCCATCGCTTGCCTTTCAAAAAGCGATCTCCGCGGCGCAGATGGGATCATTTCTGACGATCGTAGATTCGGAGGTTGCGGCGCTTGCGTTGCTATCTGAGCAGAGCGTTCAGGAAGTTGTGCCGTGCAAGGCGAGTCGTGATGGCGTGGTTTGGGTTTCCTTCAATCGTTCGTTGGATGCGCTGTATCATGATGAAATGATGTCAGTGTTTGATTCAGTGATTGGAGAGGACAGTGAAGCGAAATCGCTGGTGGTGGATTTAAGGCAGGTGGGCTTCATCGACAGTCGTGCGGTGGGAGGGTTGATTCGTGTTTGGAAACTGATGAAGGCACGGGGTGGTGGCATGTATCTATCTGGTGCCAATGCGACAGTGAGTGAGATCATTGCCCTATTGCGCTTGGATAAAATCTTGACGCCGTGGAAGGGACCGCTGCCCGAGTGAAGGTTTTGCTTTCAGCAGGGATGATTCAGGGAGGGCGATCGGGAGTTGGGCGCTATGTGATTTCGCTGGCGGAAGCCTTGGTCCGTGAACACACGGAGATTGATTTATTCATCGCAGGATTGGATTCAGATCGGGAATTGTTTCCGTGGATTGAGGATGATCGTTGGATTTCCATTCCCGCGACGGCGGCGGGAGGTTTAAAAAATCTGCTATGGCATCAGTCGTCCTTGAATGGGATTCTCAGTCGGCTGGGAATGGATGTGCTGCATATTCCGAGTTATCGGAGGATGCTGTGGTGCTGTGAAATTCCGCAGGTGGCGACAATCCATGATTGCGCGCCGTTTATTCTGAGAGAGAAGTATGATTTTGCGCGTGGATTTTTCGGCAGGACGATCGTTCCTGTTATTGCACGCCGGGTGCAGCGCGTCATTGCGGTGAGTGAGATGACGGGGAAAGATGTGGTGCGGTGGATGCGCGTTCCAAAGGAGCGGGTGACCGTCATTTCCAATGGGATTGATCATCAGATGTTTCATCCGCCGACGCGCGAAGCACTGCAAGATTTCCGGGTTCGGAAGAATTTGAACCGACCGTTTTTCCTCTATGTTGCGAGGTTGGAGCACCCTGCGAAAAACCATGTGCGTTTGATTGAGGCGTTTGAGAAGCTGGTGAAGTCCGGTAGCTTTGAGGGGGAATTGATTCTTCCTGGTGCGCCGTGGCATGGCTCAGAAGTTGTTGAGCGGGCAGTCGCAGCAAGTTCGGTGCGGGAGCGGATTCGGCTGGAAGGTTTCGTCGAGAATGCGGATTTGCCTTTGTGGTATGCGGCGGCGGAAGCTCTGGTTTTTCCGTCGTTGATGGAAGGCTTTGGGCTCCCGTTGTTGGAATCACAAGCGTGTGGAACACGGATTGCATGCGCGGATGCGACCAGCTTGCCTGAGGTTGCTGGGCCGGCGGGCATTCTTTTTGATGGGCTGGATTCCGAGTCCATTGCGTTGGCGATGGCGCGTCTGTCGGGAATGGATGATTCTGAGAGGCGAATGCGTGAAATTCAGGGGATCGAGTGGGCTGGACGCTTCACGTGGTCGGCGCATGCGGCGGATGCAGTGCGTGTCTATCAGGATGTTTTGGGTGCTTCAAAAATGCGAGGTTGAAATCGACTTATGGAAGAATGGCAACGTAGATTTTGGAGGACGACCCTGAGTGGTTACTTGGGTGTGGTGGTGAGAATTGTGTTGGGTCTGATTTTATTTCGGACGATGTTTCAGCAGTTTTCCGAGACTCAGTTTGGGTTTTGGACCTTGTTATGGTCCTTGTTTGGTTATGGCATTTTGTTGGATTTTGGTTTTGGTTTTACGGCGCAGAAGGCGGTTGCGGAAAAAGTGGCTACGGGCGATATGGTCGGCTTGAGTCGATTGTTGGCGACGATTTTGTGGACTTTTGTCGGGATGGCGGTTCTGTTGTTGATTCTATTTCTAAGCCTGCGAGAGCCGTTTATGGTTCGGATGGGTGTCTTGCCTGAAGACCAAGTGGAGTTCGGCAAGGCTTATACGGTGTTTTTCTTGGGCTTGGCGGTGATGTTTCCCTTGGGTCTATTTCCTGAGATTTTGCGAGGCTTGCAGCGGATTGATTTGGCGAATTGGACTTTCAGTGTGACGACCGTGATCAATTTCGTTCTCTTGTATTGGGGATTGAAGGCGGATTGGAGTTTAGCCTCATTGATGGCGGTCAGTGTGGTGACGAGTATTTTACCGAATACAGTCGCGGCTGTGTTTGCGATTCGTCGCTTGCCGGGCGTTTCATTTTCGCCGAAGGGGTTTGAGTGGAGTGCGGTGAAGATGCAGATGGGATTCTCACTGACTGCGTATTTGATCACCTTCAGCAACATGTTGATGTCGAAGAGCGACCAGTTGGTGATTTCCCTGACTTTGGGTGTTGCGTTTGTGGCGATCTATCAGGCGGGATTTAAGATGGGCGAGATGTTGAACATGTTCAGTGTGCAACTTCAGCAGGTCCTTTCGCCTGCTGCTGCTGCGTTGCATGCGCGGGGTGATGACTCGGGATTGCGGAACTTGCTGTTACGGAGTTCCAAGTTGAGCTTTCTGGTGGTGACGCCAGCCTATTTGCTGTCGGCGGTTTATTTGGAGCCATTGATTCATCTGTTGACCGGGATGGAGACTGTGCCGCGAAAGACGTGGTGGATCGGTCAGGCCTTGTTGTTGGCGATTTACAGCTCACAGATCACCAACAGCTGTGCCAAACGTGTGTTGATGATGTGTGGTGAGGAAAAGCGCTTGCTGCGAATTTCCGTGGTGGAAGCTCTTGCTAATGTGGCTTTGAGCGTGGTGCTAGCCTATCGAATGGGCGTTTTGGGAGTTGCTTTAGGAACTTTGATTCCAACGGTGCTGGTGGGGTGGTTCTGGGTGGTTCCGGTGACGGTCGGAAAGTTGAAATTGTCGATGAAGAGCTATTTTCACTACCATCAGGTGGGGACGGTGTTGCCACTGGCTGTTTTTAGTATCGTTTTAGCAGGTCTGGCATGGGGTGTGCCGGCAGCGGCAGACAGTGGCTTTCTGGATTTGGGTTGGCGCGCTGTGGCTTGCATGGCTCCACTCGTTTTTTTGGGACGCAAGGTATTGCGTGGGATTTCGCGTTCGGAAGGATGATCTTAGGGTTAGGTTGAAGATCTTATGAAAAAATTACGAATACTCATCATCGCAGAGGCGGCCAACCCGGATTTAACCAGTGTTGCCTTGATCGGGCATTCGTTGAGCCAGGCATTGGGACGGGTTTGTGATGCGCATTTGGTGACGGAGAGTCGGAACCGTGATTCTCTGATCAAGGCCGGCGTGTCAGAGAGTTTTTTCACGGCGATTACCAATCCCGCGCAGAGGATTGCCTTTCGCATTGCGACGATTCTGCGGGGTGGGACCAGTCTTGGATGGACGATCCACTCGGCTCTGACGACGCTTGCCTATCCGCTATTTGAGAGGAAAGTGTGGCAGCATTTTTCCAAAAGTTTGGAGAGGGGTGATTTTGATTTGGTTCACCGGATCACACCGCTGAGTCCGACAACACCGAGTTATTTAGCGCGGAAGTTGGATGAAATTGGCGTTCCTTTGGTTCTGGGGCCGTTGAACGGGGGGATTCCTTGGCCGGCTGGATTTGATCACGTGAGACTGGCTGAGCGCGAGTGGTTAGGATATTTCCGGGATCTTTACCGGGTTTTGCCAGGTTTGCGGGCGACGCGTGCTTTAACATCGACGTTGGTTTTAGCGTCTCGCCATACGTATGGGGAAGTGACCGCTGGTAAGGTGGAGTTAGAAAAGAAGGCGGTTTGGTTGCCTGAGAATGCGATAGATCCGGCGCGATTTCCTGAAGTTTTCATTGAGCCGGAGCCGTGGGTGCAAGGGACTCCGTTGCGCGTTGCGTTTCTCGGGCGCTTGGTGCCGTATAAGGGGGCCGACTTATTGTTGGAGTCGGCATTGCCATTGCTGCGGAGTGGGAAAATTGTTTTAGAAATCATTGGGGATGGGCCGCAGATGTCCGAGCTCAAAGCGAAGGTGGCGCAGGAGAATTTGGGACAGGTCGTAGAATTTCCGGGTTGGGTTGCGCATGAGCGCGTGCGTGAGCATTTGAGCCGGGCGCAAATTTTTGCGTTTCCTAGTGTGCGTGAGTTTGGCGGTGGAGTTGTTTTAGAGGCGATGGCACTTGGTTTGGTTCCGGTCGTGCTTGATTATGGTGGGCCCGCGGAGTTGATTCCGGAGGGATGTGGCCGAGTTTTACCGATGGGGGGCCGGGATGAAATTATTCGTGGTATGCGTATCGCGTTGACTGATCTGACCGAGAACCCAGAGGCGGTTCACGCTGTGGGGCTGCTAGCGCAACGGCATGTGCGCTCACGATACACATGGGATGCGAAGGCTCGGCAATTGCTGGATGTCTATCATTGGACCTTGAGGGGAAGCCCATCACCCAAGCCCAATTTGGGATTGGAGTGATCAGAATTTTCGGGAATGACGACCAGCTCGGGTTGCTCGTTTGAGATCTGAGTGAGCAGTTCGGAGATGGTTTGTCGATGGCCGGGGAGGATGAGCGATGGGCGAATTTCCACCAAGGGTTGGAGGACAAAGCGGCGCTCAGCAAGGCGTGGGTGAGGCAGGATCAGCGTGTCAAAATCGAGTATTTCATCGCCGAAATATAGCAAATCGAGGTCGATCATCCGGGGTGCGTTGCGCTCCGATGCGCTTTGACGCCCGAGTTTTTTTTCGATTGCCTGGGTCAGTGATAGGAGGTCGAGCGCGTTTCCAGCGTAGCTGATTTCAGTGACTGAATTGTAGAAAAGGGGAGAACTTGGAGGGCACAAGAGGGGTTCGGTTTGGTAGGTCGAGGCGTGGAGAACCTGGGTGCCAGGGGTGGCAATTTGCTGCAAGTGGATGCGAGCAGCCTGCAAATTTGCGAGGCGGTCACCGAGATTCGAGCCGAGGGCGATGCCGACGCGTGGCATATTTCAGTCTTCTAGGTTGAGCATGCGACTGATGCCGTAATTTTGCTGCACGCGTTTGTTTGCATCCTCGACGCTTGCGGACGGGATGATTACAGGGCGTTTGGCGCCGAATAGCTCAATGACATGAAATTCCGGAGCTTCGCTCGGGTGGAGCAGTTGGTGGG